>DATBSS010000422.1:0-35712 GCA_036559665.1 Myxococcaceae bacterium
ACCCACGGAGAGAAGTACGGGCGCGAGATGATCCAGGGAGGCCGGGCCAGCCTCCTCACCGCCACCATGATGGCCACCGACAAGTGGGGCACCAACGACGACCTGCTCAAGCAGGCGTGGACCGGGCGCTCCAAGAAGGAGATCGCGGGGGCCAAGGACAAGTACGCCGAGACCCACGGCGGCGACCAGGACGCGCTCTTCAAGGAGCTGGGGATCTCCAAGTCCACCAGCTTCTGGGACTTCGCCGAGACGTCCGGCGACCTGGCCATGGAGCTGAAGAAGCTCTCCAAGGGCGAGCCGGAGACCGACCAGGACTACGCCGAGCTGGCGGCGCTGGAGCACCAGCAGCAGAGGACGGAGGGCACCGGCTTCCTGGCGTCGTTCACCATGGGGGACAAGCCCCAGTCCGCGGAGCTGGACGAGTCCAAGCTGAAGATGGCGAACGCCATCCTCGAGGCGGCGGGCGACAAGGGCGGCGACCCGAGCAAGGTGTTCGGCCCGGACGGGGAGATCCAGGCCCCGTACAACAAGACGGCGTTCGAGAAGGGGAAGCTCAAGGGCGGGGACACCGCCCGCTACAACCTCCGGGAGCTCACCAACAACGTCAAGATCGCCTCGGACAACTACAAGGCGGAGATCGACCGGCAGGAGTCGCTGATCACCGGCGCCATCACCGCGCTGGCGATCCTGGTCACCATCGTCCTGATGTGCATCCCGGGCGTGAACCTGGTGGTGGCGGGCATCCTCACCTCCGTCATCGCCGGCGCCGCCACCATGGCGGTGAAGTACGGGATGCGCGGCAGCCGCTACGGCTGGGAGGAGGCCGCCACCGACGCGGGGATGACCGCCATCGAAGCCGCCACCGCCGGCATCGGCGCCGGGCTGGGCAAGGGCGCGGCGGCCGGCGCCAAGGCCTCCGGCATCCTGGGGCGGACCGGCGCCGCGCTCACCAAGACCTTCGGCAAGATGGGCGGCGCGGTGGCGCGCGAGGCCATCGTGGGCGCCATCGGCGGCGCGGCCCGCACCGCCATCCAGGACGAGACCTGGCGCGACGGCATCGGCGGCGGCTTGAGGAAGGTGGGGATGTCCGGCGTGAAGGGCGCCGCCGCCAGCGCGGTGAACACGCTCGTCTCGCAGTCGGTGAGCGGCAAGCTCACCGGCGCGATGGAGAAGGGGATGCTGCAGGGGGCCAAGGCCGGGCCCATGGGCCAGCTGGGCAACCTGCTGGGTCCCGCCGGCCGCGAGATGACCGCCTCGGTGGTGTCCCAGACGCTGGGGTCGATGGCCGCCACCGCCACGGACATCGTCATCGACGTCGGCACCGGCCACTACCAGGGCAGCCTGAAGGACGCGCTGCTGGCCATCGGCGAGTCCGGCCTCAAGGAGATGTTCACCTCCGCGATGCGCACCGGCGCGGAGATGAACAACAAGGCCCGCTACCGGGCGCTCCTCAAGGCGGCGCGCGAGAGCGGGCAGCCGCTGAGCGACCAGGACCGTCGCACGCTGCGGCTGGCCGCCATCTCCGCCGGCGAGGACCACTACGGGTTGTCACCGGAGGAGGCCCAGGCCAAGGCGGCCGCCAAGGCCGCGGGCGACGCGGAGTACGACCCCAAGAAGGCGCGCTACGAGCGCGAGGTGTACGGGGGGCGCGAGGCGCTGGCCGGGCTCCCGAAGGAGATGCAGGCCCGCCTCGCCGGCCTGGACGTGGGGACGCTGGGCAAGATGCGCGAGCTGATGGGGCACCCCACCATGGGCAGCCCGCAGGACCGGCTCCAGCTCCTCCACATGCTTGGCCACGCCCACCAGGACGTGAACGCCGAAGGCCTGATGAAGGACCTCCAGCAGGGGCGCCGCTCGCTGGAGGCGCATGCGGAGGAGGCCGCCGCCTCGCGCAAGCAGGTCCAGCGTGCGCTGGGCGAAGGGCTGGAGGGGCCGGCCCGCAAGTACCTCAAGGACGTCCCCACCGAGGGGCTGGACAAGCTGGGGAAGGCGGACCTCGAGAAGGTCTCGGCGATGATCAAGTCCGGCCAGATGGACGAGGCCGTCGCCGCGCAGCTGTTGGCCGCCGCCAAGAAGGCCTCGCCGGAGCTGAACGCGGAGCAGTTCCAGGCCAACCTCAAGCGGGCCGTGGAGTCGGTGGCCATGGGCCGCGAGATGGAGCGGGCCGGGCGCGCCAAGGCTCGGGCGGACGTGCTGGCCGCGGTCTCGGAGGAGGGCCGGGCCGCCTTCGCCGACCTCCCGGACGACGCCATCTCCAAGGTGAAGAAGCTGCTCACCACCGACGGCAAGGCCTCCGACCAGCTCAAGGACCAGCTCTACCGCGCCGCCGCCGCGGAGAACCCGGGCCTCAAGAAGGCCGACTTCGACCACCACCTGGACGCGGCGGTGAAGCACGCGTCCGAGCAGCGGAGCGAGGCGCGCAAGGTGAAGCAGGCCGCCCGCGAGGAGCGGCTGGGCGAGTACCCGCCCAAGGTGCGCGGCGCGCTGGCCCAGCTCCCGGAGGAGGCGCTCTTCCAGCTCCGGATGGCCCAGGCGCGCGGGGAGGAGATCTCGCCCCAGCTCCGGCAGTCGCTGCACGACGCCGCCAAGCGCGAATCGCCCGGCGTGGACATGAAGAAGCTCAACGCCGCCATGGACGAGGCGGTGAAGCGGCCCTCGGAGGCGCTCAAGGGGGCCGAAGGCGCCAGGCTGCGCAAGGAGCTGGAGTCCGGCGTCCCGGAGGACCTGCGCCAGAAGCTCTCCAAGGTGCCCATCCTGGTGATGAAGGGCGCCGACTTCGACGCGTTCACCGGCGGGGAGACCGGCCAGGCGGTGACGCTGCTGGTGAACGGCAAGCCCACGGTGGTGCTGCGCGAAGGCGCCAGCCCCAAGGTGCTCCGCGAGGAGGGCATCCACGCGCTCCAGGCCCAGGAGCCGCGCTGGCGCGACACCATTGGCGCGCTGGACGAGGCCAAGCTGGGCAAGTGGGCCCAGCTCCCGCTGGAGGAGCAGCTGGCGCTCTACAAGTCCAAGGTGGCGGTGGAGATCGACGCGCACCAGCGGATGGTGGCCGGCCTGGAGCACGACGTGGAGGGCGCCAAAGGAGTCCGGCGCGACGAGCTGAAGCTGCAGCTGGAGCAGGCCCGGGCGGCGCTCACGAACCTCGGCAACCGGATGGCCGAGGTGGAGTCCCTCAGCCCGATGAAGAAGCGCGCCATCGAGCTCGGGCTGGCCTCCAAGCAGCAGGAGCTGCCGTTCCTGGACCAGCCGGCGCGGCTGTTCAGCAAGGAGAAGCCCCCGGCGCTGACCACGGGCGAGGTGCAGACCGCGCTGGCGGCGCGAAAGGACATCGTCTTCGAGGTCCAGACCAAGAGACCCGACGCCACGCTGGACCCCAAGTTCGACCTGAAGCGGCTGCTCGAGGCCACCGGGGGCAAGCCGGTGCGCCTGGTGATGGTGGACGTGGAGGGCCAGGAGCACGCCAAGCTCCAGGTCCTCCACCCGGACGAGCCGGACCCGAAGAACCCCACGCTCAAGCCGCCGTACCTGCTGGCGCACGACGGGAAGCGGTTCGTGCTCATCGAGAACCCGGGCAACGCCTACCCGCCGCTCAAGGCGCACCAGGACGCGTACTACGTGGTCGGCGACGACAAGACCAAGCCGACCCTGAGGCAGTGGGGCGTCCCGGAGGCGGACACCACCTGGCGCCTGGTGAAGTCCGGCGCCGGCTTCGAGGTCGGTTACGAGCTCCCGGACCTGGCGGGCCGGACGGCGGCGCTGGCGGCCGGGCCCAAGGAGGAGCCGAAGCTGAAGGCGCCGGCCCCCCACACCGCCATCAAGGACCTCAAGCCGGTGCCGGTGGAGCCGGCGGCGGAGGGCAAGACCCCCAAGGTGGTCGAGCTGGCGGACCTGGCCAAGGTGCTGATGAGCACCAAGCCCGGAAGCCTTTCGAAGGAGCACCTGGAGTCGCTGCTCCAGCTCGCCACGCACTACCAGCTCATCAGCGGCGACCGGAAGTTCGTCCCGGGCACGGCGGAGCCGGGGAAGCCGGGGGCGAGGACGTTCTTCGAGGAGCACAACAACGCCTTCTTCCAGTCCGCGGTCCGGCAGCACGTGGTGCATCTTCTGGCCACCATGCCGGAGTACGCCGACAGCCCGCACGCGCTGGTGCACACGGTTTCCAAGGCGAAGGCGATGGCCGAGCAGCACGCGCACCTCGACGCCAGCCTCACCGCCGAATACCTGATGCTGGTCGGCAACAAGCCGCTGGAGGGCCTGGCGCTCGAGCTGACCAAGGGGAGCATGCGGGAGGTGCTCCAGCGGCTCGACCTGCTGGCGCCGGACGCGTTCGCCGCTCACGGCGGCGCCGAGATGGCGCCCGGCCTGAAGAGCTCGGTGGAGAAGCGGGCGCTGGAGTTCGTGAAGGCCTTCGAGGCGTACCAGCGCTCCGGGTCGACGCCGATGCGGCTCGACGTCCAGGAGGCGCTGCGCGGCTTTCTGGAGTCGCTGGCCGTCTACCGGCCGGTGGACGTCACCCTGCATGAGGCGGCGATGCAGAAGCCGCCCACCCGGCCCTCGGCCTCGCAGGAGCGCTTCTTCGCCGCGTTCGGCGCGCTGCAGGAGGTGATCCGCAGCTCGGTGGGCAACGTGGACGCCGCCCTCGCCCACCAGATCCAGCGGGGCCGCCTGAGCGCGCCCAGCCTGGCCGCGGAGGAGGTCCGGTTCGGGCTTCGCGGGAAGGACAGCGCCAAGGAGCTGGTGCGGCAGCTCGAGAAAGGTGAGGTGGTCTTCTCGGACGCCGAGCGCGCCTTCATCCTCTCCATCGCCAAGAACCCCGGGAGCATGAACCTGCGCGGCGAGAACATGGACGCGGCCGACCTGCGCGGCCTCATCCTCGAGCGCTTCGCCAAGGGCGAAGGGACCGCGCTCCGCAAGCTGGTGGGCCTGGACAGCTCCGGAGTGGAGGGGCACCGCCCAGTGGTGTCGGCCCAGGAGTACGCGCAGGTCACCGTCCTGAACCTGCGCGAATCGCTGAAGCGCCTGGCCGGGGCTGGAGATGACTGGCACGAGGGACTGGCGGCGATCCTGACGAGCGCCGGCAAGAAGGACCTGGCCGAGTGGGTCCTGGGGCACAAGGGCCTGACGGCGGACCAGGTGATGGCGAAGGTGCAGGACGACCACGCCAAGGCGCAGGCGAAGTTCCTGGAGGCGGCCAAGGCGGACGAGCTCAAACCTCCCGAACAGCGGACGGGCAAGGAGCGGCTGCTGGGCGGCGAGCCGGAGAGCAAGGGGCCGGGCCGGCTCGAGGGCCTGCTGGACGCGAAGATGGGCGCGCCCGGCAAGAGGCCCGGCGCCACCGAGGAGCCGCTCGGCCTCAACGTGGAGCAGCTCGCCCTGCTCAACCGGATGGTGGTGGATACCCTGCGCAAGCAGGGGAAGATGGGCTCGGACGAGCCGCGAGCCGGGGAGGCGAAGCCGGAGGAGCGCGTCAAGCAGCTCGGCCTCACCGTCCACGCCGGCGAGCAGATCCTCTCCCGGTCGGCGCTGTCGCTGCTGGACGACGTCACCGACGCGCTCCGGATGGGCGCGGACCGCATCGGCCACGCGGTCATCCTGGGCATGACCGGCGAGCAGATCCGCGCCCTGGCCCCCGGCCGCCTGAGGAAGCGGGACGTGGAGCTGTTCAACAAGCGGCGCGAGGAGCTGCTCCAGCGCGTGATCGCCGCCGGCGTGGTGGTGGAGCTGAACATCACCTCCAACCTGGTGATCTCCAACCTCACCATCGACCTGCACACGGCGGCGGTGCTGTCCAAGGCCGGGGTGCGGATGTCGGTCAACACCGACGACGAGATGCTCCTCCACACCAACGTGGCGGAGGAGATGCACCGCTTCGCGCAGATCAAGGGCGTGGGAACGGTCGAGGTCGCGCTGGCGGGCCTGGAGGCCTTCGCCAGCCGCCTGGGGACCTGGGAGCTGACGCAGGCGGCGTCGCTCCAGGCGACCTGGAAGAAGGCGCTGACGGACATCGTCCCGGAGACGGTGCGCAACAAGGCCATCGACGCGGTGATCGAACGCTTCCTCGGTGCGGAGGCGCTGAAGGCGGCCAGGGCGGCGGAGGCGGCGCAGGCCACCAAGCCGGCGGACGGCACCCAGTCCGGAAAGCCGGGCGAGACGGCCAGGCCGCAGACGCCGATGCAGAAGGCCCTGGAAGAAGCGCTCCGCTATGTCTTCCATTGAGAGGTAGGAAGGGCCCATGCCGAGCGTCGCCGACCTGGACTTGACCTCAGAGCTGGAGCGGCTGCGCGCCACCATCCCGGCCGGGAGCCGGCAGGTGCTGCACGCGGCGCAGGGCTTCGGCCTGCGAGAGGTGAAGGCGGCGCGCGACGCCGCGGACGTCCTCATCGCCCACGCGGTCCGGGTGCTGCGGGGCGTCCCCGCGGACCAGCTTTCGGAGGATCACCCTGCGCTGGCGGCGCTGTCCGCGGTGCTGGCGCACCCGGAGGCGTCGCCCCGGTACTTCGACATCCTGTCTCCAGAGCAGCGGGCGAAGGTGGAGGAGCTGTTGCCGAAGCGGCCCATGACATGGTCCGCGGACCAGCTGGAGTGGCAATGGGTGCAGTTCGTGGGGACGTTCACGGACGAGATGATCGACCCCAACCGGCCGCTCCCTGGACAGCTCTTCCGGTCCCGTGCCCTGGAGACGGCCTGGGGCGCGCTGATGGACCTGGAGGTGCTGCGCGCCTGGGGGCTGGTCAGCTAGCGCGCGGTGGCGGCTGCCGGAGCTCGGAGGGGAGGTCGCGGCCCACCTTGCGGTACTCGTCCTGGAGCGCGCGGGCGATGTCGCGCAGCTCGATGGGGCGGGACTCCTCCCGGGCCAGCACGGCGGCGGTGAGGACGGCGTTGCGGATCTGCCCGCCGGTGAGGTCCGCCACCGCCACCAGCTTGCCCAGGTCGCGCGGAGGCAGCGCGTGCGCGGCGCCGAGGTGGGCCTCCCAGAGCGCGCGCCGCTCCTGGGCGCCGGGCATGGGGAAGTCCACGATGGCGTCCAGCCGGCGCATGAAGGCGTTGTCGAAGCGGGACTTGCTGTTGGAGGTGAGGACGGCGATGCCGTCGAAGGACTCGATGCGCTGGAGCAGGTAGTTGGTCTGCGCGTTGGCGTAGCGGTCGTTGGAGTCGCGCACGTCGGTGCGCTTGCCGAAGAGGGAGTCCGCCTCGTCGAAGAGGAGGATGAGGTCGCCGTTCTCGGCGAGGGCGAAGAGCTGGGCGAGGTTCTTCTCCGTCTCGCCGATGTACTTGGAGGTCACCGAGGCCAGGTCCACCCGGTAGAGCGGGAGGGTGAGGCGGGTGGCCAGCCAGCCGGCGGCGAGCGTCTTGCCCGTTCCGGACGGGCCCACGAAGAGCGCGCGGACGCCGGAGCGGTAGCGGGTGCGGGCGGAGGGGCCCAGGCCCTCGTCCAGGCCGTCGCGCGCGCGGCAGCGGGCGAGGAGGAGCTGGAGCTGGGCGGACAGCTCGGGCGGGAGCACCAGGGCGTCGTCGCCCACCGGGTCCGGGAGTCCTTCCGCGAGGGAACCGAGGCCGCCGCCCTCGGCGCTCCAGGCGGCGGAGAGGACGTCCTCGCGGGTGGGTTGGGCATGGCCCTTGAGCCGGGCGCTCCGGCGGGCGAGGACGCCGAGCTGGGCGATGCGGCCGGCGCCCTGGCGGTGCTGGCGGGCCAGCTCGGTGGGGAGGTCACCGTCCGGGCCTCCGAGCGCGGTCTCCCAAAGGGTGCGGCGCTCGTCGCGGCCGGGGACGGAGATGGTCCAGCGGAGCGCGCCGTGGCCTTCGCAGTCGAGGGTGCCCTCGCGGCCGATCAGGGCCAGCACCGGGCCGCGGTAGTAGGGGATGGACGGGAGCGCCTTGCGCTCGCCGGGCCCCAGGTCGTGAACGTGGACGGGGAGGAGGCCGCGCTGGAGGAGGAGTGGGCCCAGGCCGGAGAGCTTGTCGCCTTCGATGAAGAGGGGCCGGCGGCCGAGCTCGCGGCAGAGCGCGGCGGCGACGGAGCGGCCCTCGGGTTGGGAGGCGCAGCGGATGACGAGGGCGCCGCGGGGGGCTTCGGCGAAGGCGGCGGCATGGTTGCGGATCGCCTCGAGGGTGGAGGGCGAGAGCGGGACGGGCTCGATGGGGCCCAGGCCGATGGTGCCGCCCGGCCAGTCGGCGTCCTGGCCGCAGAGGGCGAGGTAGTGCGGGAGGGGGAGGGAGACGGCCTGTTCGGTGAGGGGCGCGTCCTCGCGGACTCGGGCGAGGAGGCCGCTGGAGAGGGCGGCGCCGGCGGCGAGCTCGCGGAGCGGGTCGGTGGAGCCGGAGGCGACCTCGGAGAAGGCGCGGGCGAGGAGGCCCAGGGTGGGGCGGGAGGATTCGATGGGGGACTGGAGGTAGGCGACGGCGCTGCCGGCGCGCGGGTCTTCCTCGACGGCGAGGGCCAGGGCGACGGAGAGGACCTCGAGGACGGAGAGGTTGAGGTGGCGGGCGAGCTGGACGAGGCCCACGTCCTCGGGGACGGGGGAGAGCTGGGCGGCCCGGGCGGCGGTGGGCCAGGCGTCGCCGAGGGATTCGACGGGCTCGCGGAGGCACTGCATGGCTTCCGCGTCGAGGTCGGCGAGGTGGCCCAGGGCCGCGAGCGCGCAGGTCCGCAGCGGGTAGGGCGTGGCGGCCATCGCGACCACGCCGGGGAGGTGGTCAGGTCGGGGGGAGCTCGCCATGGAGGTAATGGTAGCGGATGACGCGGCCGAGCCAGGGGACCCAGCCGGGGTCGACGTCCAGGCCCGCGCGGCGGATGTGGAGCTCTGCCTGGGTGTGGTCGAAGAGGACGTCGAGGTGGGTCGAGGTGGCGGCGATGCGGCCGGGGCGCAGGACGAGCGCGCGGAGGGAGAGCCGCGCCCGGGTGCGGAGCAGGCGGGCGGTCGCGAGGTAGAGGGTGCGGAGCAGGAGCTCGAGGTCGGGAGGGATGCCACCAAGCGGTTCCGGGCTCGAGTGACGAAGGGAGAGGACGAGTCGGCCGCGCGCGTCTACCTCAAGCGTGCGATCGCCTTGAATGATCCCTCGTGCAGGCAGGACAGCGCCGCTCCGTTCGCGCAACCGCTCCGTTAGCGTGAAGCCGCAAGGTGCCGCCAGCGGCGGCAATTCCTCCACTCGCAGCGCGCGCAGCACGGGATCTTCGAGGGGCACACCCAGGCGCGCCGCCACCCACGCCAGGAAGTGCTCCGCCACCGCGCGTTCCCGGAGCTCCGGTTGCTCCGAGAGCATCTGCGGGAGCCCGAGGTACTCCAACGCGTGTACCAGGAACAGCAGCCCGCCCGCGCGCGTCGGCTCTGGCACCTCAGACCAGGAGTCGGCTCGCCGCGGTTCCTCGCTCCGCGGTTGCTCCCCTGTGCGTCTCGCAACCTTCTCCTCGGGCGCCACCGGCCTCGGCCGGCGGGCTTCACCTCGCGGGGCCTCCACCTCGACCTCCGGACGGACCTGCACCGGCACCTCGGGTTCCTCGACCGGGCGCGGCGCTCGCGACACAGGGCCAGGCTCCTCTGCGCGCTCGACCCGCCGCCGCTCTTCCACCTCGGGCGCCGCCTCCAACTCCACGCGCTCCTCGACCGGCTCCTCCGGCCGCGGCGCCCTCGCCCGCTCGGCCATTGGCACCACCGCCGCGGCCACCCGCATCGCCCGCGCCGGCAGCTCCGCATCCACTACCCGCGCCGGCCTCGCCAGCGACATCACCACTGCCGCCAGCCACACGCTCCGCAGATCCTCCGGCCCCCACGTCCCCACCCATTCCTCCAGCACCACCCGCACCCGCCCCGGCATCACCTCCAGCTCCGGCGCTGCCGCCCTCGCCAGCACCACCCCGCGCGACACCTCCGGTGCGTGCCCCCAGAACGCCCTCGCCAGCCCCGGCCCATCCACCCACCGGAGTGCCCCGAGCAGCGGCCCCACCGCCCCGCGCTCCACCATCCCCTCCACCAGCGCCACCGCCGCCGCCGGCCCGGGCTCCGTCTCCATCGCCGCCTGGAGCACCGCCCGCAGCGCCTCATCCACCGGCTTCCCCCACGCCTCCGGCACCACCAGCGGCCAGAACCACGCCCCCATCGGCGCCCGCTTCGCCAGCCTCGAACCCAGCGCCACCAGCGCCTGCACCGCGTCCGCGAAGTACACCGCGTGCGCCGCGGGCGCCCTCTCCTCCTCCGCGTGCACGGCGTCGCGCGCGAGCGCGGCCACCCTCCGCTCCAACGCCAGCGCCAGCGACGATGGGCTCCGGTCCGGGCGAATCACCCCCAGCGCGAGGCTCCGGATGAACAGCACCCGCCCGCGCCCCGGATCCGGCATGGACGCCGTGCGGAGCGCATCCTCCAGCAGCGTCGCCCCGCGCTGCACCAGCGCGGGGGTGGCGGCGCGGAGCCGCAGGCTGCGGACCCGCCTCCCCTCGTTCATTTCAGCTTCGTCAGCGTCATCGCCTTCGAGACCATGGGCGAGACCGGCGCCGGCGCCGCCCTCGGAACCGGCAGCAGCGACCCCGGATGGCTCGGCTCGCTGAACTTGGCCACCGTGTTCTCCGCCAGCGACACCACCTCCGCGCTGGCTGAGAACACCCGCGCCCTCGCGCTGCCGCCCGCCAGGTCCTCCACCACCGCCTGCACGGTGTGCTCGCCGCTGCTGAGCAGCACGTGCATCCCCACCCGCACCCGGGTCGGATCCACCGCCACCTCCATCAGCGCGCCCACCTTCGCCGGGTGCGGCTTGGGCAGGTGCCCGGAGACGATCTCATCCACCGGCGCGTGGCTGGCCAGCAAGACCGCCGTCCGCACCACGTCGTTGATCAGCGACTTCGCCTCCGCCACCGACAGGTTCATCTGCCCGAACAGCCAGTCCACCAGCTCCTGGAGGTGACGCCGGTCCGAAGACTCCAGCTCGTTCCAGCGCGGCAGCGCCGACAGGTTCCTCAGCTCGAACGGCGCGTCGTACTCGCTCATCAGCTCCGCCCAGTCCAGCCGCACCCGCGGGCTCACCTGCCCGAACAGCACGTGCAGGTGGGTGGCCACCTTGGAGATCTTCTCCACCTCCTGCGCCGCGTACTGCGAGACGTCGTGCCGCCCGTGGCCGCCCGCCGCCAGGTCCCCGTAGGTGACGTGGAGGTGGGCCAGGCTCTGCAGCTCCGACCACCCGCGCGAGGCCAGCGACTCCACGTCCAGGGTGGCGGTGGCCGCCCGCGTCTTGGAGATGGCCAGCCCCTGCGCGCCCAGCGCCCGCCCCACCCCGTCCCCGTAGCGCGTGGGCGCCCGGTTGATCGGCGGCGGCGGCGGCGGGACGTGGATCTGCGCGCGCAGCCGGGCCGCGTTGAGCGCGTTGAGCACCACGTCCAGCCGGTCCAGCTGGAGGTGCACCTTCGGCCCGTTGGCGAACCAGGACACCGGCGCGTCGCGCAGCACGTGGATCAGCGTCCACAGCTCCGGCGGCGCCGCCCTCGTCTCCGCCAGCGCGGCCGGCAACTCCGACACGTACAGCCCGGTGTCGAGCGACCGCATGGGCGGCGGCTTCTGCATCTGTGACATGCGCGGCCGCTGGTACACCAGGAAGCGCACGTGGTCGCGCCGGACGCGCTCGCGCCGGTCGTTGATCACCCTCAGCCGCGACTGCTCCTCGGCGAGCAGGGCGCGCGCCACCACCAGGTCCTGCCGGCCCTCGGCGATCGACTTGCCCAGCACCACCAGCCGCGAGTTGCCGGAGGTCAGCAGCCCGTTCAGCTCCGACAGGAGCGCGGCCGACTCCCCCAGCACCGCCTGGTAGTACTGCACCCGGTCCTCCACCCCGCGGAGCGCGTGAAGCAGGTCCTCCAGCTGCGCGATGGCGGTGGAGAAGTAGGCGGACTCCTGCGCGCGCGCCGGCACCTTGGGCGCCACGTAGTTGGTGAAGACCGTGTTCCAGTCCTCCGCGGACAGCCGGAGCAGGTCCACCAGCGGGACCGAGGTGCGCACCTCGGCCGGCGGGATGATGCTCGCCCGGGGCGCCATCACGGCCGCCGCCACGCGGGGCGCCATCCACGGCACCGGCTTCACGTCCGCCAGCAGCACCCCGTCGAGGTCGAAGTCCATCCCCGCCAGGAGCCCCAGGGTGCGCGCCAGCAGGTCGCGCTTGGTGACCATGGCGCCCTGAAGCACGTCGATCACCGGGTTGATCTTGGTGAGCTGGGCCTTGAGGTCCCCGGGGTCGGCCTTGGTGGTGGTGGAGTACGAGATGGTCCGCTTGAGGCCCCCGATGAAGGTGGCCACGTCCGTCTGCGTTGCGGGCCGTATCTCCGCCACCGCGATCTGCGCCAGCACCGGCGAGGTGGAGAGCACGCTGGCGGCGCTGTTCCCCAGCATGAGCTGCCGGATGCGGTGGATCTCCGCCTGCACGCGCAGGAAGGACGCGTCCAACGACTCGTCGATCTTCCCCGCCCGCACCGCCAGGTCCTTGGACACGCCCTGCAGGCCCAGGCTCACGTAGGTCCGGCTGGTGGTGTTCTCCACCGGCCGCCGCCAGAGCAGCCCCTCGCGCCCGCGGATCAGCGCGTCCACGTCATTGCCGCGCCGGATGACGGCCGGCGCCGCCTGCGACACCTCGGTGCCCAGCGACTCCAGCGGCCGCCAGGTGGTCCCGTCGAACCAGGTGTGCTTGAGGTGCCCGTCCATCGTCCGGGCCACCACGTCCAGGCGGGTGCCGTCGTCGGTGGGCGTCATCGCCGGGACGAGGCTGAGGTCGTGACCCACGGCCACCCACGGGCTCCACGCGTTGAACCCGCTCTTCGCCGGGTCGCCGCGCGAGTGCCAGAGCGTCGAGCCGCCGTCCAGCGCCAGCAGGTCGATCTTCGAACCGGTGACGCAGGCGTTGAGCCACCGCACCGCCGTGCCCGGTGGGGCGTGGAACTGCAGCGACGGGGGAATCGTCGGGTCCCCCACCAGGGTGACCTCGGCGATGTCGTGGTGGTACTCGATGTTCAGCCCGCCGATGCGCGTCCGGTCCGTGGTGAGCACGAACGCGTGCACCACGCCCTTGTACGCCACCGCCACCGGGTCGCCGATCACCCGCATCCCGCCGACCGGGATGGGCTGAGGGGTGCCGGCGCCGGTGTTCGACACCCGCACCCGCCAGAGGATGCGCCCGTTGGGGATGATGCCGTTCGCGTTGGGCGGCGGCGGCCCGCCGTAGACCACCTCGGTGCGGCCCTCCACCACCCACGAGGCGGCGGGCGCGGTGCGGCAGCGCTCGGCCACCACGCGCGGCTGGCTGAACACCGGCCTGGACGCGCGCGTGTCCACGAAGCAGGTCTGCAGGGCGTCCTGGGTGTCGCGGAAGAAGACCTCCAGCCGCCCGCGTCCCGAGATGGAGGCGGCCGGCGCCGACTTGGCACGGATCTGGGGAAGGACCGGCCCTTCGCGGCCCCCCAGTCCGATGGGCTGCACCTGCACCACCCCGCTCCAGGCGCGCCCGTCGAAGGTGCGGTACCAGAGCGTGCGGAACGGCCCGCGGCCCAGCACGTGCGCCTTGTCCGGCCGGGAGATCGCCAGCGGCGCGGCGGTGAGCTGCGCCTGGAACTCGCGGCGCGGATCCGGAGGGTTGTCCTGGTTGGAGGGCGGCGGGTGGGGGATCTGCACCGAGACCACGTCCACCGGCTGCTCCCACGCGGGCGCGTACCGGTTCTGCAACAGCGCGATGGCCTTGGGCACGGTCCCGTTGAGGGTGTCGTAGACGTCCTCGTCCTGACCCTCCGGCAGCTCCGCCGGGACGTAGCGCGCCTCCTCCAGGTCGGCCTCCGGGTCGGAGGACGGGTAGCGGTCCGGCCGCGCGCCGGCGAGCGCGTCCTGGAGCACGTTGAGCCTCGAGCGCACCACCGACCGGCGCTTGAGGTTGCCGCCCAGCCGCTGCAGCCCATGCTCGATGGCGTCGATGAACGCCGGGTCCAGCGGCTCGTCGATCAACAGCCGCGGCTCGTAGACGGACTCCGGCACCGGCACCAGCACCCGGACGAATTCGGCGCGGGTGACGTCCAGCGGCTCCAGCGAGGCGCTGGCGCGCGCCAGCGCGTCGAGCTGCTCGAAGGGGATGGGCACCGCCTCGATCTGGAAGCGGCGCGGGAAGAAGCGCACCGTCCACTCGCGGTAGTCCACCGCATCCCTGGGCAGCACGCCCACCGGCGGCAGGCGCCGGAAGGAGCGGACCGCGCTCCCGTCCGCGATGGAGGCGGGCGTGAGCGAGGCGAGCTGCTCGCTGAACTGGAGGATGCGCGCCTGCCACAGCAGCGGCGTCCCGCGCTCCTTCGCCAGCCGGGTCCGGGCCTGAGGCAGCCCGCCCTGCCGCACCACCGAGCCCCGGTCCACCCAGAGCGGCTTGCGGTCCTGGTCGAACCCCATCAGCGCCAGCGCGATGCCGTGCTCCTCCCAGGCGGTGAGGCGGCCGGGCCGCCGGCGCCGTTCGCGGTCGAAGAGCTGGTTCGCCAGCCGGCTCCGCCACCGCCGGCTGAACCGGTTCGGCATGTTCCAGCCCAGGGGCCAACCGAACAGCACCAGCGACGCGCCCTCCATCCGCACCGAGTCGATGAACGGCTGGTCCCCGGTGTCCACCTCGCACGGATCCACCGGGCTCCTGGCGGGCTCCTCCACCGCGATGGTGGGGACCAGCGCCAGGATCGCCGCCAGGGTGCCCTCGGCGGGGCCCAGGGGGAGGGCGGCCAGCGCCTCCAGCGTGAAGGTGTCCGGGTCCTTGTCGCCGCCGAAGAAGGGGATGTTCGCCACCGGCACGGCGACCTGCCGGCGGACGAGGACGTCCTCACCGGTCTGACCGATGCCGGCGCCGGCGCTGACGTGGAGCACGGCGCCGGAGGCGAGGCTCTCCAGGCGCGCCTCCAGGCCGTTGACGACGCCGGCGGAGAGGTGCTGGCCCAGCAAGGAGAGGCGGCCGGCGCGTTCGCTTTGCTCCACCAGCAGCGCGTCCGCGGAGAGGGCGCGGCTGGTGAACAGGTTGGCGCGGCGGCGCCAGTCGGCGTCCACGCCGAGCGGCGCCATGGCCGGCTCGACCTGGATGACGTGCTCGTTGGGGAGCGGATCCGGGATGGGTTTGACGATCACGGCAGGCGTCCCTCACTCACTTGCTGGCTTCGAACGCGTCGTCCAGGGACTTGCCCTGGTCGAGCTGGATCTTGAGCTTTCCGACGAAGGTGCCGAGCTCCGCGGCGGTGAGCGGCCGCACGTGGGTGCCGATCTCCGCCATCCGATTGGAGGCCGCCAGGATGGACAGCGGCACGGTCGCCAGCGAGGACTCCCCGTCCAGGCGCTTCAGCCCCTCGATGACCGGTTCGGTGGGGAAGCGGTTGACCGCCGCCGCCACCTCCTCCAGCCGGATGAGGGAGAGGCGCAGGACGGCGGAGCCGAGCGCGGAGAAGCGCCAGCGCGAGAGGTTGGTGGCCAGCTCGCGCAGGCCCTTGCTGATCTCCGCGATGGCGATGGTGGAGGCGCGCGACGGCATGGAGGAGAACTCATCCATCAGGTCCGCCTCCAGCAGCATCTGCTTGAACATCAGCGCGCCCGGCTCGGACGGCCAGGCGTCGTCCGGCTCCTGCACCGCGGTCCCCACGCCCTGCGGCCGCTGGGGGATGTTGGGCCGCCGCGCGTACCAGACGGTGCGGGTGCCGGCCAAAAGCTCGCTCCACGCCGCGTCCACCAGGTTCTTCGGCCCGGTGATCGCCGGCGGTACCAGCTGCCACTTGCGCTGGAGGTCCACCAGCATCTCGCCCGGCAGCCGCCGCGCCACCACGCCCTCCGCCGCCGCGCGCAGCGCGATGGGCCCGGACCGGAGCAGGCCCGAGAGCTGGGCGGTGCGCCGCGCCATGGTGGCGCGCGGCACCGGGATGAGGATCATCACCGACACCGACTCCAGCGCCTCGGCGCCGATGGTGAGGTCGATGGGCGGCAGTTGCAGGCAGTCCTCCAGCACCGCGCCCACCTCGTCCTCCGGGATGACGGTGAGCTGGACGTCCACCTCCGGCGGGAAGAAGTACTCGGTGAGGTTGGCCGGGTCGAACGCCGCGGTGGGGATCTGTCCAATGGGCGGGATGGTGAAGAACGCCTCGGACGCCAGCAGCCGCTCGCTCTGGCCGGCGGCGCGCCGCGCGTGGAGCACGTCCAGCAGCTGCGTGTCGTACTGCTGCACGTAGGCCTCGCGGGTGTGGCGCTGCGCCACGCCGAAGCCCACCACCGCCTCCTGCTCGCCGCCCACCTCGCGCCGCACCATCCACTCGTCCAGCCAGCGGATGACGCCGCCGTCGATGGCCAGCATGGCCAGAGGCAACGCGTCCACCGGGAGGTTGCGCATCCCGGTGCCGGCGAAGACGTCGTGCGCCACCCGGCTCCGCCTCACGTCGAAGGAACCGCCGCCCACCGGGTCCGGGTACGGCACCAGGGTGAGCGCCACCGCCTCCACGATGTCACCGTCGTGCATGGTGCGCGCAGCGCCCAGCGACGTCGGGTAGGAGGCGATGGGGTTGGCGGTGTACTCCACCGGCCGCAGCGCCAGCACGTACAGGCCGCTCCGGCTGCGCGCCAGCTCGCGCGGGACGGTGGAGAGGCCGAACGCCGCGTCCAGCCGCTGGATGTCCGGGATGTTGTCCAGGCGGATGCCGGTGAGGTCCCGCGGCACCACCACCAGCTCGCCGCCCGGGGTGAGCCCGTGGCCCAACCCCAGGTTCAGGGTGATGCGGTCCTTCCCGGCGCTGGCGCGCAGGCCGCGCACCACGCCGGTGCCCCCGGCGCGCGAGAGGTCCGCCTGCCGGGTGAGGAAGTAACCCTGCTCGCGGGTGAGGTCCTTGGCGGTGAGGAAGCGCCCGTCGAAGAAGAACGAGCGCACCCGCCGGTCGTCGTGCACCAGCGCCTTGGCCGCCTCCAGCGCCTGGGCGGCGGTGCGGGTCAGCGGCTCGCGGGCGGGTCCTCGGGTCGGATTGATCACGGAAGCGTGCTCCTGAGAGAAGAAGAAGAAAGGTCGGTAGCGGTCAGACGGCGCCGATCCACCGGGCCACGGCGGCGGTGGTGAGCGAGAACGGCCGGGAGTCGTTGTCCACCAGCACCACGCCGGAGCGCTTGGGCCGCTCCAGGGTGCCGCCGCCCGGCTTGTTCCGGGTGTCGGTGCCGGGCGAGGTGCCGATGACGGCGCGCGCCAGGAACACCCAGGCCGGGTCGCGCACGTGGTGGTCCACCTCGTTCTCGTCCACCAGCAGCGACACCGGGATGAAGGTGCTGGTCCACAGCTTCGCCAGCTCCTCGGCGCGGCTGCCGCGCCAGGCGTCGAAGATGGCCGCCCGGAGCGAGGCGCGCCGCGTCCCCAGGTTCGCCTGCGAGTCGTCCGGGAAGGTGGTGTCCTTCGGCACGGCGGGCGGCGGGGTACCGCCCGGGCGCGGGACCAGCTTGAGCTCGTACTCGTCGCGCAGCCGGGAGGGCACCACCGCGTCGGTGGCGTCGAACGGGCCCACCGCGAAGGCGGGCGTCTTGCCGCGCTGGCAGCCGCGGAAGCGCAGGAAGAGGTCCGCCACCACGCCCGTGGCCGGCGCGCCCACGGTGCCGGGGGTGAGGCCGAAGTCGGCGGAGTTGAAGACGCCGAAGTCGGAGAGCTGCAGCCCGTCCTGCCAGTACCAGCGGTCCAGCTTCAGGCAGGCGTCGTTGGGGACCTCGATCAGCCGGCCGAAGTGGTCCACCGCCAGCCCGGCGTCCACGGTGATCTCCTCCGTCTCCGGCGTCTGCGGCGTCGCCGGCGGCTTGTGGCCCGCCTTGAGGCCGGCGGCGGTGCCCATCCCGTGCAGATAGGCCAGGGCCCGCGCCAGGCGGCCGCGGTGGTAGGCCTGCTCGGCGTCGAAGTCCGTGGCGTCGAGCAGCACCCCCATCGCGTAATAGAGGCGCTCCCGGGTCTCGGCGTCGATCAGCGCGTCGTTGGCAGCCGTCACGTCATCCTCCTTCCAATCTCGGGTCCAGCGCGGCGGGGCGGTCGATGCGGTCCGAAAGCCCCAGCACGCTCTTGCCCAGCCGGACCGGTTGCAGCTCCGGCGGCGGGCCGATGAAGGTGTCCGCGCCCACCAGCGACGCCAGCCCCACCATGAGCGGCCTGGACGCGGTGACCACGGAGACGGCGGCGTGCGCCGGCGCCTCCAGCTCCGCCACCCGGCGGAGCAATCCCAGGAGCGCCGGGTCCGTCCCGTTGTGCACCAGCACGGTCACCCGGTGGGCCAGCCTGGCCAGGAACTCGTCCACCGCTTTCGCGTCCGCGGCGGTCTTCTCCACGCGCTCGCCGTAGAGGGCCAGCAGCTCCTTCTGGGACGTGTCGCCCAGGAAGAGCGTGTCGCCGACGAAGGAGTTGCCGCTCTGGGTGAGCCCGGGCAACAGCGGGTCGTCCGCGCCGGAGAGGTCCGCGCCCAGGATGGTGGCGAAGGTGCGGCGCAGCCGGTAGTCCTCGACCACCACCACCGACCCGCGCGCCACCATCCCGTCGGTCACCACGTCCAGCGCCAGCTGCAGGCCGGCCAGCGTGCCGCGGCGGCGCGCCAGCTTCGGCGCGGCGGCCAGCATCGCCCGGCGCCGGCCGGCGGGGATCTGCGTGTCGAAGGTGAGGCCGATCCAGCTCGCCAGCCACTCCAGCGACTCGTCCGGCACGCCGCGCGCGTCGGTGAGCACGTGCGCGTCGCCCACCCGGTCCTCGATGGGGGTGAGCACGCCCTCCACGATGCCCAGGAAGCGCTCCAGGAAGTCGGACGGGGTGGCCGGACCGGCGGCGTCCGCGTCCAGGCCGAAGAGCTGCTCGCGGTAGAGCGAGGGCAGGTAGTTCTCCGCGTAGGAGAAGCGGGAGGCGTAGGCGCGCAGGGCGGCGATCTCCGGCGTGCGCCGGCCGTCGCCGAACAGCTCCACCCGCATCCAGAGGTAGCGACCGGTGAGCGAGCGCACCTTCCGGTTGGCCCGCTGGATGAGGACGGTGAACAGGCCGCTCTCGCCGGGCGAGCGGTCTCCGGGCGCCATGCTCGGCTGGAACGGCACCTCGGACTCGAACGGCACCCAGACGCCGCTGGGCACGCCGCCCGCGGGCGCGCCCGGCACCGCGCCGAAGCGGTGCTCCTGCCAGCCCGGGTCCTCCGCTGACGGCGGCGTGGCCACGTCGGTGGCGCTCAGCCAGACGATGACCCCGCACCGCGGCGGGAGCACGCCCTCCAGGTAGAGGCGGTGCCAGGTGGCGCGCGGGCTGCCGGCGTCGAGGATCCGGTCCAGGGACGGGGTGGCCAGGCCGTGGCGCGCCAGCTGCGGCAGCGACAGCGCCTGCAGCGGCGTGGGCGGCTGGGCCAGCCCGGCGGTGGTGCCGTGCGCGGGCGGCAGCACGCCGGGTGCCGGGTTCAAGAAAGGCCCGCCGTCGTGGTCGGGGAGCGGGAAGTAGTCGCCGCGCGGCACCGCGATGAGCGTCTTCTCGTCCAGGTCGTACGCCACCGCCTCGCACTTCCCGTCGTTCTTCAGGGAGAGCGCGGCGAGCTGTCGCTCGGCGGTGAAGCGGATGGAGAACGGCGCCTTGAGCCCGGCGAGCGCGATGGGCGTGGAGAAGCCGTCCGAGTAGAGCCGCACCCGCGCGAAAGCGTCCTGCGGGGCCACCCCGGCGGCGGCTGGGTCCAGCACCCAGCTCAGCACCGCCAGCGTCCCCGACGGCGCCGCGGCCAACGCCACCGCCACCTCGCCCGGCCAGGCCAGCGTGGCCAGCACCCGGGTGCGCGGCGGGTCCGGGTTCTCCTGCACCGGGCGGAACAGGTCCTCTCCGGACGGGATGGGCAGCACCGCCGGGAGCGGCATGCCGTCCACGCGCCCCAGCGCAGGCGGCGGGTCGCCGATCACCATCGAGGGGGGCCCGCCCAGCACCCAGGCGCCGCCGCGCGGATCGGCGCAGAGCCGGTACGCGTCCAGCCCGGCCTTGGGGAACGCCACCGGCTCCCATTGGTCGCGCAGGCTCACCGCCGCCACGCGCAGCCCCACCGCGACGTAGAGGACGCCGCCCGCGCCCGGCGCCAGGTCGGTGACGTCGCCGACCAGCCCGGCGGCCGCGGGGTCGAATCGCAGCGCGGAGCCGGCACCCCCGCCCGCGGCGCGCACCTGCTTGGCCAGGCCGTCCCAGAAGGCCCAGGTGGAGAAGGCGTCCAGCGCCTGTGGGGTGAGCGCCAGGCGCGGGCCCACGGCGACGGGGTCCGTCGCCTCGTCCAGCGTCCGCGGGTCGGTGAGGCTCCCCAGGCGCAGGGTGCGGCGCGCGCCGTCGTACACCGCCACCCGCTGGTCCTGGACGGACACCTCCGGCGCCCAGTCGGAGGCGACGGCCAGCAGGTGGAAGCGGAGGCGGTTGGCGTCCATCAGCAGACCTCGGGCACCACCGGCACGGCCACGCCCTGGTTCGGATCCGTCGCGCCGCCCGCGGTCGCGCCGCCGTCCGGATCGGTCGGCACCTCGCCGTCGGTGCTCACCGCCACCGCCAGCAGCTCGGGCAGCTGCCAGTTCTCCAGCGCCAGCTCCACCGGGACGTTGGCGGAGTTGCCCTTGAGGGTGATCCACGGGGCCTGGGCGGGCGGCGCGGCTCCGGGCGCGGGTGCGGGCGGCGGCCTGGGCGGCGCCACCGTGAACCGCGCCAGGTCATGGCTGGAGCCGATCTTCCTGGACCCCGCCAGCACGCGGGTGGCGCTGCCCTTGGAGAACATGCTGATCCCCGCCACCGTCTCGATGCCGTCCACCTGCGCGACCGCCACCAGCAGCTCGCGGTCCATCACGTCGCGCCCCAGCGGCCAGCCGGTGCCGGTGTGCCCGCCCGGCGGCGTGGGGAAGAGGAAGCGCTGCAGGGCCTGGCGGATGTTCTCCATCACCAGCTCGCGGTTGGCGCCCTCCTCCAGCGTGACGCCCACGCCCAGCCCGAGCGGGATGTACTCGCAGCCCATCACGTACATCTCGGTGGTGAGCGGGCGTCGCGGCTCCAGGAACCCGTAGACCGCCTCCAGCAGCGGGCGGTCCGGGCGCGGGTAGGGCGCGGACGGGCGCACCGCCGCCGGCAGCACCATCACCGAGACCACGCCCGGCACGTCGTCGCGCCGCTGCTTGGGCTCGAAGCGCGGGATGACCTCCACCCGCCCCAGCTGCACGCCCGGGGTGGACAGCGCCAGCCGCCGGTAGTCCTCCCCGGTGACGGCGCGGTCGCCGTGGCGCATCAGCGCCGGGATGCGCTGCTCCGCCTCGGCCAGCGACTCGGAGTTGGCGCCGCCCAGGGTGGGCTGCGCCTGCACCACCTTGAGCTTGGGCGGCGGCGCTCCGCTGGTGGTGGTCGCCGAGATGTCCTTGAGGGTGAGCGGCGGCAGGTTGCCGGCGGTGCCGCCGCCCGAGCGCATCCGCGCCACCATCACTTGCGCGCCCACCGCGGGGATGCGGCCGCGCACGCCGTCGCCGAAGCGGACGGTGCCCGCCTCCGGGTCGAGTTGGAAGACCGCGTCGTCTCTCCTGGCGAGCGCCAGGTCCTCGATCGCCGCCCACGGCCGGAAGCCGACCTGCGGCTCCTCCACCATCAGCGCGAAGGTGCCGGGCTCCACCTGGGTGGAGGGCAGCTTGATCTGCTGGTCCGCGGAGCCGTCGCTCTGGCCCACGATGCGGCCGCTGACGGTCTCCCGCTGGTCGATCTCCACCGCGTTGACGTCCAGCCAGGAGAGGGTGAAGCGGGCGGGCGCGCCGGCGGGGCGGATGCGCAGCCAGGCCACCAGCCGGCCGGCGCGGTCCGGGTCGTCGATGCGCGGCGGGCGTTCGCCCAGGCCGGCGTGCGGGTCGGCCTTCACGTCGTTGCTGGGCGCGCCGATGTCCGAAGGCAACAGCAGCCGTACCACGCCGCGGCGGGTGAGGCCGGAGGTGGAGTCGTAGACGACGTTGAGGCGGTGGTACGATGGCCCGCCCGCGGTGGGCGTTCCGGTGATGTCCCAGATCTGCGGGAGCTGCCCGGCGGCGCCCACGTCTTCGAACAGCCGCGGCACCTCGACGGCCGGGGCGATTCCCACCGCCAGCGTCCGGGGCCCGGTCCCGCCGCCCTTGGTGAGGTCGTCGCGCACCGCGGCCACGTCGGCCGCCTTGGGCGCCAGCAGCGCCACCCAGAGCGCGCGGTCCACCGTGTCCGAGACCAGGTCCACGCCGCGCGGGTCCGCCATGCCGCCCGGAAAGACCGGGGTGGTCTCGTAGAAGCCGTGAGACATGCTGGGCTTCAGCCCGTAGATCTGCGCCAGCCGCGGCAGCATGGCGGCGCGGGTCTTCTTCTCGTCGGCGGTGAGCGGCCGCTTGCGGTACGCCTCCGCGGTGACGTGCACCACGGTCAGCTCGGTCCGCGTCTCGAAGGGGACGGGCTTCCTGATGATGCCCAGCGGGCGCAGGGTGACGGTGGGCTGCAGCGTCTGCGAGTCGAGCTGCACGCTCACCACGCCGCTGGCGGCGGCGGCCGGACGCAGGCCGGTGCCCAGCAGGCGCAGGAAGGCCAGCCGCTGGCGCTCGGGGATGAGGTTGGCGCGGTAGAGGATGGTGTCGCCCAGCCAGGCGAACAGCTCCAGCAGGGTGCGCCCCGGGTCGCCCACGCGTGCGTGCGTCCATTCGGGGGTGTGCGCCGGGATGCGGGCTAAGAGCTCCTCGACGAGGTCGGGGAAGCTCCGGTCATCCAGCCGTGGTGGAACGATCGGCATCTAGGCTCCCAGGTCGATGGCCAGGCCGAGCTGCTGCACGGCGCCCGTGCGCTTCAGCCGGTAGGTGAGCTGCACGCGGACCTGCGTCGGCCGGTCCGGAATCTCCTCCACGTCCACCCGCAGCGGCTCCAGCCGCGGCTCCCAGCGCGAGAGCGAGGCCAGCACCACCTCCTGGAGCCGCCGCCGCGTGGTGGCGGAGTTGGGCTGGCCCACGAAGTCCTCCAGGCCGGCGCCGAAGTCCGGGTGCTGGAGCTGCTCGCCCGGGCGGGTGCGCAGGATGATCTCGATGGACTGCCGTACGGACTGCTCGAGCGTGGGGAACTGGAGCTGCCCCTGGGCGTCGGGCACGCCCAGCAGCGGAAACCCGATCAGCGGCCGGGGCTCGTTCATCCGCCGAGCCGCGCTTTCAGGGACGCCGGGATGGGGATGCAGATCTTCACCAGGATGATCCAGAAGAAGAAGATGTTGAACAGCCCCAGGAAGATGTTGAAGACGATGAACGCGACGAGCGTGATGATCGGGATGTTGAAGCTGCACAGCCACGCGATCCCGTCCGCGCCGGCCCCGCCCTTGCCCGCGAGCATGTCGACCGGGTCCTGGTTCATCATGTTGAAGAGGTTGCCCGGCACCTTGAAGGTGACGTTGGGCGCCAGGTTCTTCGCGTCGGAGAGCGCGGGCAGATCGATGAAGACCGGCGGCCGCATCCCCTTCTCGTGCCAGGCGGCGATGGCGAAGGGCGCGCTCTCCGGGCTCCAGACGATTCGCGGCGGGCAGCCGTCGTCGCGCTTCACGCGGATGAAGGCCCGCGCCACGTAGACGGCGGTGCGGCGGTCGTAGCGGCGCTCGGGGCCGACCAGCTGCGACAGCCGGGCGCCGGCCGCCGCCCGCGCCTGGGCCACGATCTCCGACTGGTCCTTGGCGGTGACCTTGGGCCACGACTTCGGCAGCTTCACCGAGCCCGCCTTGCCCTGCACCAGCACGTCCGCGATCTTCGACAGCTCGTCGCCGGCCTTGTGCGGGCTCTTGTCCCCGTAGTCGAGCTCCACCTTGTTCAGCGCGGCCAGCATCTTCGGCGTCTTGAACGCGTCGAACACCGCCACCAGCCCGCGGAGGAAGTCCGCCAGGAGCTTGAGCTTGTTGCGCGTGTCTTCGCTGATCTTGGCGTTCTTGAGGTCCGCGAAGGAGAAGGACTGCAGCTCCAACCCCTTCCAGTCCACCGTCTTGCCGGTCCCGAAGTAGGGCGAGACCAGGCCCTGCACCTCGGAGGCGTCGAAGCCGTTGAGCGAGGGCGCCAGTGACGCGTCCGGCGACTCGGAGCTGGCGGTCATCACCACGCCGTACAGCAGCGTCCGCCCCAGCGACTTGCAGTCCTTCGGCGGCGCGGTGAACAGCGGCTCCACCGTCTCCTCGTCGTTCGAGGCGGCGCCCATCCTCCGGAGCAGCTCGCGCCGCACCTCGGCGGGTCCCGGCCCGTCCGGGCCCTCGCGGCGCGCCGGGTCCGGGTCGCGGTCCAGGTCGGCGGCGGAGAGCGACACCCAGCCGGCTACCTTTCCGCCGCGCTTCACCCACGCCTCGCGGCCGGCGCCGTTCACCCGCCGGATGACCAGCCCCGAGCTGTCGATGTCGTCCTCGCCCAGCCGCGGGTCGCCGAAGGTGTCGCAGTGCGCCTCCACCAGCGCCAGGTTGAAGGCGCCGTGGACCGGCTGGAACAGCTTGAGGCCCTTGGTGCCCGGCCCGGTGGAGACGACGGTCTTGGCCAGCAGCGCCCGCCCGTCGGAGGTGCCCAGCTCGCCCAGCATCGCCTTGACGAAGTTGCCCTCTTCCGTCCGCTGGGCCAGCACCACCGAACCACCCTGGGCGGCGGTGGGCGCGCCGTTCTTCGGGTCGAAGGTGAGGCCGCGGAGGAGGACGGGATGTTCGCCTACCATACGTTCCCCGCGCCCGGCGTGTAGGTGGTGCCGATGATGGAGGTGGCCTGGACGACGGAGGCCTTCACCATCACCGAGAAGGTGGCCACCGAGGTGTTCACGTCCACCGTCCCGGCCTTCATCTCCATCTGGCCGGCGGTCATGGAGATCTTCTGCGTGCCCTGGATGGTGATGCCCTGGTTGTCGAGGGTGATCTTGTTGCCCGCCGCCTCCAGGGTGAGGCTGCCGGAGGAGGCCTGGTCCAGCGTCACGCTCACGTTGCCGGGGACGGAGACGGTGATCTTCGCGTTGCCCTCGCTCTCCTCGACGATGGCGATCTGGCTGCCGCGGCGGGCCTTCACCACGTAGCGGTCCATCCGGTCGCCGCCCGGCTGGTCCGGCGGCGCGTCCTTCCCGTTCCACAGCCCGCCGATGACGATGGGCTGGGACGGGTCGCCCTGGATGAAGGTCACCGCCACCTCGTCCTCCACGTCGGGGAGGAACATCGCCCCGCGGTCGCCGCCGGCGAAGGGCACCGCCACCCAGGCCCACAGGCCGGCGTCCGCGTCGGAGGCGTCGGCGGGCGCGTTGTAGAGCTTCACCTGGACGCGGCCCTGCTGCTTGGGGTCCTGGACCGAGATCACCTTGGCCCGGAAGACCCCGTGCAGGTGGCCCAGCGATGGCCGGTCCGGTGCGGGCAGGGTTTCGATCATGGCTCTCCCAGGAAGCTGCACTCGGCCTGGAAGTCGGTCTCGTAACCGGTGTCCAGGTCGTAGCGGTGGCAGGCGCGCACCACGTAGTAGGTGTTGTCGAAGCGCTTGCTCAGGCCCTTGAGCTCCACCTGCGATCCCACCCGCAAGGCCGGCGTCCCCTTGGTGGTGCCGTCCACGCAGACGAAGCGGCGGGCGCGCGCGTCGAAGGCGGCGTTGGCCACCGCGGCCGCCTGGTCGTCCGAGGAGACCGGCACCCCGCCCAGGTGCTCCACCCGTTCGCCCAGCGCCTGCGAGAGCAGGTCGGGCCCCTTGCGGCCGGCGCCCGGTCCCGCGTCGGTGCCCTGGCCGCGGCCGGAGACGGCGCGCCCGTTGAGCGCGTCCCAGCCGGCGGTGGTGACCGCGGTCACCTGGTGCGCCAGGTCCGCGGTGACGCGCACGCGGAGCAGGTCGTTGTAGAGCTGGAGCGTGAGCTTGCCGCGCTGGACGTCCTTGCGCGGGGAGATGTGCAGCTCCGTCCCCACCACCTGCACGTCGCCGTCGCGCGTGGCCAAAAGCCGCCGCAGGAACGCCAGGTCGCTCTCGTTCCACTGGACCTGGAGGCCGATGTTCTCCGTGAAGCCGGTGATTTTTGGCGTGAGGCCGAGGTCGCTGGCGATGGAGGACGCCAGGTCGGAGATCACCGCGTCCTCGTGCACCAGCGTCTTGCGCGCCATGCGGGACTTCTGCAGCGCGTCCTCCGCCAGCACCACCAGCTCCGGCGAGGCGTCGTGCGCCCAGCGGCCCTCCACGCCGGTCACCACGCCGCGGAACACCTCGGAGGGGGAGAACTGCGGGCCGGTGTAGACGGCGATGGCGGTGCCCAGCTTGATGAGCTTCTCGTCCTCGAAGACCTGGGTCACCGTGGCGTCGGTGAGCCGGCCCATGGCCTGGAAGGTGACCTCCAGCGACGCCAGCCCGCCCTCGGACTCGTCCACCTGCATCGAGTTGATGAGGTTCGAGACGCGCTCGTCCGCCTGGCCATCCAGGCGGATGGTCGGGCGGATGACCTCGAAGTCGTGGCTGGTGTCGACGTCGGCCATGGGGTCAGCAGGCGTGCAGCCGCGCCTTTCGCTCGGCGATCAGGCGCAGATCGCGCGCCAGCTTCTTCGGGGTGGTGGGGGTCGTGGCGGGCGGCGCCGCGGCCGCCTTCTGCGCCTTCTCGTCCTGCTCGGTGGGAGCGGCGACGTTCCCCAGGATCTCGTCGAACACGATGCGCATGGGTCGGGTCTCTTAGTCCTCGAAGAAGCGGATGCGGGTGCGGACCGTGAGGGGTGAGGGCGGCGGGCCGTTGTCGCGGCGGATCTGCCCGCCCAGCTCGAACGTCGCCGCGTTCCCCGCCACGTAGGTCTGGGAGCTGATCTGCCGGACGAAGGTCGCCTCGGTGGTGGCCGGGCGCGGTGGCGCCGCGCGCAGGCCGAGGAACGCGCCCTGGAGCGCCGGCACGCCCGCGGACGCCTGCGCGCCCGACCAGACGTTGACCGAGAAGCCGGACCCCGCCGCGCCGGACGACGCGGGGAAGGTCGCCCCGGCCGTGTACGTCGCGCCGGCGCTGGAGTACGCGCCGCCGCTCGCGCCGGCCCCGGCGCTGAAGGAGGCGCCTGCGCCCGCGGAAGCTCCGAAGGAGGCACCGGCGCTGGCACCGAAGGAAGCGCCTGCGCCCGCGGAAGCTCCGAACGATGCGCCCGCGCCGAAGGACGCGCCGGCCGATGCGCCGAACGAGGCACCCGCTCCAGCCGACGCGCTGAAGACGCCCCCCGCGCTCGAGCTGGACGCGAACACACCGCCCGCACCCGCGGAGGCACCGAAGGAGGCGCCGGCGCTCGCGCCGAAGCTGGCGCCCCCCGAAGCACCGAACGAGGCCCCCGCGGACGCGCCGAAGCCCGCGGACGCGCCGAACCCGACACCGGCCGAGGCGCCGAATCCGATCCCCGCGGACGCCCCGAAGCCGAAGCCGGCGGAGGCGCCGAACCCGATGCCCGCCGAAGCGCCGAAGCCGATGCCGGCGGAGAGCCCGATGCCCGCCCCGAACCCGATCCCCGCGGAGGCGAACGCGGACGGCGGCCCGAGCGTGATCTGCTTCGGCGGCGCGGGGAGCTTGGCGCTGGAGAGCGACGGGAAGCGCGGGTTCTCACCGCCGCCGCCTCCTCCTTCGCCTCCTCCCTCGTCCCCGCCGCCTCCGCCGCCGCCCTCGCCGGACCCCGCGTCCGCGTTGTCGTCCTCACCGGTGGCGCCGTTGACCGGCGTGAACACCTTGTCCTGGGCGGTCATCCCCAGCGACACCGTGGAGCGCAGCGGCGTCCCATCCTCCGCGAAGAAGTCGATGGTCTCGCGGAAGGAGTCGATCATCCCCTCGAACGAGAAGGTCCCCCACTCGAACTTCACCTGGGGCGGGATCTGCTTCTGCCGCCCCATCAGCGCCGCGATCTGCCCGGTCTGGTTGGTGACGGCGACGAACTTCCCGCCGCCGTCCGGCGCGTCCGTGGTGTCGAACACCAGCTCCATGGTGAGCTTGGTGACGCTCTCCTGGACGGTCTGCGGCTGGTTCCCGTTCTTGTCGTCCTTGAGCTTGTTGTTGACCGACTGCTGGAGCGAGTTGGGGTTGAAGTTGACCTTGACCGTCACGGCCTTCTTCGTGCTGGGGTCGATCCCCGTGAACTTGGCGGGTTCGCTCATGGTCAGCCCTCCGACGGCTCCAACGACAGCCCCTCGTGCACCAGGTGCAGCTCTTCGATGCCCACCTCGGTGCCGCGGGCGTTGAAGTCCGCCGCCTTGAACTTCACCGGGAGGGCGTTGGTCAGCTTGTAGGTGAGGACGTTGCGTTGCTCGTCCTTCCCCTTCTCCGACGGCGGCCCGCGCAGCGTGATGAGGACGTTGGCGCGCTCGGCGTAGGAGCCGCCCGCCACCCGGCTGAACCAGCTCACCAGCTCCGCGTCCGGGGTGATGCCGCGCTTGAGGATGACGGTGGCGAAGGTCACCTGCCCGGCGCGCATCACCGGGCCGAAGTTCCGCCCGCCCACCTTGATCACCTTCTGCTCCATGGTGCCTTCCAGGCCGGTGCACTCCGAGAAGGAGCCGGTGATCGGCTCCGGCGGCACGTCGGAGCCGGTGAGCTGCAGCGGCTCCAGCTTCACGTCGAACCGGAAGGTGTGCAGTACGCCGAACTCTTCGCTCATGCGCCCGTCCCCTGCGTCACCGCGACGCCGTCCTGCGCCACCGCCAGCACCATCCGCAGCCGCTCCAGCGCGGCGGCCGGGTCCAGCTCGATGCGGGCGATCAGCCGGCCGTTGTCCAGGTCGTCCTGGGTCATGGTGGTCCGGTCACAGCGCACCTCGAACGCCTCCCGCGCGGACTCCCCGCGCAGCGCGCCCGCGTCGTAGAGCCGCTGCAGCACCCGCTCCAGCCGCCGCCGCAGCGCGTTCCACGTCGCCGGGCCGGACGGGTTGAAGGCGTGCTCCAGGCCGGCGTGCCGGGCCGCGCGCAGCACCACCGCCATCAGCCGGCTGGAGGGCGCCACCCGGTGCGCCTCCGTCTTGCTGGTGGTGACGTCGGACAGCACGCGCATCCCGCCGCCGGAGGTGGGCCCCACCAGCGACACCCGCTCCGCCAGCCCGCGCAGCGGCGCGCCCGGCCCATGGAGCGCCTGGTCCAGCCGCGTGGGCGTAGGCTTCACCTGCACCACCTCCGCCACGAGCTGTCCCACGGCGCTGCGGAACGCCCCGCGCAGCAGCGCATTCCGCGCCAGCGTCCCCACCAGCACGCCGTCCATGGGCTCCAGCTGCTCCGGCAGGCCGTCCGACCCGGAGGTCTGCGCCCACGGATGGACGAGCTGGGCGAAGGCGCTCTGGAAGCGGAGGAAGAGCCCATTGTCCTGGAGGTAGCGGCCCAGATCCTGCTCGGCCGCCACGCGCTTGCCGCCGGGCAGCTCCACCGACAGGTCCAGCGAGGGCCGGGGGAGCGCGGCGATGAAGTGGACCTCGCGCAGGTGGCCGCCGCCGCGGTGCGAGGGCCCGCCGCCCAGGAGATCCGTCACCCGCCGCACGAAGTCCCCCCACTGCTGGTAGCCGGGCAGGTCGCAGCGGGGCGCGGTGCGCTCCGGGGTGTGCCAGACGGGCGCGGAGTCGTCCGGCCCGGTCGCGCACTCCACGAACTGCGGGTCGGAGGGCGGCGGCGGGTGCGGCAAAGGCAGCGGCTCCGGGTCCACCGAGGTCAGCTCCGGCAGGTCCGGGAGCGCCAGGAACGACACGTCGTCCAGGCCGTAGAGGTGGGCGGCGCCGTGCCAGGTGGAGCGGTCCACCGGCGTGGTGCCCACCGGGAGCAGCGGCTCCAGCGCCGCCAGCCGCGCGCTCCGCGAGGCGTCCACCGCCGGCGGATCGCCGGCCACCACCACGTAGCACTTGCGCCCGCCCTGGGCGAAGAACGAGCGCACCGCCGCGCCCAGCCAGGTGGCGCCGTCCGCCGCCTCCGTGGACCTGGCCTCCCATGCGAAGTGGCGGGCGAACGCGTCGAACGTCTCGAAGGGGAGGGGGACGTCCTCGAGTGGATCCTGCGGATCCTCCGGATCCACCCGGGCCAGCGGGCCCTGGGTCCAGGCCGCCTCGGCGAGGAAACGCGACAGCGCCGCCGACACCGGCGCGTCCGGGCGGCGCCGGGCGTAGCCCACGAAGCAGGCTACGTCCGCTCGCTCGGGCGCGCTGGGCGCGACCCGCTCCTCGACCTCGAAGGTCAGACCCTGCATGGACACCCCTCCCCGTCAGCCCGTGCCTACGGGAAGGCCATCGTCACCTTTTCGGCGGAGAGGACGAGCTCCTCCATCGCCACGTCGCCGCCGCCCTTGGCCGCCAGGGTGGGCCCGGTGAACTTCATGGGCGTCACCTCGGAGAGGGTCCACGACTGGACGGGGTTGCGGGCTTCGTCCAGCAGCTTGATCACCACCGCCTTCTTCTTGCCCAGCGGGCCGCGGCGGCGCACGTCCTCCACCCAGGCGTAGATGTCCGACGACTTGATGATCCCCCGCTTCAGGGTCACGTCGCCGGCCTTGAAGATGCCGGGGATCTTCCGGGTGTGGTTCTCCAGGTCGCGTCCCTCGCGGTACTCGGCCATGGTGAACTCGTTGGTGAGACCGGAGACGTCGGAGAAGCCCCCGAAGGGCGTCCCGTCGAAGCTGATCTCGAAGTTGAAGGCACCGTACGGCGAGCTGCGGTCGTCTGCCATGGTTCAGTTCTCCAGAGACTCGTTGAGGAAGGGTCGGTCGATCACTCGCGCGCGTCCGCGGTCTTCTGGCCGATGCGGAAGATGACGAACTCCGCCGGCTTCACCACCGCCACGCCGATGAGGCAGACCAGGCGGCCGTTGTCGAGGTCGTTCTGGTCCATGGTGCTGCGGTCGCAGCGCACGAAGAACGCCTCCTTGGTGGAGGCCCCCAAGAGCGCGCCGGTCTTCCACTGGCTCTCCAGGAAGCTGGAGATGGTCTCGCGGATGTTGGCCCAGAGGCGCTCGTTGTTGGGCTCGAACACCGCCCACTGGGTGCCCACGTCGATGGAGCGCTCCAGGAAGTTGAAGTAGCGGCGGACGTTGACGTACTTCCACTCGGGGTCCGAGCTGAGCGTGCGCGCGCCCCACACCCGGTTGCCGCGGTTGGGGAAGTAGCGCAGGCAGTTGACCGCGATGGGGTTGAGCGTCTCCTGCTGCGCGAAGTTGATGTCCGTCTCGAAGCGCAGCGCGGAGAGGATCACCTCGTTGGCCGGCGCCTTGAACACGCCGCGGTCGATGTCGGTGCGGGCGTAGATGCCGGTGACGAAGCCGGACGGCGGCAGCGCGATCTCCTTCGGCTGGTCGGCGCGGTCCGCGGTGGCCAGCGGGTTGGCCACCACCACCCACGGGAAGTAGAGCGCCGCGCGGGTGGAGTCCATCTGCGCGCGCACCAGCGACGCGTCCTGCGGCCCCAGCTCCGGCGGGGTGTCCACCACGGCGATCCGGTACGAGCGCCGCCGCTCCGCCGCCACCAGCAGCGACTGGCGCACCGCCTGCGCCGAGCCGTACGCGGACGAGCCGGGCGCGGCGATGATGGAGATGTCCTCCACGCCGCCCAGCCGGGTCAGCCCGTCCTCGTAGGCCGCCGACCCGGGCTCGTTGCCGTCGTGCCCGCCGGTGAGCGTGAACGTCTGGTTGGCCAGCGCGCCGTGCACCTGGAACGGGGTGAGGTCCTCGCCGATGGTGGCGGCGTACAGGCGCTCCGCCTGCTCGGAGAGGGTGACCGGGTCCGGGTCCAGCGCGTGGCCGATGTACTTGCCGTGCGCCGGGGCCAGGCCCAGCCCGTCGTAGACGCGGTTCTGGCCGCCGCCGTCGGTGGTCTCCACCGTGAGGGTGACGAAGGCGCTGCCCCGGAGCGGCTGGAGCTGGGAGGGCGCGTCGCCCGGAAGGGCCAGCGTGTCGCCGCCGTTCTTCCAGGCGCCGCCGTCCTTCACGTAGTAGGGCGAGCCCAGGCCGGCCACGCCGGCGGCGCCCACCTCGCCTCCACTGAAGCCGAGCAGGCCGGGCGTGCTCACGCTGGTGACGGAGATGGTCTTGCCGGCGCCGGTGTCCGGGGTGGCGAAGACCAGCTTGTTGCTCTCCACGCTGGCCGCGCCGTCGGTGTCCAGGATGGCCTGGATGTCGGCCAGGCCCACCCTGGCCAGGTCACCCACGTTGTTGTTGGCGGCGTCCCCCGAGTTGTCCACGTTGGCCACCACGAGGTGGAGCGCCGGGTTGGCGGTGGTGACGGCGATCTTCGCGTTGGCGCCGCGGACGTCCGTCTCCAGGATCAGCTCGTTGGTGGGGCTCTTCAGGCGGGCGCGGCCGGACCGGATCTGGGCGTTGATCTGGTCCACCATCTCCTGGCGCGTCCCGGAGACCAGGGCGACGGTCTGGGCGTCGCCGCTCACGGTGACGTGAAGGTTGGCGTCTCCCCCGGCGATGACGACGCTGGCCTCCAGCGGCGCGGTGGCGGTGATGGCGGCGGTCCTCCCCTTGAAGGCGATGGGGGTGGCGTTGCCGTTGATGCTGAGGGTGATGGTGGCGCCGTCGGCCACGTCGTAGTTGGGGCCGGTGGTGGAGGTGACCTTGCCGGGTTGCGGGGCGCTCTGGCTGATCTTCACCATGGCGCCGTCCGGGGCGCGCTTCATCGCCGCCACGGTGGCCGCCACCAGCACCTCGCGGGCCGCCACGGTGCCGTTGCCGCCCAGGCCCGGGAAGCGGGCGCTCAGCGTGATCCGCAGGTCCGGATCCGCGTTGGCCAGCGCGACCCTGGAGGCGGTGCTGGCGGCCGCGTCGCCCTCGAACACGCGCGCCATGTAGAGGCGGGCGCCGCCCTCGTTGAAGTAGGAGCGGACGGCGTGGGCGAGGTAGTTGAGCCCGCCGAACTCCATCTCGTCCAGCTCGCCGAAGATGCGCTGGAAGTCGGGGAAGCTGGTGATCAGCACCGGCGTTCCGCCCGTGGGTCCCTTGTGCGCGGGGCCCGCGAAACCGGTGGTGCTGGTGCTGACGCCCTCGATGGACTTGGACCGGAAGCTCGTCTCCTCGACGTAGACGCCCGGTGCGAGATATTCAGCCACTCGACTCCCCTTCGTTCATGGGCCCGGTCGGGCCCGGTTCACTGCGCGATCCACGTCAGCTTGATGGTCCTGGCGACTTCGGTCCCGGTGGCCACCTGGATGGTCCCGGAGATGGTTTGCAGCGCGGCCGCCAGCGCGTCCGGGTCCGGCGGCGGCGCGCCGGCCGTCCAGGCGGCCTTCACGGTGAGGTCGAATTCGGTGGTCGCGGTGGGGTTGCTCCAGTCCGCGATCGGGATGCCGGGGACGAGGACCAGCGCCTCGCCCCGGTCGTCGGAGAGCCCGCGCCGGACGACGGCCGGCGTGTCCAGGGTCAGCTCCACCAGCGCGCCGGGCAGCGGCTTGCCGTCGTTGTCGGTGACCGACAACCGCACCACCGCGCTCCCGGCGGTGGCCCGCGCCACGGCTGACGGGTAGAGCATCACCTCCACCGGCTTGAACACCGAGTCCGCGGGGAGGTCCTCGTCCGCGCCGGGCGAAGGGTCGCGCGGGAGCTGCACGGTGAAGCGGCGGGAGAGGTAGGTCCGCGACGGGTCGGTGGCGGTGATGGTGAAGGTGGCGGGCGGCGGCGGCGTCTGCGGGAGGTCGTAGTGGTCCGCGTAGTCGGCGAAGCCGGGCGCGTCGGTGATGACGTGCAGGCCGCGCAGGTTGCGGACGAAGCGCACGCCGTCGGCGGAGAGCTTGAGGGGCGCGCGCACCGGGAGCCGCGTCTCCTCGTCGAGGAAGCGGATGGCGGCCAGCGCGCGGTGCTCCACGTTCTCCGAGGTCATTCGGTGGGCACCTCGGAGGTGTAGCCCAGCCGGCGTGCCACCACCGGCTTGCCGGTGGGCGAGGGCTGGATGCCGATCTTCACCCCGCGCGCGATGTACGTGAGGCTGGGGCGGAACGGGCGGTGGAGCGCGTTCCAGATGCGGGTGGTGTCCTCCAGCGAGATCTCGGCGGGGATGATCTGCACCAGCTCCCCGCTGGCCCAGCCGCCGTCGGGCGTGAGGTCGGACTTGCTGAGGCCCTGGTGGGTGTGGAGGGTGCGCATCGCCCAGGCAAGGATCTGGTGCTCGGCCTTGGCTTCGTCCGCCCAGACGGTGAGGAGGAAGTGGAGGTTGACCGTGAGTGGCGGCGCGCCGAAGTCGTCCCCCGCGTTGCGGAGGTGCTCGTTCACGGTGACGCGGTAGAGGTAGAGGCTGACGCCGGGCTTCTCCACCGGGTCGGAGGCGGGGTCGGCGCCGCCGATCATCGAGCCCGCGTGGCAGAGCGCGAAGGAGGCGGAGGGGAGGCCTTCTACGTCGCGGGCCAGCTCGTAGGCATGGCGCAGGTAGGCCGTGAGCGAGTCGCCGACCGAGTAGATGGCGGATACGTTGGCCATGGAGCGTATCGATGCGAGCCCGCGCAGCCCCCCGGCTGCCACGCGCTCTGGAAGGGGGGCGGACGGTTGCCGATCACCTGCTGGACGGTCAAGCGATCTTTGGGCGGTAGACGGTCACGGCGCGCGGAGGTCAGGTGGCCAACACTCGAAGCGTCGATCAGCGGGTGCCAGGACCGAATTGACACCCCGGGTCCCGGAGGTTAGAAGCGCGCGCCTGAATTGTGCAGGAAGTACGGGAGCGTAGCTCAATTGGCAGAGCAATGGACTCTTAATCCATAGGTTGTGGGTTCGATTCCCTCCGCTCTCACAAGGACCGGGTGGCCAAGCGCTGGCCCCCGGTCTTTTCTTTGGGGACCGGGCGAGTGGCGGAATTGGTAGACGCGCCGGACTTAGGATCCGGTACCGCAAGGTGTGAGGGTTCGAGTCCCTCCTCGCCCAAAGCCGATCACTGATGCTCCCAGATGTCGTAGGCGGGCGTTGAGACCTGCGGGCCGAGCATCGTGTAGCGAGCGCTCAGCCACGCCCGCGTCGCCTCCGAGAGCTGCCAGTGGCCTCGCCAGCCCAGGACCGTGAAGCGGCAGCGTTCCAGCAATGCGCGGATGGAGTGCTGCGAGGCCTCGCTCTGGAAGGCGGCGCCCGCATCCTTATAGGGGGCCCCCGCCTCCATCAGCATGGCGGCGTAGGGGTCGACGATGACGGGCATCCCCGCCACGCCGTGCGGCGGGAGGAATCCGCCGGCGATGCCCCACGCCGGTTCGAACGCGAAGACGCACGCGTCCGGCGGCGCGGCGCGGCGCAGCCCCTCCCCGAGCGCCAGGAGCTCCGGCGCCCGCGCACGGCTGGAGAGGACGGCGCGCCGGAGCGATGGGAACACGAGGAGCGCCATGGTCACCACGACCAGGCTGGTTCGACGAGCGGGGGACAGGCCGTCGAGCCGCGGGAGCAGGACCACCCGGAAGAGCGTGACCCCGCCCCACCCAGCCAGCACGGCCTCGCTCGCGGCGAGGTGCGAGTTGTACTGGCTCCAGTACGCGGACGAGAGCAGGAACGCGATCACCATCAGCGCGTAGGCCGACGCGAAGAAGCGCAGCTCCCGCGACCCGCGGAGCTCCTTCTTCGCCAGCGCCAGCACCAGCCCGCCAACCGCGAGCACGGAGCTCACCAGGTGACGCTCGTTCCAGATCTGCAGCAGGCGGTGGAGGCGATCGACGTCGCCGTCCGGCGGCCTCCAGGCGTGGAACAGCAGCGTGTCCGAGAAGAACACTCCAGGCGCGAGGGCCGCGAGTGGACCGACCAGCACCAGCCCCACCACCGCCGCCGCCGCCGCCATCCGGCCCGCCGCCCTCCACCCTCCCGGGCCCGGGGCCGA
>DATBSS010000423.1:0-10113 GCA_036559665.1 Myxococcaceae bacterium
CCCACCGCGCACGCGCTGGACTTCCTGGACGCGCCGAACCGGGTGCTGGACTTCATGGACAACGAGGCGGCGAAGTGGCTGCTCACCCCCGCGCTGGCCGCCGGCAAGGTGGGGCTGAAGCTGTTCAACCTGGGCTCCAGCTACGTGGCCAAGACGCTCACCAAGTTCACCGGGACGGAGACGCTGCAGGGGCTGGCGGAGTTCATGGGCTCCATCTCCGGGATGAACCAGGACTTCAAGGAGCGGGCGACCCAGGTCCGGGACCTCATGGCGGACGAGCGCACCGCCTTCGTGCTGGTGACCTCGCCCGGCGCCGAGCGCCTGGAGGAGGTGGTGCGCTTCCACACCCTCCTCCGCCAGAACCACATGCGCATCGCGGCGGTGGTGGTGAACCGCGTGCACCTGCCGCCCACCTTCGAGGCGATGGGCTCCTTGAACCGGCTGGACCCCCTGCTCCGCAGGAAGATGGCGGCCACCGTGGACGAGGTGTCCGCGCTCGCCCACACCGACGCGGAGGGGATCAAGCTGATCCGGAAGGAGTGCGAGGGGACCCCGCTGATCGAGATCCCCCGCTTCGACCTGGATGTCCACGACCTGACCAGCCTGTGGAAGGTGAGCCGGTTCCTGTGCGGGGACGAGGCGGTAGCGCGGGCGTAGGGGCTAAGCTTGGGGGAACCGGGGTGTGGTCCTCCTTGTCATACGGGGAATGCGAATGAAGCGCGTCCTGGCGGTCCTGGCGATCGCGGCGCTGGCGTCGTCCTGCGCCACCGTGAAGCCCAAGCCACCGGTGGTGGAGGTGAAGTTCGAGCCCCAGGTCATCAAGGGCGACCTGGAGCTGGAGAAGCTGAACGACGAGGAGCTGTTCGCCCAGGGCTCCTCCGCCTACGCGGCCAACGACTGGAAGCAGGCGGCGCGCTTCTTCGACCGCCTGGCGGACTACTACCCGCAGAGCCCGCACCTGCGCGCGGGGCTGTACAACGCCGGGCTCGCGCACGAGCGGCTGGAGGAGTGGGAGGACGCGCACGCGCGGTTCGCCGAGCTGGCGGACGCGGCCAAGGGCCAGGGCGACGCGCTGGACGCCACCTTCCGGCTGGCGGAGACGGAGTACCACCTCGGGCGGTTCGACGACGCGGCGGCGCGGCTGACCACCGTCGCCGAACGGCTGGACCTCTCCTGGAACAAGCGCATCGAGGCGCAGGTGCAGAAGGGCGTGTGCCAGCTGGAGGGCGGCAAGTCGGACGTGGCCGAGGCCTCCCTGCGCAAGGCGATGGCTTGGTTCGAGACGCTCACCGACAAGGACGAGGTGGACGACTACTTCCCCGGGCAGGCGCAGTTCTTCCTGGGGGAGATCTACCGGCTGCACTACGAGAGCGTCGTGCTGGACCCGGACAAGGGAACGGAGAAGCTGGCGCAAGACCTCGAGTACAAGGCCGAGCTGCTCCTCTCCGCGCAGGGCCACTACCTGAGGGGGATCCGGCTGGGGAACGGGTACTGGGCCACCGCCTGCGGCCAGCGGGTGGGCGGGATGTACGAGAACTTCTACGAGCACCTGATCAACTCCCCGGCGCCCAAGGAGCTGAACGCGGAGGAGGCGGAGGTCTACCGGCAGGAGCTGCGGAAGAAGATCCGGGTGCTGCTCACCAAGGCGATCAACATCTACGAGCGGACGCTGGAGGCGGCGGAGCGGATCGGCGCCCGGAGCACGTTCGTGGAGCGGACGCGGGACAGCCTGCGGAAGATGAAGGACCTGCTGGTGGCGGACGCCCAGCAGGACGACCCGGCCCCCTCGGCCGCCGCCGCCCCTGATCCGCTCCCCCCGCCCCCGGCGGCCACGCCCAGGGGGTTGAAGGGCCGCGTAACCCCTCGGAGAAACTGAGCTCTTCGACTGGAGTGGACCCCGGACGCACCTCCGCCTCTCAGGTTCCGATAATCCCAGGTAGCGTCGTCCCTGAGCCAAAAGACGGAGTACGCCCACATGTCCTCGCCAGTCAGCAATCAGCGCCCTCCCCAGCCGCCTCCGCAGACGACCGAAACCTCGGCTCCGGCCGGGGCTTCCCGAGTGGGCACGCCGCCCCGGCAGCAGGGGACGGGTGGCACGGGCGGGTCGTCGGACACCTTCGCGGCGAACGGGCAGCCGGCGCCGCAGTACCAGGATCGGCAGGCGCTGGGGAGCACCGCCAACGGGCAGAACGTGGTGGCCGGGCGCGAGGCGGGTGACTTCTACTGCGAGCACGCGCTCTTCTCCTCCAATGAGTTCGCGAACCAGCCGGGCTCCAGCGTGGCGCGCGACGGGCGCGGCGATGCGCTGGTGACGTTCATCCACCACCCGGGGAACCTGGACCAGCCGAACAGCCCGAACCGTCAGGCAGGGGCGCAGGAGGTCGTGGGGTCCACGCTGCGCGGGTACGTCGACGCGGCGCGGGGGCAGGTGCCGGGGAACGAGCCGATCAAGGTGCTGGTGACGGGCTACGGTGTGTTCCAGGGCGTCAAGAACAACCCGACGCAGGACTTCGTCACGCACCCGCAGAACCTGGACGCGGCGATGACGCGCGGGTTCGGGTCGCAGCTGGTGAAGAACGCGGACGGGGCGCCGAATCGCCAGCAGCTCGACTCCGTGAACGGGCAGCCGGTGTACCGCTACCAGCTGCAGAACCAGGACGGGACGACGCGGAACGTGGACGTGGCGCTGGCGCTGCTCCCGGTGAACGACAACGCCATCAACGGCGGGCCGCAGTCGCTGCAGCGGCTGGAGCAGGACTTCCGGCCGAACGCGGTCATCAACCAGGGCGTGAACCCGAGCGGGACCGCCTGGCAGATGGAGACCCGCGCGGACGATGGCGGCATGCGCCGCCTCGGGACGCTGTCGTACACCGAGGGCGACCAGTCGCGGACCAGGGAGTTCGAGTACGAGAACCCCTCCGGCGCCAACGCCTTCAAGGCCGGCCAGGAGGCGATCGAGCGCGACCGCACCGCCGCCGGCTCCGTCCCGGTGAGCCAGATGCCGGTGGCGCGCCAGATCAGCCCGCAGTAACGGTGAGCGGTCGATGCTGACCGTAGTGATGGCGCTGCTGTGCGCGGCGCCGAACTACGACGCGTTCTCGGATCCACGCGGACACATCGCGGATGAGCGGCAGCTTGAAGCCGCACAAGCGATGGTGCGCGATCCGGAGCAACTCGAGGCGGTGTACGCGGACGCTGCGAAGGGAAACCCTCGGGCGGCTCGGGTCGTCGGCGAACTGGAGGAGACGTACTTCCCGGGCATCGGACGAGCGGTCGCGGAACGGGAGGCCCAGCTCGAGTGCACCGTGATGGCGTACCGAGAGCTGTCTCGGCAGTGCATCCCGGACTGGTCGTACCTGGACTTCCTTCGCAAGGACGCGCCGGGAGGCACCCGGGCTCGCCAGGCGATCCGCGACGGGTACGTGGCCCGCGCGAGAGATCTGGCGATCGAGAATCGGGTGGTCGTGGCCACGGTCAACACGTTGCTGGCCGTGGCGGTCGTCAAGGGCGTGGTAGCGGCAAAGCCTGCCGCCATCGCTCCGGCGCAAGTCGCTCCGCGGGCGATCACGATCGAAGAAGGTGGCCTGGCGCACGTGTTGGAAAGGCACTTCCCAGGAGGAGCGAAGTCAGCCGGGAAGAGCCTCTTCAGCGCAGGCGAAACCGTTCCGGGGCTCGTGCGGGCCGCCGAACCGGTTGTCCCGACGCCCCAGCAGGGAGGCACCCTTCAACGCGTGGTGAACGCCGGTCGGGTGATTGGAGTCGACCGGGCCACAGGGTCACCGACGACCATCTACACTGTGATCACAGACGCCTCCGGGAACCTCGTGACGGCTTTCCCTGGCGTACCGTGAGCATCGAATGGGGCTGACCATCGTCCTGGAAAACGAGCGCGGCGAGCCATTGGAGCAAGTGGAGGATCCGACGAACGTCCTCCACCGCCTCCTCCCGGCGCCCGAGGACGCGACCTATCGCTGCCTCTCCGGCATCGACTGGTACGGGGACACCGTCTTCAACCACCTGCAGGCGCCACAGCTCCTCACGGAATGGCGGCGCGCTTCCACGGCCGCTTCCAGCCCGGATGAGTCCGCGGTCATGAAGGCGATCGAACGGATGGCAGAGCGGGTCGCGAACGAGCGGCACCTGTACCTCAAGTTCTACGGAGACTGAGCCGCGCTAGAGTCGCGACGGGGATGCCCAACGGCGCGAACGAAGAGCGGTACCGCGTCCTTTTGACCAACCTCGCCGAGGGGCGCGTGGTCCCGTTCCTGGGGGCCGGCGTCAACCTCTGCTCGCGTTTGCAGGACGCCGGCTACATCCACGGCCAGAACCTCCCCAACGGCCAGGAGCTGGCCGGCCTGCTGGCGCAGCGCTTCGGGTATCCGGGCCCGAACGCGGACGACCTGCTGAAGGTCGCGCAGTACGTGGAGGTGGACCAGGGACGGGACCCGCTCAACCTCAAGCTCCGCGAGGTGTTCCACGCCAACTACCCGCCCACCGCCGTCCACCACTTCCTCGCCTCGCTCCCGGGGAGGCTGCGCGACAAGGGCTATGCGGAGGGCGCCAGCCAGGTCGTCGTCACCACCAACTACGACGACGCGCTGGAGCGCGCCTTCGCCAGCGCGAAGGAGCCGTACGACCTGGTGACGTACGCGGACGGCGGCCGCTTCTGGCACACGCCGTCCGGCGGGCCTCCGCGGCTGGTGGAGCGCCCCAACGAGTACAAGGACCTCCGGGTGAGCGAGCGGTCCGTCATCGTGAAGATCCACGGGACCGTCTCCCGCGAGGACCCGGACCGCGACAACTACGTCATCACCGAGGACGACTACATCGACTACTCGACCCGCGCGGACCTCTCCAGCCTGCTCCCGGTGGAGCTGGTGGCGCGGTTGAAACGGAGCCACTTCCTCTTCCTCGGCTACTCCCTGCGCGACTGGAACCTCCGCATCCTCTTCCACCGCATCTGGGAGGAGCAGGCCAGGAAGCGGAAGAGCTGGCGGTCGTGGGCGGTGCAGCGGCCGGTCTCGGAGCTGGACCAGAAGTTCTGGGCCACCCGCGGGGTCAGCGTGATGGATATCGACCTCGCGCAGTGCGTGGAGCGGCTGGAGCAGGCGTGCCAGGCGCTGCCCGAGCGGGTCGCGGCGCCATGATCGAGCTGGGCGATCCGGACGTCCCGTTCCGGGAGCTGTTCCCCTACTACGAGCGGGACGCGCACTACTTCTTCGGGCGCGACGCGGACTCGCGGATCCTGATCGCCAACCTCCTGGCGTCCCGGGTCACCGTGGCGTTCGGCGCCAGCGGGGCCGGGAAGAGCTCCGTTCTGCGCGCCGGCGTGATGGCGCAGATCCACAAGATGGCGGACGCCCGGAGGGCGCGGGGCAGCCCCCCGGAGGTGGCGGCCGCCATCGTCTCCAGCTGGAGCGGCGATCCGCGGGCCTCGCTCCGCCAGGCGATCGCCGAGGGTCTCAAGCGGAGTGGGGCGGCGACCCTGCCGGACATGGGCGCGGCGGATCTGCGGGTGGCGATCGGTCAGTGCGCGGAGGCGCTGGATGACGACCATCGCGGCCAGCTGCTGATCATCCTCGACCAGTTCGAGGAGTACTTCCTCTACCACCCGGCCGAGCTGGTGCGCGGCTCCTTCGCGGCGGAGCTGGCAGAGCTGATCGCGGATCCGGAGCTCCCGGCGTCGGTGCTGATCGCCCTGCGCGAGGACGCCATCGGCAAGCTGGACGCGTTCAAGGGCGGCATCCCGGACCTGTTCAAGAACCTCGTCCGGGTCGAGCCCCTGGAGCGCGAGGCGGCCGGGGACGCCATCCTCAAGACGGTGGAGACGTTCAACCGGCTCCACGGCCGGCGGACCATCGAGGTGGAGCCGGAGCTCGTCCGGAACGTGCTGGACCAGGTGCAGATCGGCTCCGTGCAGGTGGGCGACGCCGCCGGGTTGGCCCCCTCCACCGCGCCCGGCGTGCGGCGGGTGGAGTCCACCTTCCTCCAGCTGGTGATGACGCGGGTCTGGAAGGAGGAGGCGCGCAAGGGGTCGGACCGGCTTACGGCCCGGACGCTCCAGGACCTGGGCAAGGCGGAGAACATCGTCCGCGAGCACGTCGACTCGAGGATCTCGGCGCTCAGCAGCAAGCGGCGGGACGGAGCGGCGGAGGTTCTCGGGTACCTGGTCACCTCCGGCGGGGCAAAGATCTCGTACACCGCCGCGGCGCTGGCGGAGCGCACCGGCCTGCCGGCGGAGGAGATCAAGCCCATCCTGGAGGCGCTCTCCGCGCCGGACACCCGCATCCTGCGGCGCGACAACGACACCTACGAGCTGTTCCACGACGTGCTGGCCGGCGTGGTGCTGGACTGGCGGCGGCGCCACCGCGCCGAGCAGCATCTGGCCCAGGCGAAACGGCGGGCGGAGGAGGCGGAGGCCGGCGAGCGCCGGCAGCGGGCGGCTACAAGACGGTTGATGTTGGCCGTTGGTGCACTCGTCGGCGGGGCGCTTGTTACGATCGCCGCCTATGGGAAGCTCGTTTGGACCCAAGCCGACCTTGATACCGAGCGCAAACTCAGCTTCTCCCGCGAGCTCACCGCCAACGCCGAGAAGGTGCTGGAGGCGGATCCGCAGCTCAGCCTCCTGTTGATCAAGCAGGCGGCCAGCATCCAGGACACAGCCCAGGTCCGCGACGCCCTGGCCGCGTACGGCGCCGCGCCCAGGAGGTCGATCCTCCGGCACTCCGACCCGGTGATGAGCGCCGTGTTCAGCCCGGATGGCAAGCGCATCGTCACCGCCAGCCGTGACGACACGGCCTGCATCTGGGACGCCGGCTCCGGAAAGCGGCTCGCCGTGCTGAGCGGCCACACTGGATGGGTCTGGAGCGCCGCGTTCAGCCCCGACGGCCAACGCGTCCTCACCGCCAGCCTCGACAACACGGCCCGCCTCTGGGATGCCGCCTCTGGAAGGCAACTCGCCGTGCTGAGCGGCCACCCCTTGTCCCTCCTCAACGCCGCGTTCAGCCCCGACGGTCTCCGCGCCGTCACCGCCAGCGTCGATCAAACGGCTCGCGTCTGGGACCTGGCTTCCGGGCGGCCGATCGCGGAGCTCCGAGGCCACACCCATTGGGTGCAGGGCGCCGTGTTCAGCCCCGACGGCCTCCGCGTCCTCACCGCCAGCCACGACAAGACGGCCCGCGTCTGGGATGCGGCTTCCGGCCGGCCGCTGGTGACGCTAAGCGGCCACGGCAACTGGGTGCAGAGCGCCGCGTTCAGCCCCGACGGCCAGCGCGTCCTCACCGCCAGCAGCGACAACACGGCTCGCCTCTGGGATGCCGTCTCTGGAAAGCAGTTCGCTGTGTTGAGTGGCCATACCGGCTCTGTCCTGAGCGCCTCCTTCAGTGCTGACGGCCGGCGCCTCCTCACCGCCAGCTCCGACAACAGCGCGCGCGTCTGGGATGCCGGCTCCGGCAAGCCACTCGTCGAGCTTCGCCACCACTCCGGCTCGGTCGTGAGCGCCGTGTTCAGCCCCGACGGCCAGCGCGTCCTCACCGCCAGCAGCGACAGCACCGCGCTCATCTGGGACGCCACCTCTGGCCGGCTCCTCGCGGAGCTCCGTGGCCATTCCAGCCCGGTACTGAGCGCGACCTTCAGCCCGGATGGCCGGAGCGTCCTCACCGCCAGCTTCGACAATACGGCGCGCATCTGGGACGCCGCTTCCGAGCAGCGCGCGGAGCTCCGCGGTTCCGATCTTGCCCGGAGCGCGGTCTTCAGCCCGGACACCCGGCGGGTCCTCACCACCAGCTTCGGCTCCGTCGCCCGAGTCTGGGACGTCACCTCCGGAGAGCGACTCTCTGAGCTTCGCGGCCACGACGACTGGGTCTGGAACGCCTCCTTCAGCTCCAATGGGTTGCGAGTCCTCACCGCCAGCCGCGACGGCACTGCGCGTCTCTGGAGTGTCGCCTCCGGAGAGCCAATCGCCACCCTCACGGGCCACTCCGGCTGGGTGCGCAGCGCCGCCTTCAGCTCCGACGGGCAACGCATCGTCACCGCCGGCGATGACAACACCGCCCGCGTCTGGGATGCCTCAGGCACGCAGCTCGCCGTGCTGAGCGGCCACACCGACTGGGTGCGCAGCGCCACCTTCAGCCCGGACGGCCGGCGCGTCCTCACCGCCAGCCGCGACGGCAGCGCGCGTCTCTGGGAGGCCGACTCCGGGAACCTGCTCGTCAGCCTCGCGGGCCATACAAGCGGCGTGAACGCCGCGCTCTTCAGCGGAGATGGCCAGCGGGTCCTCACCGCGAGCGACGACCACACGGCCCGCTTCTGGGACGCGGCCTCCGGCAAGCAGCTCCTCGAACTTCGAGGCCACACCAGCGCGGTCCTGGGCGCCAAGCTCAGCCCGGACGGCCGGCGCGTCCTGACCGCCAGCAGCGACGACACCGCCCGGCTCTGGGACGCCAGCAGCGGCAAGCAACTCACGGTGCTCCTCGGCCACTCCGGCGGAGTGCGGAGCGCCGCGTTCAGCCCCGACGGCCGGAGGGTCCTCACCGCCAGCGCCGACAACACCGCTCGGATCTGGGATACCGGCTCGGGCGAGCCGGTCGCCGAGTTCCGCGGCCACGCAGACCTGCTCCATGCAGTGTTCAGCTCGGATGGCCGCAGCGCCTTGACCATCGGGCGCGATGGCATCATCCGCAACTGGGACATCGCGGAGTACGGCTTCGCCCGCCTCCTGGCGCACGACCCGGGCCGAGACTTCACCTGCGCCGAGCGCCGCGAATACCTCCACGAGGACGTCACCTGCCCGGAGCCGTGACCGTGGCCACCCGGCGCCGGAAATCAGATCCCCGCAACGAGCTCGACGAGCTGGCCGCGATCCGCGCCGAGGCCTCCACCCCCGCCGCGCGGCAGAAGCTGTCGGCCGCGCTGCAGAAGGGTTCGAGCCTGGTCGCGGCCAAGGCGGCGGCCATCATCCGGGAGCAATCCGTGGATGGATTCGACGCCGATCTCCAGGCCGCTTTCGACCGCTTCCTCCAGGACCCGGAGCGGACCGACCCAAGCTGCCGCGCCAAGCTCGCCATCCTGGACGCGCTGGACTTCGCGGAGTCGCCGGACCCCGCTCCGTTCCTGGCCGGCATCCGCTACGCGCAGCCCGAGAAGGCCTGGGGCCCTCCGGTGGACACCGCCACCGGCGTGCGCGCGCGCTCCGCCTTCGCCCTGGCGCGGCTCCGCCATCCGGAGCACGCGCTGCTGATGGCCGAGCTCCTCCTCGACCCGGAGCCACCGGTCCGCGAGGCCGCGGCCGATGCGCTGGCGCACCGGGGCGACCCCGCGGGGGGGCCCCTGCTCCTGCTCAAGCTCCGAACCGGCGACGCGGAGCCGCCGGTCCTGCTGGCCTGCCTGTCCGCACTGCTGTCGCTGGCGCCCCCCACCGGACTGTCGCTGGCCACCGAGTGGCTCTCCGGCGAAGACCCCGCGACGCGGGAGCTGGGCGCCCTGGCCCTGGGCGAGTCGCGGCGCGAGGAGGCGCTGGAGCGGCTGCTGGAGGTGCTGGAGCGGAGCGTGCTGCCGAAAGAGCGGGCCGTCCTCCTTCGAGCCATCGCCCTCCACCGGAGCGAACGGGCCCTGGCGACCCTGCTGAAAGCCATCGCCACCGGCTCCCTGGCGGACGCCAAGGTGGTGCTGGAGGCGCTGGCCCCGCGCGCTGGGGAGAGTGGACTGGGCCGGCAGGTCCAGGACGCGGCCTCGCAGCGCCCGGACGCGAGCGCCCTTCAGGTGGCGCTCGGTCGATTCACGGCTGCCAGCCCCTGACGGCAGGAGCTCAGTGGCGGGTGGGCGGCTTCGGAGCGGGAGGGCGCCCTTTGTTGATGATGCGCATCACGAACTCCTCTTCCCACATCGCCACGATGTTCGAGGACACCCCCTCTTCGGGCATCTTCAGATCGAGGCTCTCGAGGAGCACTCGCAGGAACTTCTTGCGGTCCGCCGGAGAGAGTGCCAGCGCATCACGAAAGACATCGTCGCGAATCATGAGCAGATTCAACCACACGCTCCTGACAAAGCAAAACCTCCAGACGGGGATACCAGTAGCGCAAACGCCGCTTCTGATGCGCCACCGCCAGAACGAGC
>DATBSS010000424.1:0-5642 GCA_036559665.1 Myxococcaceae bacterium
GTGGTGAGCCTGGAGAAGGAGTACCCGCAGGACACCCGCATCCTCTCCATGAAGGGGTCCCTGTACCTCAAGCTGGGGAAGCCAAAGCTGGCGCGGGAGGCGTGGGAGAAGGCGCTCCAGATCAACCCCAACGACCAGGCACTGGCGGAGGCGCTGCGCGAGCTGTCATCTCGCGAGGAGTGACGGACATGCACGTGGTGGTGGGAATCGTGGCGCTGTTCTTCGTCCTCGCCGGCACGGTGCTGCTGGGGCATTCGGGGACGTTCGGCGGCTTCCTCTACGGGCCGGCGCTGCTGCTGGTGGGGGTGGGTCCGTTCTGCATGGCGGTCACCTCCTACCGCCTGGAGGAGCTGTGGGCCTGCCTCTCCTCGCTCCGGCGGGCGCTGGGGTTCAACGCGGCGCGCTCGCGGCTCCTGCTCTACGAGGAGCTGTCGCGCTTCGCCACCGCGGTGCGCGGGCGGCAGGCGGCCCAGGCCCACGAGATCGCCGAATCCGCCTCCCACGAGCTGATCCGCCAGCTCGCGCCGCTGGTGCTGCGCCAGTACTCCCCGGACGACATCGAGCGGACCGCGGGCACCGCCGCCTTCGTCCAGGTGAGCGCGCTCAAGCGGAGCGAGGACGTGCTCACCACCCTGGCGCGCGTGGCCCCCGCCGCCGGGCTGGTGGGCACCGTGCTGGGGCTCATCAACCTGCTCAAGGACCTCCAGCGCTTCGAACAGCTCGGCCCTTCGATGGCGCTGGCGCTCTTGTGCACGCTCTACGGCCTGGTGCTGGCCAACGCCGTCTTCCAGCCGCTGGCCCGGCTGATCCACTCCTATGCCGCGGTGGCGCTGGAGGAGTCCAAGCTGCTCACCCGCGCCATGCTGCTGCTCACCGAGGAGAAGCCGCTGGCGGACGTGCGGCGCCTGTTCGAGTCGGCGGGCGGCGCGGCGGCGCCCGAGCCTGGGCCCGCGGTCGGCTCGGCGGCGGGAGGCGGCCAGTGAGGGAGGACCGCGACCTCGACGTCCTGATGGGGGGCGAGTCCGGGCAGGACGAGCTGTGGCTGATCAGCTACGCGGACCTGCTCACCCTGCTGATCGGCTTCTTCGTGCTGCTGGTGGCGGTGTCGCCGGTGAAGCTCTCCCGCTTCGAGAAGCTGGCGGCGTCCATCTCCGGGCAGCAGCCGCCGCCCCTGGAGCAGCTGCGGGAGAAGGTGGACAAGCTGGTGAAGGAGTCGAAGCTGGAGGACCGGGTGGTCACCCGCGAGGACGCCGAAGGGCTGGGCATCGAGCTGAAGGACGCGCTCCTGTTCGACTCCGGGTCCGCCATCATCCGGCCCGAGGGGCGCGCCGCCATCTCCGACGTGGCGAAGCTGGTCCGCGAGCTGAAGGACCGGCCGGTCATCATCGAGGGCTACACCGACGAGGTCCCCATCGCCACGCCGCAGTTCCGCTCCAACTGGGAGCTCTCCAGCCAGCGGGCGATCAACGTGCTGGACGCGCTGGAGGCGGCGGGGGTGGCCCACAGCCGGATGACGGTGCGCGGGCACGCCGACACCAAGCCGATGACGACCCAGGGGACCCTGGATCAGCAGCGGGCCGCCAACCGGCGAGTCGTGATTCGAGTGGAGTGAGCCAATGGGATTGCACCTCGACCGGGCGCTTCTGGCGCTGTGCTGTCTGGCCGCGGGGAGCGCGGCGGCGCAAGGCGCGCCGACCACGCTGACCGGGAAGATCAAGGCGGACGCGGAGGACCGGGCGCGCGCCGAGGTGGCGGACCTGCTCCGCACCCTCTGCCCCGAGCAGTGCGTGCTGCTGTCGGTGGAGGCGCGGGTGGAGGAGGAGACGACCTCCGACGCGCCGCCGGGCTTCGAACAGGTCACCCCCGGGGCCAGGGTCCCGGTGCTGCGGTCCCTGAGCGCCACCGTGCTGCTGGACGAGGAGCTGCCCTCGCCGTTTAGGACCAAGGCGCGCTCGCTGGTGTCGGAGCGGCTGAAGGCGCTGGGCGGCGCGCCGTCGGTGAACGTGCAGACGGTGAAGTTCCCGCCCCGGAACGCGCCCCACCTGGAAGCCGGGGACAAGGCGAAGAAGGACGACCCGTTCCCCAAGCCGGCCGATACGCCAAAGGAGGAGCCGATGCTCTCGCCGTGGGAGCGGGTGCAGGAGCGGCTGGCGGAGTCGGCGCCGCTGTTGGCCGTGTCCATCCTGGCGGTGCTGGCGCTGCTGGGGGTGGGGGCGCTGATGGCGCTGGCCATCCGCAGGGCCCAGGCGCCGCCGGCGCTGCCCGAGCTGGAGCCGCTGATGGAACCCGAGCAGGCGGCCCCGGCGGCGGCCGTCCCGGTGGAGCTGTCGCCGGAGCGCTCGCGGCGGCTGGAGAAGTCGCTGCGGGAGGAGCGCGCGGTGCGCAACGCGCTGATCCGGGACGCGCTGACGAAGGGCGAGGCCCCGCTGGTGGCGCGCTGGGCGCGGGAGATGGGCGACTTCCTCCTGGAGGACGTGCAGCCGGACGTGGTGCCGGCGGAGGCCATTTCCCGGCTGTCGGCGGAGCTGACGAAGCCGGCGACGGCGGACCCGGCGGCGCGCGCGGCGTCCATCCAGGAGCTGGAAGGGCGGCTGATGGCGGCCCGGCTGTTGTACGCGTCGGAGAGCGCGGAGGCGGCGTTCTCCTTCCTGGAGGGCGTGCGCCCGGAGCGGTTCGCGTCCGCGTGCCAGGGGCTGTCGCCGGCCGCGCTGGAGATGGCGCTGCGGTTCGCGCCGGCGGCGCACCGGGCGGCGGCGCTGAAGCGGTTCCCGCCGGCCACCAAGCAGGAGATCGCGCTGGCGTGGGTGCGCCGCCCGGACCCCAGCGCCTCGCACGCGCACGCGGTGGCGGACGAGCTGAAGGCGCTGGTGGCGGACGCCACCGGGCACGGCTCGCGGGTGGAGCAGATGGTGCTGGAGCTGGTGGATTCGCTGCCCCCCGGCGAGCAGGAGAAGCTGGTCCGGCGCCTGGAGCGCGAGGGTGACGGGAAGGTGGCGCGGGCGCTGGTCACCGAGGCGTCGCTGCGCGAGACGCCGGTGGAGGTGCTGGGGGCGGCCGTGCTGTCGCTGCCGCCGGCCAGCCTGCTGAGCTACCTCTCCGGGGCCGAGCCGGACCTGCGGGACCAGGTGCTGGCCGCCTGCCCGCGGGCGCTCCAGGGCGAGCTGAAGGAGGAGCTCACGCTGGGCCGCACCAGCGCGCCGGAGGAGTTCCTCGCCGCGCGGCGCGAGCTTCTGGCCAGCCTCCGCGACGAGCTGGACCGGCGCGGCGCCCGCCTGGGCGAGCGCGGGAACGGAGGCCGGTCATGAGGTGCCGCCCATGAAAGTCATCCTCCTGCCCCTGGCCCTCCTCCTGCTCTACTCGACCGCGCCGCAGTGCGAGGTGCGCGGCCCGCAGGACGCCGGCGCGGACAGCGGTCGCCGGGACAGTGGCACCGGCGATGGTGGCCGCGACAGCGGCACCGACCCCCCTCCCCCCGACGGCGGCTTCCCCGGCAGCGGGAGGGAGGGCGACCCCGGCACCGACGTGCTGTTCCTGGTGCGCATGGACCGCGGCCTCGCCAACGACGCCAACCTGTACGAGCGACTGGTGGAGCAGGTGCGGGGCGCGCTCAAGTCGTCCGGGCTCACCGTGCTCCAGACCGCCGTCGCCTCGCTCCAGGACGGCCAGCTCCTCTGGGGGCGTTTCGCGGAGATCGAGCCGCCGGTCTCGCTCGCGAGGGTGCTCGCCTATTACGCCCAGCAGATGCCGGACCAGTCCGCGCCGTGCAGCACCACCGGGCTGGCCCAGCTTGGCTCCACCATCCCGTACAACTGGCTGACCTATCCGCCGGAGCTCACCGACATCGTGTGGTACGAGCAGCCGTTGACCATCCGGCCGGGGGCGCTGCTGGTCGTCGTGATCGACCATGACGTCCGACCCCAGCCTCCGTCCTCCTTCAACTGCCTGGCGGGAGGGATGTCGCCGGCCGACTGGTTCGGCGGCGGCAACTACCCGCTGTGGCAGTCGGGCTGGTCCCTCCACCGGCCGAGGACGCGCTTCTGGACCATCTTCACGCCGGAGGGCAGCTCCAATTCGGACCCGATGCGGCAAAGCTGCCTGGCCAGCGGGTTCCCGGCCTGGGCGCTGGACACCATCTCCGTCTCCCCGGTGTCCTTCTACGGGTCCTGGGCCATTGACATGAACGCCCGCTACCCCGGCCTGGTGTCGAGCGCGGACTTCTGCTCCAGCATGCTCGGCAACCTCCCCGCGAAGGCCTGGGCCAACGACTGGGTGCAGGTCCTGCTGGCGGACATGCCGTGACCCTCCGGCCGCCGGCCGTCGCCCGGCCCGCGCGGGTGCGCACGCGCGCGAAGGCCCGGCCCGGGCGCTCGCGCTGGCAATGGGCGGCGCTGCTGCTGGCGGTGGCCATTGGCCTCACCATGCTGATGCGCTCCTGCGGGGAGGCGGTGCCTCCGCCGCCGCCTCCGCTTCCGGCCGTCGCCCCGCCGCCTCCTCCGGGGCCGAAGGAGAGCGTGGCCAGGCCGCCGCCGCCGCCCCCGCCGAAGCCCGCGAAGCCGCCGGACACGTGGGCGCCCGAGCGCAAGCTCCTCCGGGACGCCATCGCCGCGCGGAGTGGGGACCTGTCCGCGTGTGCGCTTCCCCCCGGCTCGCCGGCCCGCTTGCTCACCCGCATCCGGGTCGTCAAGTCGGGCGCGGTGCGCGGCGTGACCTTCGCCAACGCGGACCCCCTCCCGCGCGGGCTGCCGGACTGCCTCCGGGGGCGGATCCAGGCGTGGACCTTCGCGGACCTCAAGCTCCTGGCGGACGTGGAGGTGATGGTGACGTTCGACCTGGGGCCGAAGCCCGCCGCCCCGGCGCCCTGAGCGGGGATTCCCGCTCTGGTGCTAGGCTGGCCGGCGCATGGAACTGAACGAGATCCTGACGATCGCGCTCCGCGGTGGGGCCTCCGATATCCACCTCAAGGCCGGCCTGCCGCCCATGTTCCGCGTCGACGGCTCCCTGGTCCCGCTCAAGGACGGCAAGCGCCTCCCGCCCGAGGAGGTGGCGCGGATGGCGTTCGGGATCATGAACGAGTTCCAGAAGGAGAAGTTCAAGAACACCAACGAGGTGGACCTGGCGTACGGCGTCCCCGGCCTGGGCCGCTTCCGCGTCAACGTCTTCCAGCAGCGCGGGACCATCGGCGGGGTGCTCCGCGTCATCCCGTTCAAGGTGATGTCGATCAAGGACCTGCTTTTGCCCCCGGTGCTGGAGAAGGTGTCGCTGGAGGAGCGCGGGCTCATCCTGGTCACCGGCACCACCGGCTCCGGCAAGTCCACCACGCTGGCGGCGATGATCGACCACATCAACGCCGTCGAGACGAACCACATCATGACGATCGAGGACCCGATCGAGTTCCTCATCCGCGACAAGCGGTCGATCGTCAACCAGCGCGAGGTGGGCGTGGACACCATGTCCTTCAGCCAGGCGCTCAAGAGCGCGCTGCGCCAGGACCCGGACGTCATCCTGGTGGGCGAAATGCGAGACCTCGAGACCATCGAGACCGCGCTCACCGCCGCCGAGACGGGCCACATGGTGATGTCGACGCTCCACACCCTGGACGCGACGGAGACCATCAACCGCATCATCTCGGTCTTCCCGCCGTA
>DATBSS010000425.1:0-14206 GCA_036559665.1 Myxococcaceae bacterium
GACGTGGTGGCGTCGGTGACCGTCACCTCGCCGAACGGCGGCGAGAGCTGGGTCTCCGGGTCCAGCCACGCCATCACCTGGACGGCCTCCGGGCTGAGCAACGTGAAGGTGGAGTACACGCTGAACGGCTCGACCTGGAGCGTGGCGGCGGCCAGCGTCTCCGCCTCCGCGGGCAGCTACGCGTGGACGGTGCCCAGCGCGAACACCAGCAGCGCGCGGGTGCGCGTGAGCGATGCCGCGGGCTCCGGCGTCTCGGACACCAGCAACGGCACCTTCACCATCACCCCGGTGGTCTCGCCGGCCGCGGTGTTCCTCAACGAGATCCTCGCCAACGAGCCGGGGAGCGACACGGCGGGCGAATTCGTGGAGCTGGTGAACTCCGGCGGCGGCGCGGCGGACCTCTCCGGCTGGACCATCTCGGACAGCACCAACGTCCGGCACACCTTCGCGGCTGGCACGTCGCTCGGCGCCGGCCAGGCGCTGGTGGTCTTCGGTGGGGCGACCGGCATCCCGGGCGGCCTGACCAACGCGGTGGCGGCCTCGACGGGCACGCTGGGGCTGGGGAACGGCGGCGACTCGGTCATCCTCAAGAACGCGAGCGGCACGCAGGTGGACGCCCAGACCTACCCGTCCTCGCTGTCCTCCACCGACGGCGTCTCCATGAACCGCAGCCCGGACGGCAGCTCCTCCGGCGCGTGGGTGCTGCACACCACGCTGAGCGCGCTGTCGGCTTCGCCGGGCAAGAAGGTGGACGGCTCCAGCTTCGGCGGGGGAGCGCCACAGCCGCCTGCGCCTTCCGACTCCATCTCCGCGGAGACCGAGGCCAACGACACCGCCACCAAGGCCAACGGGCCCATCGGCAACGGGAAGGCGGTGAGCGGTTCCGTCTCCACTTCGACGGACCAGGACTGGTTCAGCATCCCGGTGAATGCGGCTGGGACGCTGAGCATCAGCCTGTCCATCGGCGGCACCGCGGACCTGGACTGGTACCTCTCCACCGAGAGCGCCCCCGGCACGGTGATCGCGCAAGGGTTCACCACCGCCAACCCGGAGACGGGCAGCTTCGCCGCCGCCGCCAACACCACGTACCTCTTGAAAGTGAACGGGTACCAGGGCGCCGTCTCCAGCTACACGCTCACCGTCACCGCGCCCGCCGCCACGCTCGATCCGTAGCACTCGTGCTGGGCGCGGACCGGCGGGCGCTTTAGAGTGCCGCCGGGCTTCGAGCCCGGGAGGGGAACATGACGCCGAATCCACAGTACCCAGGGCAGCCCGCGCCGGCCTCGCAGGGCACCTCTGGCCTCGCGATCGCCGCGCTCATCTGCGGAATCATCGGGGTGTGCGCTCCCTGCCCGTTCGGGCTGATCTCCATCGGCCTCGGGATCGGGGCGCTGGTGAAGATCAGCAACAACCCGGGGCTCGGCGGGAAGGTGCTGGCCATCGTCGGCATGATCCTCCCGGTGGTGGTGCTGCCCGTCTACGCCGCCATCGCCATCCCGAACTTCATCAAGTTCCAGGCCAGGGCGAAGCAGGCGGAGTGCAAGTCGAATCTCAAGTCGGCCTACACCGCGGAGCGGAGCTTCCAGGCGGAGAAGAACGCGTACAGCACCAACGCCAACGAGATCGGCTTCGGCCCCGAGCGCGGGAACCGCTACGCCTACTTCCTCTTCGACGTGGGCCAGGTGCAGGACCGCTCGACCGCCCGTCCAGAAGACGGCCCGGGCGTCACCGGGTTCGGCGTGGACACCTTCAAACACCCGCAGGAGCGCCCCATCTCCTATGGCGACGTGCCGGAGGTGGCCGGCGGGCAGAGAGCCGGCGTCCACGGCCAGTGCCCGGAGTGCTCCTTCGTGGTCGTCTGCGCCGGCAACATCGACAAGGACGCGACGCTGGACGTGTGGTCCATCTCGTCCGAGGACCGGACCAGCCCGAAGGGCGAGCACATCCCCGGCGGCATTCCGTTCAACGACGTGAGCGACGTCAACGAGTAGGGCCTGGGAGGAAACCAGGGCGAAGGTCGCGGCGTACCAGGGGGACATGCGTACCCTGGCGCTCCTGGTGGTGAGTCTGTTGGTGCCGGCTTCGGCCTGGGCGGGCTCGGGAAAGCCGGCGGCCGAGATTGCCTGGAAGCCGTGGTCGCGGGACGTCCTCGATCGAGCGGCCGCGGAGCACCGGCTGGTGCTGCTCGACGTGGGGGCGCTGTGGTGCCACTGGTGCCACGTGATGGACGAGCAGACGTACCGCGACCCGGCGGTGGTGGCGCTGGTGAACCGCGGGTACCTGGCGGTGCGGGTGGACCAGGACGCCGACCCGGCGCTGAGCGCGCGGTACGAGGCGTGGGGCTGGCCGGCCACCGTCATCCTGCGGGGCGACGGCGTGGAGTTGGTGAAGTTCAAGGGGTACGTGCCGCCACAACGGATGGCGTCCCTGCTGGATGCGGTGCTGGAGGACCCGACGCCGGGCCCGTCCGCGGAGGTCGAACCGGAGCCGGAGCCCGCGAAGGAGGCGGTGCTGGGCGCGGAGGCGCGGCAGAAGCTCCTGGCGCGGAACGACACGGCGTTCGACGAGCAGTTCGCCGGGTGGGGTGACGGGCACAAACTGGTGGACGCGGCGCCGACCTGGCTGGCGCTGGCGCGGGCGGATGCGGGCGACGCGCGGGAGGCGGCGCGGGCGCGGCGGACGCTGGAGATGGCGCTGCAGCTCCAGGACCCGGAGTGGGGTGGCTTCTACCAGTACTCGGACCGGCGGGACTGGAAGGGGCCGCACTTCGAACAGCTCGTCTCCATCCAGGCGGACGCGGTCTCCCTGTATGCCAACGCGAACGCGCGGTGGGGTGATGCGGCGTTCGGCGCGGCGGCGCGGAAGGCCGCCGGGTTCATGGATCGGTTCCTCTCCGGGCCGGACGGAGAATTCTTCGCCAGCATGGACGCGGACCTCAGCGGGAAGGTGGACGGTCACGCGTACTTCGCGAAGCGCGATGCCGGGAGGCGCGCGATGGGGTTGCCGCGGGTGGACCGGCACGCGTACGCACGGGAGAACGGGTGGGCGATCGCCGCGCTGGCGGCGCTGAACGATGCGACCGGGGACCAGGCGCCGCTGGAGCGGGCGGTGAAGGCGGCGCGGTGGGTGGTGGCGCACCGGGCGGTGGAGGGCGGCGGGTTCCGGCACGGGGAGGTGGGCGGGGAGCCGCTCGCGCTGGGGGACACGCTGGCGATGGCGCAGGCGTTCCTCGCGCTCGGGCGGTCGACGGCGGAGCGGGAGTGGATGGAGCGGGCGGCGCGGGCGGCGGACTTCGCGATGGCAAGGTTTTCGACGCCCGCCGGATTCGTGAGCTCCGAGCCCATGTCGGGCCGCGGCGTGTTCGGCACGCCGGTGCGGACGCTGGAGGAGAACGTGGCGGCGGCGCGGCTGTTCACGGCGCTCTTCCACGAGACGGGCGAGGCGAAGTACCGGGAAGCGGCGGCGCGGGCGCTGAAGTACCTGCTCGCGCCCGGGGTGGCCGGCGAGCTGCACGTGCCGGGCGGAGTGCTGCTGGCGGAGCGGGAGTGGTCCGCCACGCCGCTCCACTTCACGGTCGTTGGAGCGCGAGGCGACGAGAGGACGCGCGCGCTCTACGCGGCGGCGCGGCGGACCGCGCCGGTGGCCAAGCGAATCGAGCTGTGGGACCCGGCGGAGGGGCCGCGCCGCGAGACCGGCCTCACCTTCCCGAAGATCGACCGGCCGGCGCTGTACGTGTGCGGGGCGGCGAGCTGCTCGCGGCCGGTGTTCGATCCGGAGAAGGTGGCGGCGGCGGTGCCCAGGTCAGGGTGAACAGGCTCACTTCGCCGGCAGCACCGGGAACTTGCCGAAGAAGAACTGCATGGGGATGTGGAAGCGCATCGCCCAGTTCGCTTCGTTGTGCTCGCCGTGCGGGAAGGCGAGGTAGAGGAGGTTGATGCCCGGCTTCCAGCCGTGCTCGATGAGCGTGTCGCGCATGGTCTGGCCCTCCTCGTAGTTGTCGTCGGGCCAGCCGGTGTCGATGTAGAGCTGGAGCGCGCGGCGAGGTTCGGTGCGGATGCGATTGAGGAGGTCGTCCTTGTAGCCGAAGGTGCTGGAGAGGCACGCCGCCTTGCCGAACACCTCCGGGTACTGCCAGGCGAGGTACATGGAGACCACCCCGCCCAGCGACGAGCCCATCACCGCGGTGTTCGCGGGCGTGGTGAGCGTCCGGAACGACTTGTCGACCAGCGGCTTGACCGAACCGGTGAGCATCTTCCCGTACGCCTCGTAGCCGGGCTTGGTGTACTCGTTCATCCGGTCCTCGGCGTAGACGCCGACCACGATCACCCGGTCGATCAGGTTCATCGTGTCGAGGACCTCGAGGGTGTCGTTCACCTCCCAGTCCTGGCCCGCGAACGCCTCGTCGGGGAAGAAGAGGTTCGCGCCGTCGTGCATGTAGAGCACCGGGTAGCGCTTGAGCGTGTTCTCCCGGTAGCCGGGCGGGAGGTAGACGCGGTAGAGGCGGCCGCCGTCCGCTTCAGGGGCGACGAGGCGCTCGGTGACCTCCCCGTTCATGGAGCCGAAGAAGTGCGGGTAGAGGTCGCGGCCGGACTTCGGCGGGGTGTTGAGGACGAGGAAGTTGGAGCCGATGGACCAGTGGAACTGGCCGTCCCCGGTGATCAGGCAGGGCTTGAAGTAGAGGAACGGGCGCGTGGAGTCGATCTTGAAGGTGGTCACCGTCCCGTCCTGGCTGGTGCTCGCGGACTGGACGTCCTTGTTCCAGTCCTGCTCCGTGCGAAGAACGAGCTTGCTGCCGGGCGGTCGCGGGTAGATGACGCGAAGTTCGATCGAGCTCATAAGCCGCGCACCATACACCTCCCCCGTTGGTGCAAACTGCCCCCGCCGTGAACGTCCATCCATTCCTCGCCGGCCTCCCGCGCACCGCCTTCGTGGCGCACCGCGGAGGCGCGGGCATCAAGCCCGAGAACACCCTCCTCGCCTTCGTCAACGCCCTCACCTACTGCCGCGCCGACATCCTGGAGTTGGACGTCCACCTCACCGCCGACGGCGTACTGGTGGTCTCGCACGACGACACGGTGGACCGCTGCACGGGCGGCGCCGGTCCCATCGCCGAGATGACCCTGCGCGAGCTGAAGGGCCTCGACGCCGGGTACCGCTTCACCATGGACGGGGGGAACACCTGGCCGTACCGCGGCGTGGGCCTGAAGATCCCCACCTTCGAGGAGGTGCTGGACGCCTTCCCGGGCGCGCGCCTGAACGTGGAGCTCAAGCCGGACGTCCCCGGCATCGAGATCCAGTTCGCCTCCCTCGTCCGCCGCAAGAACGCGCCCCAGCGCCTCTGCTGCGGGAGCGCGCTGGACCCCCTGGCGGAGCGCCTCTGGGACGCGCTCCCGGAGGCGTGCCACTTCTACCCGCAGGGTGCGCTCACCACCTTCGCCGAATCCGTCTGGACCGGCCGCGAACCGCCCCCCGACGACCGCTTCACCATCGCCGAGATCCCGCTCTACCTGGGCGACCAGCGGCTCTCCGACAGCGCCCTGGCCACCGCGCTCCACCGCCTCGGCAAGCCGATCTTCGTCTGGGTGGTGGACGACCCGGACGAGCTGGCCCGCCTCTACGAGGAGGGCATCGAGGGCGTGATGACCGACCGGCCGGACGTCCTGGCCGCGCTGCTGGAGCGCCGCGGGCGGAAGTAGCCGCCGGCGCCGGGCCCCCCACGGCCCGTTGCTCCCCTGCGCCAGCGCCTTTCCGGAACGCGAGCGGCTACACTCGCGCGTCATGGAGCCGGTGGAGAGCCAGCTCATCTACGACTGGAACCAGGTCACCCCGCGCGCGCCGCCGGACCACGCCTTCGAGCTGCTCGACGAGACGCTCCGCGACGGCCTCCAGTCACCCTCGGTGAGCGACCCCTCACTGGGAGAGAAGCTGGAGCTTCTGGAGCTGATGAACGCGGTGGGCATCCGCGTGGTGAACGTGGGCCTGCCGGGCGCGGGTCCCCGCGCGCTGGAGGACGTGGTGGCCATGTGCCGCTACATCCAGCAGCGCAAGCTGCAGATCGTCCCCTGCGCCGCCGGGCGGACGGTGGCCGCGGACATCCTCCCCATCGCCGAGGCGCAGCAGCGCTCCGGCCAGAAGATCGAGCTGTACACCTTCATCGGCTCCTCCCCCATCCGGCAGTGGGCGGAGGCGTGGGACCTGGAGTTCCTGCTCAAGACGTCGCGCGAGGCGATCGCCCTGGGCGTCAAGGAGGGGCTCTCCACCGCCTTCGTCACCGAGGACACCGTCCGCTCCTCGCCCTTCAACCTGGACCGCCTGTTCCGCAACGCGGTGGAGCACGGCGCCTCCCGGCTGGTGCTCTGCGACACCGTGGGCCACGCCACGCCCGAGGGCGCGCGCGCGCTGGTCCGCTGGACGCGCGGGTTGCTCCAGCGCCTGGGCGCGCACGGCGTCCAGATCGACTGGCACGGCCACAACGACCGCGGACTGGGCGTGCCCAACTCCATCGCCGCGCTGGAGGCGGGCGCGCAGCGGGCGCACGCCTGCGGCCTGGGCGTGGGCGAACGGGTGGGCAACACCTCCATGGACCTGCTGGTGCTCAACCTGAGCCTGCTGGGCTGGTTCCACCACGACCTGTCGAAGCTGGTGCAGTACGTGCGCAAGGTGTCCCGCGCCTGCCGCATCCCCATCCCGTCGAACTACCCGCTCTCCGGCGCGGACGCCTTCCGCACCGGTACCGGCGTCCACGCCGCCGCCATCATCAAGGCCAAGAAGCGCGGCAACGACTGGCTCGCGGACCGCGTCTACTCCGGCGTTCCCGCCGGCCAGTTCGGCAAGCAGCAGCAGATCGAAATCGGCCCCATGAGCGGGATGAGCAACGTGCGGTACTGGCTGGAGCTGCGCGGCATGGCCGCCGGGGAGTCCCTCTGCCGGGAGATCCTCCAGCGGGCCAAGTCGGCGAGTTGGACGCTCACCGACGAGGAGATCCTGGACGCGGTGTCCGGCTGGCGCGGGCGGCGCCAGAAACGGCGACGGCCTTGAGCACCCCTCCTCCCGGAGGCCCTACCCTATACTGAGCCCCTCATGTCCACCTCACCGATGACAGGCGCCGAATATCTGGAGTCCCTCCGGGACGAGCGCGAGGTGTGGATCTACGGCGAACGGGTCAAGGACGTCACCACCCACCCCGCCTTCCGCAACTCGGCGCGGATGATCGCCCGCCTCTACGACTCCCTTCACGACCCGAAGAACCGGGAGACGCTCACCTCGCCCACCGCCGACGGCGGCTTCACCCAGAAGTTCTTCCTGGCGCCCACGACCTGGCAGGAGCAGCTCGCCTCGCGCGACGCCATCGCCGCCTGGTCGCGGATGAGCTACGGGTGGATGGGCCGCTCGCCCGACTACAAGGGCTCGTTCGTGGCCACGCTGCAGCCCAACGCCGCCTACTACGGCAAGTACCAGCAGAACGCGGTGGCCTGGGGGCGGAAGGCGCAGGCCAGGACGCTGTTCATGAACCACGCCATCGTCCACCCGCCGGTGGATCGGGATCGCCCGGTGGAGAAGCGCGCCGAGGCGTGCGTGCACGTGGTGAAGGAGACGGACCAGGGCCTCGTGGTGAGCGGGGCGAAGATCGTCGCCACCTCGGCCGCCCTCACCAACGTCACCTTCGTCGCCCAGCAGGGCCAGCTCATGGTGCAGGACCCGCGGTACACCTGCTGCTTCATGGTGCCCATGAGCGCCAAGGGCGTGAAGCTGATCTGCCGCGCCTCGTTCGAGCAGACGGCCGCGGTGATGGGCACGCCGTTCGACTATCCGCTCTCCAGCCGGATGGACGAGAACGACGCCGTCTTCATTCTCGACCAGGCGCTCATCCCCTGGGAGGACGTGCTCATCTACGGGGACCTGACCGCGGCCAACACGTTCGTCGGCGCGTCCGGCTTCTACCCCCGGGCCCTGATGCACGGCTGCACGAGGCTGGCGGTCAAGCTGGACTTCATCTGCGGCCTGATGATCAAGGCGCTGGAGGCCGGCGGCACCTACGACTTCCGCGGCCAGCAGGCGCGGGCAGGAGAGCTGATCGGCTACCGGAACCTGTTCTGGAGCCTCTCGGACTCCATGGCCCGCAACGCCTCGCGGTGGGTGGGCGGGACCGTCCTTCCCAGCCTGGAGGCCACCTCCGCGTATCACGTGCTGGCGCCCATCCTCTATCCCCGGATCAGCGCGCTGATCACCGAGAGCGTCGGGTCCGGGCTGATCTACGTGCCTTCCAGCTCGGCCGACTTCCAGAACCCGGAGCTGCGGCCGTACCTGGACAAGTACCTCCGCGGGTCCATGGGATACACCGGGGAGCAGCGGGTGAAGGTGATGAAGCTGCTCTGGGACTGCATCGGCACCGAGTTCGCCGGGCGGCACGAGCTGTACGAGATGAACTACTCGGGCGCGCCGGAGGCCACCAAGGTGATCGCCCTCGAGCAGGCGAACTCCACCGGCGTCACCAGCAGGATGAAGGCGCTCGTCGACAAGTGCCTCTCCGAATACGACCTCAACGGCTGGACCACTCCGGACCTGATCGATCCCTCCGATCTCAGCTTCCGGTCTCGCCCGAGGTAGCCGCCCCACCCGCGCAAAAAAGCCCCATGGACCCCAGAGCTCCGCCAAACCCCGCCCTCATCTACCAGATGCTGGACGCCGCCCAGACGACCGCGGTCCTCGCGGCGGCCATCCAGCTCGACGTCTTCTCCAGCTTCGGCGACGAGCCCCGCGACGCCGCCTCCGTCGCCCGGAAGATCGAAGCGCCGGAGCGCAGCACCCGCATCCTCCTGGAGGCGATGGTGGTCCTGGGGTTGCTCGACCGCGCCGGGGAGCTCTACCGCCTGACGGCGCTCTCCCGGACGTACCTGGTGCCCGGAAAGCCGGCGTACGCGGGGGACATGGCCGGCATCCAGGCCAGCCCCTGGGTGTGGGCCGGCCTGGCGCGGTTGGCGGAGGCGGTGAAGAAGGGCGGCACGGTGCTGGACGACCACGCGGAGCGTCCCGAGAACCCGCACTGGGAGTCCTTCGCCCGCTCCAGCGGCTCGGTCGCCTTCGGCGCGTCCGCGGCGCTCCGGCCGCTCCTGCGCGAGCGCCTCCGGAGCCGGCCCCAGGCGCGCGTCCTGGACGTGGCCTGCGGCAGCGGGATCTACGGCTACTCCATCCTGCTCGATCACCCGAACGTGGAGCTCACGCTCCTGGATTGGCCCAACGTCCTGGCCGAGGCCAGGCAATGGGGAGAGCGCCTGCGGGTGGACGCGCGGCGCGTGCGCACCATCGAAGGCAACCTGTTCGACGCCGACTACCAGGGGCCCTACGACGTCATCCTGCTCAGCCACGTGTTCCACCACTTCGACCCGCCCACCTGCGAGGCCCTGGCCCGCAAGGTGGCCGGCGCGCTGTCGCCCGGCGGCGTCGCCGTCGTGCACGACTTCATGAGCGACGAGGGGAACCGCGCCGGCGCCATGTTCGCGGTCCTCATGCTGTCGTGGACGCGCCTGGGCACGACCTACGGGACGGGGGATTACGCGCGCTGGCTGGTCGGCGCCGGGCTGAAGCCGCCGGCCATCCACTTTCCGCCGGGCTTCCCGTCCGGCTTCGTGATCGCGGAGAAATAAGCCGATCCATTTTTTCCCGACTGCTCCCGGGTCGCCCGGATTGGCGCGGTCCGGGCCGACCCACCGGGGGTGCCCGGGGGCCAAAGATGGCCCGATGGAAGCCTTGCGAATAAGCTTGGGCTCGTGAGCACCGCGAGGCGCATCCTCGCCTTCGACCACGACACTGCGTTCCTGGAAAGAGCCGGTGGCCTGCTCACGAAGGCGGGGCTCCAGGTCTGCGCGGTGAACGAGCTCTCCGCGGTGCTGGCGCAGATGGCCTCCTTCAAGCCGAACCTGGTCCTCCTGGACCGGGGCTCCCCGGGGACCGCCACCGGGGAGGTGACGATGCTCTTGCGCAACTCCAGCGTCCCCCTGGTGTTCCTGCTGGCGAACTCCAGCGGGCGCGAGCTGATCCGGGCGCTGCAGGTGCACGCGGTGGAGGTGATGCACCGGCCGTTCGGCGAGGAGCACGTCGCCCGCATCCTGGCGCTGCTGGACGAGCTGTCCCAGCGCCCGCACATCGAGACCGTCACCTGGGAGGACCAGGTGGCGCGCAACCTGGTGGACCTGGCGCGCCGGCACAAGCTGACGGGCACGCTGATGGTCAACCGCGGGACCCCGTTCGAGGGCCGGGTGGTGTTCCGCGAGGGCGCGCTCCAGCGGGCCGCCTATGGACCGCTGAGCGGGATGGAGGCCGTCCGGGAGATCCTCCAGTTGGAGGAGGGCCTGTTCGAGCTGGACGAGTCGCTCAACGTCCCCGGGCCGCGGGTCGCCAGGAGCGCCACCCAGCTCGACGACAGCCAGGCCATCCAGCTCAGCGCCGCGGACACTGCGGACATCCGGCCCCGGCTCCTGGCGGTGGACGACGAGCCGGACATGCTGACCCTGATGTCCAAGCATCTCGCCCGCGCCGGCTTCGAGGTCTTCACGGCGACGGACGGAATCGACGCGGTGGAGCAGGCGCTCCAGCTCCCGTTCGACATCATCGTCGCCGACCTCAACATGCCCCGCATGGACGGCTGGGAGATGCTCAAGACGCTCAAGTCGAACCACCGCACCCGCGAGGTCCCGGTGGTCTTCATCTCCGCGCACGACGACTACCGCGAGTCGCTGCGCGCCGCCCGCGCCGGCGCCCACGACTACCTGTCCAAAACCGGACACTCGGAGCAGGTGGTCAACGCTTCGCTGAAGGCGATCACCCCCCGCCTGGAGGCGCTGTTCCACCTTTTGGTGAAGGAGCCGGTGCCGGTGCGGATCCAGACCGTCGGCCTGCAGTGGTTCCTGAGGGCGCTGGCCCGCCTGGAATCCACCGGCGTGCTGTCGCTGCAGGACGACTACGGCCGCTACCAGATGGTGGTGCGCGAGGGCCTGCCGGTGGCCGCGCTCTCCGAGGTGCAACAGCGCAAGGTGGGGGGAATCCCCGGCTTCGCACGGACGCTGGTGGCGAGCACCGCCCACGGGAGCTTCACCTACGGCGAACCCGGGCAAGACCCCATCAGCCCGATCGCCTCGTCCATGGAGGAGCTGATCCAGCGCACCTGCGAGGGCCTCAACGCCGCCGAGGTGCAGGCCGCCGAGAGGAAGCTGGCCAACGCCACCGAGTTCGACGTGGACCCGGAGCTGCTGGAGCTGTACGGCCGCGTGGCCCCCGCGCGCAAGGTGGCCTTCGCCCAGGCCATCTGCGAACGGCGGATGTCCGTCCAGGAGGCCGCCGCCTCGCTGAAGGTCAACACGGATGAGGCCTGGGATTGGGTCCGGGAGCTGCTCCGGCGGGGCGTCGTCCGGATCCGGGGCGTGTTCGGCGGTTAGCGTCGCTCCGCCCAGGGCCGGCGGACGCCGGCGCGGTCGCCTTTTGCCGGCCACCGCCTTGGTCTATCGTTGCCGGACCTTGTCCCTGGAGGCCTTTCAAGTCCGGCTAGGGAACTACCGGCTGGCGAAACTGATGCCCGCGCTGTGCGAGGGGACTCACGTCTCCGGGACGCTGATGCTGGAGCGCGGCCGGGTGAAGCGAGAGTTCACCTTCCGGGACGGCGACCTCGTCTCGGTCGCCTCCTCTTCGCCGCGGGAACATCTCTCCCAGGTGCTGACCAACCTGGGCATCCTGGACGCCGCCGCCGCCGCCAGCGCGTTCGCCGCCGCGGAGGCCCAGGTCCGGCCCTTCGCGCAGCACCTGCTCCGGTCCGGCCAGGTCGCGCTGGGCCGGCTCGTGGAAGCGATCCAGCACAAGGCCCGCGAGGGCATGTTCGACTGCTACTCCTGGGAGTCGGGCGACCTCTGGTTCCTCCCGCGCCGCACCCCGTACTTCGGCGTGGAGATCCGCATCAACCTGCTCGCCCTGCACCGGGAAGCCATGACCCGCCTGGAGGAGTGGAACGAGTTCCGCGCCCAGCTCCCGGACCTCACCACCACGTTCCAGGTGAACGCCGGCGCCGTCCCCCCCGGCGCGGCCCCGGAGGTGCAAGCGCTGGTCGACGCCGCCTCCTCCGGGCAGAGGCTGCAGGAGCTGCTGGAGATGTCCCGCGAGGCGAGCCTGGTGGTGGCCAGGCGCATCCTGGAGCTGTACCGGCTGGGGGCGCTGCTGCCGGACAAGGAGGTGCCCCGGCCGTCCCTGGACGGCGTGGAGGCGGAGCTGGAGGAGGTGCGGCGGCTGCTCGGCGCCGGGGACTACGAGCGGGCGGTGGAGTCCTCCCTCAAGGTCCTCAGCCGCACCCATGCCCCCGAGGCCCACGAGCTGTACCGGAGCGCCGAGGTATACCTGGCCCGGCAGCTGGGGCAGCGGGTGGTGGAGCTGGAGGGTCGCCTCGACTTCCGTCCGCTGCCGTCGCCGCCTCCGCTGGAGCTCACCTCCGACGACCTCTACGTCTACACCAAGCTCAAGGGCGCCCTCAGGGTGGTGGACACGCTGCGGAGCGCCCCGGCGGGGGAGCTGGCGGCCACCCGTTCGCTCTTCCGGCTCATCTCCTGGGGGGTCATCGCGGTTTCACCATGAGCCAAATGAGCCGGACGACAGGAAGTTCACATTCGGACCGCTGAGGTGGCATACTCAGTCAGGCCAGTGGCAGTACAATCACGAGGTTGCGAGCCCGGTTGGGCGCGAGGTCAGGGCGATGAAGACGTGCCCTTTTTGCGCTGAGCAGATCCAGGACGAGGCAGTCAAGTGTCGCTTCTGCGGGGAGTTCCTCCAGAAGCGGGAAGACCTACCCAACGCAGGAGCCTCGCCGTCGACAGTCGACGAGAACAACCTGGCCGCCAAGGCGGAGGCCCGGTCCGAGGCAGAGCGCGTCACCAAGGAGCTCCTCCACAACTGGAAGTTCGCCCGCTGGTTCCCTTGACCCATGGTGATCAGGCTCTCCGGCACGCTCCTTCGCTTCGCGGACTATCAGAAGGAGGTCCGCGTTGACGCGCCCACGCTGAAGGAGGGGATCTCCCATCTGGGAACGCAGTACCCGGACGTGGGAAAGGCCCTCTTCGACAAGCTGGGGCAGCTCCGCGCGTCCCACCGGCTGTTCGTCAACGGTGACCTGGTGGGGAAGGCCGATATGGGCCGCTCCGTCGGCGGCGACGACATCGTCGACATCGTGACCGCCGTGACCGGGGGGTAGACTTTGAGGACACTGTCCTTCGAACTCCTCCCGGACGCAGGGTCGTTCACGCCACTTCAGCTCAAACCCACCTTCATCCTGAATGGTTGCTTCAGCGGCTGGGACCGGTGGGCGCGGGCCCATGGCCTGCCGCACCAGGTCGTCATCCGCGATCTGCACACCGCCTTCGTGGTGCACGTGGGCCAGGTGAAGTACCTGGAGCGCTACGTCTACGAGGACGCAGGGGCGCTCGACGTCACCATGAGCCGCCGGATCATGCGCGACGGCGCTCAACTGGAGGTGCGCGCCGTCTTCGAGGCCCAGCCCGGGCGCCCGGTGGCGGAGTCCAGCATGTGCGTGGTGCCGCTGGCGGTGCTGGAGGACAGCGCCGAGCTGGCTGCGCTTCCGGCGCCGCTCCCCAACGCGTACCTGAGCTTGTCCGAGCCTTCGGAGATCGTCCACGAGGCCTACCCCTCTCCGTTCCCGGGCGTGCTGCGGGAGATCGTGGAGCGAGGCGAGTTCCTGGGCTCTTTCGAACACCCCTTCTTCGTCCACCGCCAGCAGTGCGAGTTCGTGGACCAGTGGTTCTTCGTGGAGGCCTCGGTCTTCGCCGCCGCCAGCCGGGAGCGGATGGTCTTCGAGCAGGGGGCCAAGCAGCCGGCGCTCCGCCGCGGGCTGAGCCTGCCACTGCGGGAGCTGGACCTGCTCTACTCCCGGCCCTTCTACCTGTTCGACCAGGGCCGGGCGCGCACCCGCGCTTTTCGCGCGCCGGAGGGGGTGGTCTTCGTCCACGAGCTGGTCAAGGACGGCACGCCGGACCCCCATTCGGTGGTGGTCGAGCGCTTCTGAGCGCCCGCCTCAGCGGGCGCCGTTGAGCACGTCCATCAGCGCGAAGGTGATGTCGTCCTCCTGGGGCGTGTTCTGCCGGACCGAGTCCAGGCGGGTGGCCAGCACGTTCACCGCCTCCTCCACCGGCATCCCGGCGGTCTCCGCGAACAGCTT
>DATBSS010000426.1:0-2550 GCA_036559665.1 Myxococcaceae bacterium
GTGCCCGGCGATCACCGTCTCCACCGACCCGTCCGCCAGCACCGGTTCGAACTGCGCGATTTCCGCCGGCGGCACTTCCGCGTCCAGGTTGAACTGCGACGCGGAGCCGGACAGCCCCATCAGCGTCCGCAGCATTTCAAAGGGGACGGTCTTCAGCGCCCACCCCGCCACCAGCCGCTTGAGCGACGAGACTCCCAGCCGATTCGCCTCCGACACCACGAACGGGTGCCGCTCCGCCGCCTCGATGGCATCCCGGATGACCGGGCGGAGCGCGTTGAAGGTGTGCTCGTCCGAGCCGCCGAACTCCCGCGCCATGTACGTCAGCAGCAACGAGAACGGCCGGACGTCGTCGAACTCGGTGAGCGCCGCGTAGAGGCTGCGCAGCGCGTGCGCCTCCGGCCCGCCGCCCCTCAGGTCGAGGGCGTAGCGCGCGCGGAAGCAGGTCGCCATCCGCGTGGCGACGTCGCAGGTGAGGTAGTCCCCCAGCGACGGCCGCAGGTAGTCCGCCCCGGATACGCCCAGCGCCTTCCCGCGCGCGACATCGACCGGGAAGTTCCAGGCGTCGTACTCGTGCCCGTGACGGATCCGGACGCCGTACCCGCTCCCGTCCGCGCCTCGCACGTAGTCCAGCACGTGCGGAAACGGCGCGCCCGCGCCGCCGGCCGGCACCTCCACCGCCAGGAGCTCGCGCACCCGCGCGCGCACGGACGGCCACCCGTTCACCAGCCGGTCGTGATTGCCGGGCAGGAAATGGGCGCGCACCGTCACGTTCGCCGGCAGCTTCGCCGGAAGGCCCTGGTACTCGTACTCACCGGTGCGGATGAAGCGCTGGATGACCGGCCAGCAGGCCGCGTTGTCGCTCACCACGTGGTCCAGGATGCGGTGGACCACGTCCCGGAGGGAATTGCCGGCGCGGTCGTCTCCCAGCACCACGTCCGACGGGCGGGCGCCGGAGCCCTCGAAGAACCAGAGCGGCGTGCGGTGGATCTCGAAGATGTCGCCCGCGAAGACCAGCTCCACCTCGCGCGAGCGCCGGTGCTCCGCCAGCGCGTGGAGCTGCGCGAAGAAGCGCTGGAACGCCTCCGGCGTGACGTTGCGCCGCACCTCCAACTCGCGCACCTGGCCGTCCGCGACGTAGCGAAGGGCGTCGTGTGAAGTGTGCTGGAAGTGCAGGTCCGAGATAACGGCGAGCACGCTGGGGGAGGGACCCTAACACCGGACCTACCCTCCTCCGCCGCCCCAGCGCCGCAGGAACTCCGCCACCACCGGATCCCCACCTGCCTGCCGGTCGCTCCGCAGCGCCCGCAGCACCAGCGCCTGCTCCTCCCGCTGCTCGAGCACGAACGCGGTGGCCCGCGTCATTGGCCCGCGCCCCACGGTCGCCGCGGTGGGCGGCGCGGCCGCCCGCGACGGCCGCTGCTGCGCCTCCGCCGCCCGCCGCGCCAACCGGAGGATCAGCGACCGGTGCGCCGGCGCCTCCGACTTTCGCGGTTCGTACAGTTGCAGCGATTTGTGGATGCGCAGCTCCAGATCCACGTTCAGGATCCAGGGCAGGTCGGGGACCACCGGGGACGATCTCGAGCCGAGCAGTGTGTAACTGAACATATGTTCAGCATACCCGCCGGGACTGACACTCGCCTCGCTACCGGGCGGCCGGTGGGATGGGTCCCAGGTGCTCCAGCGGATCCACCGGCGCGCCGTTCCGCCGGACCTCGAAGTGGAGGTGCGGCCCGGAGGTGCGCCCGGATTCGCCCACGGTAGCGATCACCTGCTCCGGCCGCACGCGCTGCCCGGCCTTCACGCGCAGGTCGCGGTTGTGGGCGTACAGCGTGATCAGCCCGCCCGCGTGCTCGACGATGACGATCTTCCCGTACCCGGGCTGGTCCCCCGCGAAGAGCACGGCCCCCTCCGCGGCGGTCTTCACCGGCGTCCCGGCGGGCGCGGCGAGGTCGATGCCGTCGTGCGGTTCGGCGCCCTTGCGGCCGAAGCGGGCGTAGAGGACGCCGCGCACCGGCCAGTCGAGGTCGCCTTTCCCCTGCCCCGGCCGCGTCGTCGGCCCGGGCGCGCGCCGCGCGGCGGGAGGGGGCCGCGGGTGGACCGCGGGCACCGGATCCGGATCCGCCTCCACCGCCACCTCCGGCACCCCGCCGTCCGTGGCGGCGCCGCCCGCCGCCTCCACCTCGCGCACCTCCGACGCACCGGGGATGAGCAACTGCCGGCCAATGCCCACCGCCCGCGGGTCCTCGATCCCGTTGAGCGCCATGAGCTCGTCCACGCTCACGCCGTACGCGCGGGAGATCCGGTACAGCGTCTGGCCGGGGGTGACCACGTGGACCACGGTCAACAGGTCCGGCTCCACGTGCTTCGGGTCCAGCGGCGGCACGTACCCGTTCCCTCCGGGCCGGGCCGGCGCGCCCGAACACCCCAGCGCCGCCGCGCACGTGCAGAGCAGCGCGGTCGCCCTCATCACCCGCTCGGCTTGAGGAACCCGTCCACCGCCCACGACTCCAGGTCAGGCCGCATCGGGTGGTCGGTGAGGTCGAGCTGGAG
>DATBSS010000427.1:0-17173 GCA_036559665.1 Myxococcaceae bacterium
GCTTGTTTGAACCTAAGGCTGAATGCCTCCAGAAGCGCAGTTTTGCCAACGTTGTTTCTGCCTGTGAACAAGTTGATCCCCTTCACCAGCGGGATCGGCCCGGAATCAGCGAAGCACTTGTAGTTGTAGATCCGGGCTTCGGTGAGGTGCATGGGTCCGCCTTCGCAGTTCTCGGAAGATCGCCGCCAGCGAGAGCACGGTCACCGGCGCATTGTGGTCTGGCCTCACGGCAGCATTGGGCGACGGAGTCGCGCTCGCCTCCGAGACGCTGACCAGTCAGGTCAACTCGCCCGGCGCTTCCTCCAGGCGGCCGCCAGGAGCACCAGCGCGGCCACCGCCGCTGAGCCCCCATCCACCGAGCACCTGCAGAACCCGGGGAACGGCCCGCCCGTACCCGCGTCCGGCGCCTCCGGCAACTCGTAGGCGCCGAGGTCGAAGACGGCCCCCACGGGCCGGGGCTCGCTGGAGGCGGGGTGGACGTACTGCTCGGTGGGCGCCAGGGAGCCGCCGTCGACGGTGGTGCCCGGGTCGGTGCCCTGGTCCACCACCGTCGCGGTGCCGTCCTTCACGCGGTAGTCGAACCCGGCCGCGTTCTCGAACAGGTTCGCGCTCGTCTCCACGTTGTGGTCCGTCGTCGACTTCCCGATGGAGACGAGCGTGGTCCGCCCCCAGAGGATGTTGTTGCGGATCACCGCCGAGGTGGTCGAGTTGTTGCCCCACACGAAGGTGCCGCTGGAGCGGTCGTTCACGATGGTGTTGTTCACGATGTACAGGTCGTCCGCGTGGTCGGCGGTGATCCCCTCCTCGCCGTAGGAGATGACGGTGTTGTTCTGCCCGTTCGGCCCCTGCTCGATGAGGTTGCCCACCAGCACGGTGGTGCCGCCGTTGGGGATGTTCACCTCGTAGCTGGTGGTTCCCTGCTCGCTGGTGAGCCGGTTGTAGAGCAGGGTGGTCTCCCGCGCGCGCGACTTCACCAGGTGGCCCACGCTGGAGTCGTGCGACCAGGAGGCGCGCATGGTGAACCACCGGGTGGGGGAGCTGACGTAGATGTTGTGCGAGTACCCGTCTCCGGCGCCGTTGCCGGAGAATTCACTGTTCTCGATGAGCACGCCCGCGTCGCCGTCCGCCGGCCCCACCAGGATCCCGTCGTCGTTGTCGTGGATCCAGCAGTTGCGGATGGTGAGGTTCCCGCCCTGGCTCCGGATCCCCGCTCCGTTCTTGTCCACCGGCAGGCGCGCCCCGGTGAGCTCCAGGCCGTCCACCGTCAGGTCCGCGCCCGTCTGCACGAAGATGCCCTTCTGGTTGGTGATGACAGCGGGCGCCACCAGCTTCGGCCGGCCATTCACGCCGCGGACCGTGATCCCGTCGCGGCTGATGACGCACTCCTCGTCCACGTACGTGCCGGCGTCCACCTCGATGACGTCGCCGTCCTGCGAGGCGGCCACCGCGGCGCAGGGCGAGGCGTACGGCTCCCCCGGCCCCACTCCCAGCACCCCCGCCCGCGCGGCACCGACCACCACCACGGCCACCGCCGCCAGGACCATCGCCAACGTGCGCATGTGCCACCCCTCTCGTTCTACGGCGCGTCTACAGCGGAATCGGCGCGCTGGGCGGAGCGACCCGCCTGGGCGCCTCGCCGGCCGGGAGGACCAGCCGGACGTGGAACTGGTACTGGACCGCCACCGGCTCTCCCAGCAGCTTGGCGGGGATGTAGCGCCGGCTGGTCAGCGCCTTCACCACCGCGCCCTCCATATACGGCTGCGACCGCACCACCGAACAGTCCCGCACCGTCCCCTCGCGCGTGAGCACGCAGCTCACCTCCATCATCCCCTCCACGCCCGCGGCCAGCGCTTCCTTGGTGTACTCCGGATCGCTCCCCGCCAGCAGCACCGGCGCGCTCAGGTTCGCGCCCATGGAGCAGGGCGATTCGTCGCTGCACTTGAGCCCGTACTCCGCCGCCTGCCCGCACTCGTCCCCGGTGCAGGAGCCGAGCTCGCCGCCGCTCTGCTCCCCGTCGCCCAACCCCTCCGCGTCCTCCTCGCGCAGCAGTCCGTCGCCCGCGGTGGCGGTGGTCTTCGGCGGCGGCGACTCCTGGTGCGCCAGCAGGGTCAGCCGCACGTCCGCGCCCACCACCACCGGCGGGCGGGGCCGGCTGATCGGCTGCCGTTCGCCGCGCGCCTTGCCCGCGCCCGACCGCGGGGGCGTGGGGAGGCCCCCGGTGGGGACCACGGTGGGCCAGCGCCGGTCGTCCTCCGGCGGCGGGGCCGGCCGTTCCACCCGGACCGACAGCACCGCCGCCACCAGCGCCCCCTGCAGGATCAGCCCGATGAGCGCACCCATCCCGAACCGGCGCTTCGGCACCCCTCGGCCCAGGACGTAATCGAACATCGCGCTCCCCGCGGCGGCGCGGGCTGCTAGAACCGCGCGCCCATGGCCAAGAATATTCGAAGCGCCTACTCCAGGGCGCGCGCGGTGGACCCGCGGCCCATCACCGGCAAGGAGTCCGCCGAAGAGCTCCTCCAGCACGCCTTCGGCGCCTACGTCGGCCGCCAGGAGCGGACCGCCTACGAGCTGATGTGCCGCTCGGTGGACGAGCAGGCGTCCGTCTTCCTCACCCTCTCCGGGGCGATGACGCCGGCCGGCCTGCACCAGAGCTGCCTCATCCCGCTGGTGGAGCGCGGCATCATCACCTGCCTCACCACCACCGGCGCCAACCTGTACCACGACGCCCACCGCGTCATCGGCCACGCCATCCGCGAGGTGAACCCCAACGCGGGCGACCTCCAGCTCCGCCTGGCCCGCATCATCCGCATCTACGACCTGGGCTTCTGGGAGGAGGCCCTGCTGGACACCGACCGCCTCTTCTCCGCCCTCCTCCGGGGCCCCGAGTTCCAGCGGCGGATGACCACACCCGAGCTCCACTTCCTGCTGGGCAAGGCCATCTACCGCATCGAGCGCAGCCTGAACGTGAAGCAGCCCTCGCTGCTCTCCACCTGCTACCGCGCCGGCGTCCCCATCTTCGTGGGCGCCGTGCAGGACGGGTCCATCTTCCTCAACATCGTCAAGCTGCGGCGGCTCTTGGGGGACGCCTTCAAGCTCGAGGTGGACATCAACGAGGACGTGTACGCCATGGCCGCGGTGCAGCACTACGCCCGGCACCACTTCCACAAGAAGCTGGCGATCTGGATCCTCGGGGGCGGCGTGCCCAAGAACTACACCCTCCAGGGCGAGCCGCTCCTGGACCAGATCCTCTCCATCCCCACCGCCGGCTTCGACATCGACGTGCAGTTCTGCGTGGACCCGGTGGACAACGGCGCGCTCTCCAGTTGCCCGGCCGGCGAAGGCCACACCTGGGGGAAGGTCTCCATGCAGGCGGTGGAGTCCGGCTCCGTCTACGTCCACTGCGACGTCACCGCGGTCTTCCCCTGGCTGACGCACGCCCTGCTGGCGCGCTACAAGAGGCAGGCGCCGAAGCGGCTGATGGACACGCTGCCGGAGGCGGTGGCGTACCTGGACCGCGACGTCCAGAAGCGGCACGCCAAGCTGATGAAGACCATCGAGTGGGAGGGCCCCTGATGGAGACCCCGAAGCCGTCCGGCGTCCAGATGCAGGTGGTGAGCGAGCCCCGGTTCAAGTGCTCGCTGGCCCACGGCCCGTCGGGGACCGTGATCCGCTCCGAGGCCCCCAAGGACAACGGCGGCACCGGCGGCTCGTTCTCGCCCACGGACCTGGTGGGCGCGGCGTTGGCCTCGTGCGCGGTGACCACCATGGCGCTCGCCGCCAGCCGGGAGAACGTGCCCTGGGGCGAGGCGCGCGCCCAGGTGGAGAAGCGGATGACGCCGCCCCCGCGCCGCATCGGCGAGCTGGTGCTGGAGATCACCATGCCCCGCGAGCTCCCGCGCGACCAGCGCGCCCGCTTCGAGGAGATCGCCCGCGGGTGTCCGGTGGCGCGCAGCCTCCACCCGGACCTCCAGGTGCCCATGGCCTTCCGCTACCCGGAGCCGTAGGCCCGGGCCTTCCTCACTCGAAGACCGAGATCTCCCGCCCCGCCAGGAATCCGGTGAAGGTCCCCGAGGTGATCCGGACCTGCCGCACCGTTCGTCCGCCGGAGTCGAGCGCCTGCCGGAGGTGGACCCCGTTGCCGTAGAAGTTGGCCGAACCCGGCAGATCGGCGGTCGGGTAGAACTCGACCTCGCCGTCGACGAGCGGGAACCAGTCCACTCCATCGTCCGATCCCTCCACCGTGTACTTGAGGCCCGCGCCGTACGCGCTGGACACCACGTCGCGCAGCACCAGGAGCCGGGGGACGATGGGCCCCGGCAGCGTCAGGACGATCCGGTCCAGGGAGGTCGACGGGTCCGGCATCGGATCGTTGGGGTCGGCGGTGAAGAACCAGGTTGGCAACTCCACCAGCTCCAGCGAGCCGTCCGTGAGCGGACATCCGGAGAGGGGCGCGTCGTTGACGGTGCAGGCCGCGCCGCGGCTGGCGGGCACCATCCCTCCGGCGGCGATGGCGAGCCCGGCGGGCGTGATGGCCGTCGCGTACTCGGAGAAATCCCCCGACGCGAAGATGCCGCGGCTCTCCACCAGGTCGTCGTGCCAGGCCTGGAGCGTGACCGAGAGCCCGGTGAAGTCCTCCAGGAGCTCCGGGTCCAGCGCCAGCGGGTCGACCTCGGTGAGCTGCTGCCAGGCCAGCGCGCCCTGGGGCCCGGCGAGCATCCAATTGTAGTAGACGCGCCGGGTGTGCCCGGGCTCGACCTCGATCCCGTTGTCGTGCGTGGGCGGCCAGGGGAGGGTGGGCAGGGAAACGCGCGGCGGGGTGCCCGGCTGGAGCACCCACGAAGCGCTCCACTGCGCCAGGTCCGGGAAGTCGTAGTCCTTGGCGAACGCGGCGGTGGACGATCGCGCCGTGGTCCCTCCCGGGCCCTCCGCGGAGACGGAGAAGCACTGGGTGGCGTCGAACTGGGGGGTGATCTCGAACCGCATCAGGTCGAAGTAGAAGGCGCCGTCCTCGCCGGTCGTAGCCTGCCGTAACGGCTGGTACGTCACCGTCACCAGCTCGAGGGGGCCGGCAAAGTTGATCGGCGCCAGCTGGGGGCGCTCGGTGGGAGTGCAGAAGCGCGTGCTGGGCAGTACGCCGGAGCTCAAGGTGGCGGTCGCCCCCGGGCGAGCGGCGCCGCTCGCGTCCGAGACGCGGCCCAGCCAGTAGAAGACGTCGTCCGGGTCCGCTCCGCCGCCGCACCCCACCAGCAGGGCGGCCGCCAGCACCAGGGTCGCGCGGCGCATCAGTACACCCCCTTCAGGCCGAGCATGGGCACGATCACCGGGAGCGGGACCGGGACCTTCTCCAGCGTCCGCGGTGGAGCGCCGGGGAATGGGAAGCCGCCCTCGTCCCGGTAGTCGTACGACAGCGTCTCACTGCTCACCGTGGCGTTGAGCACGTCCAGGTACAGCTCCATGCGGTAGTCGTCGTACGACCACTGCTTGGCGACGCGCAGGTCGATGCGGAAGAAGCTGGGCAGCCGGGCCACGTCGTCCCGCCCCACCGACCGCCACTCCTCCAGCCCGGTGGCCGGGTTGGTCCACAGCTTCATGGTGCGAGAGGAGATCTGCCCGGACTCCGGGCGGCCGGTGTTGAAGTGCACCACCATGCCGGTGGTGATGTTGCCGGGGAACTTGTAGCTGACCACCGCGTTGAACACGTGGGTCTGGTCGAAGGCGAACGGCAGCCAGCCCTGGCGGACCTCCACCGGGTTGAACGCTTCGTCGAAGTGGACGTAGCGCTGGAGCCGCTCGCTGCGCTGGAGCGAGTACGAGATCCACCCGAACCAGTTGTTGCCCAGCGGGTGGCGCAGCAGCAGCTCCAGGCCGTACGACCGCCCGCGGCGGATCAGGCTCTGGGCGACCAGGCTGGTCAGGGCCTGGTTCCGGACCAGCGCGGGCAGGTCGAACTCGATCGCGGTCGGGATGTCGGTGAAGTACGCGTCCACGTTGAGCTCGAGGCCGGGGAGGATGGTCCACTCCGCGCCGGCGTCCACCTGCCGGGACTCCTGGAGCCCCCACTTCAGCCCGGCGATGTCCAGCAGCGGGACGTTGATCAGCACGGCCGGCGGCTGGTGGACGATCCCGCCGCCCGCCTTGAGCGACAGCGCGTCCGTGACCGCGAAGCGGGCGGTGAGCCGGGGCTCCACGCCCACCCGTTCGATGCCCGGCGTCAGGTGGTAGCTGTCGGCGCGCAGGCCGCCGGAGAGCGCCAGGCGCTTCGTCGGGCTCCAGACGGCGTTGGCGTACCCGCCCGCGAACAGGCCGATGGTCAACGGGTCGTCCAGGGTCACCGAGAGCCCGGGCTTCAGCTCGCCGGTGATCGGGTCCTGGATGTTCGTCCGGAAGGTCAGCCCGGAGCCGGCCCGCCGCTGCTCCACGTCCAGCCCGGCGGTGAGCGCCCAGTGCTCGTCCGGCGCCCAGTTCCACGACGCGCGGGTCTGGAAGCTGTGCGTCCGCACGGCGTAGGAGCCGGAGTTGGCGGTGACCCCGAAGACGCCGTCCAGCTGGATCGTCTCGTAGCCGTAGGTGGCGCCCGCCTCGAATTCGCCCAGCGGGAGCGGCCGGCGGTAGCGGAGGTCCACCCGGTGGAAGCGGAGCGTGACGAAGGCGTCGGTGCCGGTCGGGTTCTCCGAGTCGTTGCCCACGTGGTCCGAGGAGCCGAAGGCGATCAGCCGCAGCTTCCCCCCACCCAGCGGCTGTTCGACGCGCGCCTGGTAGTCCCAGAAGTCGGCGACGGGGTTGTTGCGGTAGCCCCCGCCGTCCCGCGGGATGACCAGCGACGCCACCTTGGCGACGATGAGCGGCGTGTAGCTGTACCGCCCCGCCACGGTGAGGTTGGTGCCGGTCTGCGCCACCGGGTACTCGACGAAGCCGCCCGCGTTGAGCAGGTCCGCGTAGGCGGAGAAGTGGACCCGGTCGTCGCGCGACCGGGCGATGGGCGCGTCCACCACCCCGCCCAGCACGCGCCCGTACTGCGGCGGCGGCGTGCCCGGGTAGAAGTCGATCCGCTCCAGGAAGTCCGGGTGGACCACCGCCGGGCCCAGTACCAGGTGGAAGAGCGCCGGCACCCGGACGCCGTCCAGGTAGTAGCCGGTGGCGGCCGGCTGCGCGCCGCGCACCACCGGGTACGAGACGCCGGAGGCGACGCTGGAGACGCCAGGGAGCAGCATCACCACCCGGAACGGGTCCCCCTGCGTGCCCGGCACCTCGCGCAGCTCCTGGGCCTGCAGGGTGTGGCGGGACAGCTCGGTGCGCTCGCGTTCGCCGCGGACCACCGTCTCGTACGGGTCCACCACCAGCGGCTCCAGCCGGTAGACCACCGCCACGCCCTGGTTGGCGGTGATGGTCTCCTCCGCCTTCAGCGGGGTGTGGCCCGGCGCCTGGATGGTGAGCTTCTGGACGCCCGGCGGCAGCTCCGCCTCGAACTTCCCGTCCGGGCCCGTCTCCGCCAGCGCCTTCCCGTCCGCGCCCAGGAGCGCCGCGCCGGCCAGCGGCTTGCGGGTGCCCTTCTCGCGGATCTCCCCGCTGAGCTTGCCCGTGGCGGGCGGGGGCGGCGGCGCCTCGAAGACGTAGGCGTAGTGCAGCCGGACCGCCACCGGCTGCTCGCCCAACCGGGCCGGCTTGAAGCGCAGGCCCTTGGCGGCCTCGAGCGCGGCGGCCTCGAAGGCCGGGTTGGCGGGGGTGGCGACCATCGCCTCCTCCACGTCGCCATGGTCGTTCACCAGCAACTCGAGGTCGACGGTGCCGGAGATGGGCTTGTCCTTCAGCGCCTCCGGGTACGGCGCGGGCGAGGGCACCAGCAGCTCAGGCGGGAGGACCTGCGCCTGGGGCGCGCCGGAGGGCACGAAGGTCCCACCGTCCGTCTGGACGACGTCCACCTCCTGGCGCTCCTGGATGAGGATCGGCGTGGTGGCGGTGGTGCCGCCGGGGGACTGGGCGAGCGCGGCCGCAGCGACGCACGCGGCGGCGAGGATCGAGGCAGGTCGAGATGGAAGCAGGGGCCCTCTCCAGGGCTGTTCGGCCGCGAGCGGGTGAAGAATCGTGGGCCCGGTCCCCGCTTGTCAACGGGCCTTTGGGCCGGCGGGCGGCGGCAGCCCGAGCTCCCGGTAGAACGCGTCCGTCCGCGGTGGGCGGCCCAGGAACGACTGGAGCAGCGCCTCCGGTTCGGCGCTGGCCCCCGGCTCCAGCACCGTGCGCCGGTACCGCATCCCCACCTCCGGGTTGAGGAGGCCGCCCTTCTGGAGCTCCGAGGCCACGTCCAGGGCCCAGACGCGCGACCAGATGTAGCTGTAGTAGGTGGCGTCGCGGCCTCCCATCTCCGAGAGGAGACTGGCCTCGGGGATGGTGCCGGTGAGCGCCGGGAGCGCGGTCATCTGGGCCCAGCGTTCGAACCACAGCGCGGTGGGGTCCTTCACCTCGACCGGGCCGTTGAGCTCCTGGTCGTAGGCGGCGGTGAACGCATGCCGGCTCCAGGCCACGCCATACGAGACGCGGCGCAGCTTGCCCAGCGTCTCGGCCATCGCAGCGGGAAGCGGGTCGCCGGTGCGGACGTGGCGGGAGACGCGCCGGAGGATGGCGTCGTCCCAGGCCCAGGGCTCGAACAGCTGCGACGGCACCTCGACGAAGTCGGCCCGCCCGGTGGTGCCGCTCAGCGAGGCGTGGGGCGCCGCGGAGAGCAGGGCGTGCATCATGTGGCCCATCTCGTGGAACGTGTCCACCACGCCCTGGTGGGTGAACAGCGCGCGCTCGCCCGGCGCGGCGGACGGGCCGCTGCCAGTGACCACCGAGATGGGCAGCACCCTTTCGCCACCCGGCAGCGTGCGCCCGACCCGGAGCGTGATGGAGGCGGGGCGGGTGAACTTGTACGGGCTGGGCGTGAGATCCAGGAAGCCCCACCCCAGCAGCGTGTCGCTGGCCGCGTCCTTGAGCGCGTACCCCGACACGTCCGGGGCCCAGGCGGATCCGGGCGGGAGCGGTTCGAAGCGCAGGCCCAGCAGCTCCTCGAACACGCGGAGTATCTCGGGGATCACCACGTCCATCGGGAAGTACTGGCGCACCTCCTCCAGGTCGACCGCGAAAGACCCCTGTTCGAGCTGGGCCTGGTAGTAGGTGTAGTCCCAGGGGGCGAACGCGCCCTTCTCTCCGGACTTCCTCTTGAGCGCCGCCAGCTCGGCGACCTCCGCGCGGGCGCGCGGGAGGAGCGCGGCGTCCAGCTCGCGCAACATCGTCATGACGCGTTCCGGCGTCTTCGCCCAGGTGGAGGTCAGCTTCGCCTCCGCCCAGCTCTTGTACCCCAGCCGCCTGGCCGCCTCCCGGCGCAGCGCCAGCGCCTTCTTCAGGCGCTCCACGTTTCCCGCCCCGCCGATCGTGTAGAAGGCGCGCATGTAGCGCTCGCGCGCCGCTGGCGGGCGGAGGGTCTTGAGCACCAGCTCGTGGGTGTTCATCCCTACCGGGACCAGGAAGCCCTTGCCGTCCGCGGTCTTCTTCAGGGTCTTGGCGAAGGAGGCGGGGAGCGTGGCGGCCTCCTCGGGGGAGACCTCGATGGTGGCCTTGGCCTGGTCCTCCTCCAGCACGCGGAGGAACTCGGCCTCCTCCGCGTGGATCTGGTCGAGGATGGCGATGAGCTCACCGCGCGCCCTGGCGTCCAGCCCCGCGCCCCCGCGGCGGCCGTTCTCGGCGTAGCGCTGGGCGAGCATGCGGTTGGCGGCGGAGCGGGCGGAGGCCTGGGCGGCGGTGGCGGCCGCGTAGAGCACGGGGTCCGCCTGCATCTCCACCGCGAAGGCGGAGCGGGTGTCCCGGCAGGTCTTCACCGCGTCGCGCACCTTGGCGTCGTCGCTGAAGCCGAGCACCCGGATCGGGACGATCGCCTCGTCCAGGACGGCCACCGCGGTCTCCACCGCCAGCAGCCGGTCCAGCGGCGCGGCCGGGCCGCCGGCGTCCAGCGCCGCCTTCACCCGCGATCGCGCCAGGGCCAACCCGGAGTGGCACAGGGCGGCCAGTTGTTCCGGGCCGAGCTTCCAGTTGACGTCCGGTACGGGAGGCGGAGGAGGGACCGTCAGGGCGAGAGCGAGCAGGGCGCCGGCGAGCGACATGGGGCGAGGACCTTAGTTCCCGCCTTGCCGCGGCACACCGCCCGTCAACGGGCCTTTGGGCCGGAGGGCGGCGGCAGCCCGAGCTCCCGGTAGAACGCGTCCGCGCGCGGCGGGCGGCCCAGGAACGACTGGAGCAGCGCCTCCGGCTCGGCGCTGGCCCCCGGCTCCAGCACCGAGCGCCGGTATCGCATCCCCACCTCCGGGTTGAGCATTCCGCCCTTCTGGAACTCCGAGCCCACGTCCAGGGCCCAGACGCGCGACCAGATGTAGCCGTAGTAGGTGGCGTCGTAGCCGGCCATCTCCGGGAGGAGGCTGGCCTCGGGGATGGTGCCGGGGACCCCCGGAAGCGAGGTCATCTGGGTCCAGCGTTCCCAATACAGCGCGGTGGGGTCCTTCACCTCGACCGGGCCGTTGAGCTCCAGGTCGTAGGTCGCGATGAACGCCTGCCGGCTCCAGAACACGCCGTACGACACGCGGCGCAGCTTGCTCAGCGTCTCGGTCATCGCCTTGGGGAGCGGCTCGCCGGTGCGGACGTGGCGGGAGACGCGCTGGAGGATGGCGCCGTCATAGGCCCAGGGCTCGAACAGCTGCGACGGCGCCTCGATGAAGTCGGCCCGCCCGGTGATGCCGCTCAGCGTGGCGTGGGGCGCGGCGGAGAGTAGGGAGTGCATCATGTGGCCCATCTCGTGGAACATCTCCACCACGCCCTGGTGCGTGAACAGCACGCGCTCGCCCGGCGCGGCGGAGGGGCCGCTGCCGATGACCATTGCGATGGGCAGCACCCGCCCTCCGCCCGGCAGCGCGCGCCCGGTGCGGACCGTGGCGGAGGCGGGGCGGGTGAACTTGTACGGGCTGGGCTCGATGTCCACGAAGAGCCACCCCAGCAGCGTGCCGCTGGCCGCGTCCTTGAGCGCGTACCCCAGCACGCCCGGGGACCAGGCGGACCCGGGCGGGAGCGGTTCGAAGCGCAGGCCCAGCAGCTCCTCGAACACGCGGAGCATCTCGGGGATCACCACGTCCCTCGGGAAGTACTGGCGCACCTCCTCCATGTCGACCGCGAAGGAACCCTGTTCGAGGTGGGCCTGGTAGTACATGTAGTCCCAGGCGGCGAACGCGCCCTTCTCCCCGGACTTCTTCTTGAGCGCCGTCAGCTCGGCGACCTCCGCGCGGGCGCGCGGGAGGAGCGCGGCGTCCAGCTCGCGCAACATCGTCATGGCGCGCTCCGGCGTCTTCGCCGAGGTGGAGAGCAGCTTCGCCTCCGCCCAGCTCTTGTACCCCAGCCGCCTGGCCGCCTCCCGGCGCAGCGCCAGCGCCTTCTTGAGATGTTCCACGTTCCCGGGCCCGCCGATCATGAAGAGAGCGCGCAGGTAGCGCTCGCGCGCCGCGGACGGCTGGAGGGTCTTGAGCACCAGCTCGCTGGTGTGGAGGCCCACCGGCAGCAGGAAGCCCTTCCCGTCCGCGGTCTTCTTCAAGGTCTTGAAGAAGGAGGCCGGGAGCGTAGCGGCCTCCTCGGGGGAGACCTCGATGGTCGCCTTCGCCTGGTCCTCCTCCAGCGCGCGGGTGTACGCGGCCTCCTCCGCGTGGAGTTGGTCGAGCACGGCGGTCAGCTCGCCGCGCGCCTTGGCGTCCAGCCCGGAGCCCCCCATGCGCCCGTTCTCCACGTAGCGCTGCGCGAGCATGCGGTTGGCGGTGGAGCGGGCGGAGGACTGGGCGGCGGCGGCGGTGGCGTGGAGCGCCGGGTTCGCCTGCATCTCCACGTCGAAGGTGAGCCGGGCGTCCCAGCAGGCCTTCACCGCGTCGCGCACCTTGGCGTCGTCGCTGGAGCCTAGCACCCCGATCGCAGCGGTCGCCTCGCCCAGGCTGGCCTCCGCGGCCTCCACCGCCAGCAGCCGGTCCAGCGGCGCGGCCGGGCCGCCGGCAGGATCCAGCGCCGCCTTCACCCGCGAGCGCGCCAGGGCCATCTCGGACTGGCAGAGGGAGCCGAGTTGCTCCGCGGTCAGCTTCCAGTTGAGGTCCGGCAGGGGAGGATCGGCCGCGACGGCGAGGGCGAGCAGGGCGCTGGCGAGCGACATGGGGGAAAACTGTAGTTCCCCGCTTTGCCGCGGCGCACCTCTTCCGGCGCAGCGAGCGGGCCCCCGCCCGCTACGTCCCGGTGGGCGACGCCTTCTTGGCGTCCGCGGTGGGCACCAGCCGGAGCTGGCCGGAGGCGCCGTGGAACTTCGCGTCCACCTCGCGCTCCAGGTAGGTGTACCCGGCCAGCCCGTCCTCGAAGGCGCGGAGGAGCTGGCGCGACTGGTCCAGGGTGATCTTCCCGCCGCGCAGCGAGTTCTCCGCGAAGCGCCGCACCCGCGCCACCAGGTCGTCCTTGGTGTAGCCGACGTAGTGGAGCACCTCGGTGACCGCGTCCCCCTCCACCACGTGGTCGATCAGGTAGCCGCCGTTGGGCCCCAGCGAGACCTGCACCGCGTTGGTGTCGCCGAACAGGTTGTGCAGGTCGCCCAGGATCTCCTGGTAGGCGCCCACCAGGAAGATGCCCAGGTAGTAGTCGTCGTCGTTGAGCGCGTGCAGCTCCAGCGCGTCCTTCACCTCGCGCCGGTCGATGAAGTGGTCGATCTTCCCGTCCGAGTCGCAGGTGATGTCCGCCAGCACCGCCCGCCGGGTCGGCTTGTCGCCCAGCCTATGCACCGGCATCACCGGGAAGAGCTGGTCGATGGCCCAGGAGTCCGGCAGCGACTGGAAGACGGAGAAGTTGCAGAAGTAGGTGTCGGAGAGCTGGCGCTCCAGCGCCTCCAACTCCTCGGGGACCTCCGGCCCCTCGCGCGCGATGCGCATGATCTTCTTGCAGGTGGCCCAGAAGATGTTCTCGGCCAGCACCCGCTGCTCCAGCGAGAGGTGCCCCAGCGAGAACAGGGTGAGGCACTCCTCCTTGTACTCGATGGCGTCGTGGTACGCCTCGAGAACGTTCTTGTTGGTGACGTCCCGGTGGGTGGCGAAGAGGTTCCGCACCACGGCCGAGGCGTTCTCCGGGAGCCGCTCCGGCACCTGCGCCGCGTCCAGCTCGGAGGTGCCCAGCACCTCGGTGATCAGCACCGCGTGGTGCGCCACCACCGCGCGCCCGGACTCGGAGACGATGGAGGGGTGGGGGACCTTGGCCAGGTCGCAGCCCTCCAGGATGGAGAACACCACGTCGTTGGCGTACTCCTCCGTGGTGTAGTTCATGGAGGAGGCGAAGTTGGTCTGCGACCCGTCGTAGTCCACGCCCAGCCCGCCGCCCACGTCCAGCAGGCCCAGCGGCGCGCCCTGCTTGGAGACTTCCACGTAGAAGCGCACCGCCTCCCGGAGCGCGTTCTTGACGCTGCGGATGTTGGCGATCTGGCTGCCCAGGTGGAAGTGGAGCAGCTCGAAGCAGTCCAGCATTCCCGCCTCGCGGAGGAAGCCAATGGCCTCCGCCAGCTCGGAGGAGGAGAGGCCGAACTTGGAGCGGTCGCCCCCGGAGGCCTCCCACTTGCCGGCGCCGCGCGTGGACAGGCGCACCCGCATCCCGAGGGTGGGCCGGATGCCCGTCTTCCGGGAGATCTCCGCGATCAGCGGCAGCTCCGACGGCTTCTCCACCACCAGGACGACCTTGCGGCCCAGCCGGGACGCCAGCAGCGCCGTCTCGATGTACTCCTCGTCCTTGTAGCCGTTGCAGATGACCAGGCTGTCGTCGTCCTCCAGCAGCGCCATCACCGCCAAAAGCTCCGGCTTGCTGCCCGCCTCCAGGCCGTAGCCGTAGGGCTTGCCGGCCGCGACGATCGTCTCCACCACGTGCCGGTGCTGGTTCACCTTGATCGGGTAGACGCCCCGGTAGCTGCCCTTGTAGCCGTGCTCGGCGATCGCCTTCCGGAACGCTTCGTTGAGGTGGACCACCCGGTGGCGGAGCACGTCGGTGAAGCGGATCAGCAGCGGCAGGCCGATGCCGCGGCGCCGCACCTCGTCCACCAGGTCCTTGAGGTCGAACGCGTTGGTCCCCGGCCCGTCCGGGTGCACGCACACGTTCCCCTTGTCGTTGATCCCGAAGTAACCCACTCCCCAGGAGCGAATCCCGTACGTCTCGAGCGAATCGGCGATCGTCCAGCGTTGCTGGGGAGCAGGTCCGGGCATCGTGCGGTGGCTCCTCTCCGCGCCCCGGCAGCGGCGCGGTCTGAAGAACAGAACGCGCGAACTATAAGGAAAGCGTCCCGCCGACAACAGATCGCAGCGATCTTCAGATCACCAGCCCCCGGTGCCCCCGGAGACCGCCTCGATCTGGCGGGCCAGCTCGCCGTCCTGGAGAAGCCTCGCCACCGCGTCGCTCTGGAGCAAGGCCTGGACGTCGCCCTGCTCCAGCGCCCGCTTGACCTCCGGGTCTGCCACCGCCTTCTTCCAGCGCGGGTCCTTCTCCAGCGCCTGGAATGCCGGGTCCTCCCGGAGCTTCTTCGCCTTCGCCGGGTCGGCCGCCGCGCTCGCCACCCTCATCACGTCCTTGATCCGGGAGAACCCGGTCATCTCGAACAGGTTGTACCGGCGCGCCAGGGAGAACGCGATGGAGTCCTTGGGGGACACGCCCAGGCGCTTGCCGAAGGCGGTCACGTTCCGGTCCGCGAACACCAGCGCGCAGAGCACCACCCAGGTGGCGAGCGAGACCTTCGCCGCCGCGAGCAGCATCCCCAGGTTCCGGTTGACCTCCCGGCCCTCCGGGTCCGCGTCGCTGCTCATGGCGCGCCGGGCGACCTCCGCCACCGCGTAGCGCAGCGCCACCCAGATGACGACGAACAGGGCAAAGGTGGCCGCCACCGTCCCCGCCACCAGCGGCACCCCGCCCAGCCAGGCCGCCATCTGCGGCCCCAGCGCCTTCCCCAGCGGGCCGGCCGCCGCGTACGCCACCACCAGCCCCACCAGCTGGCCGATCTGCCGGGCCGCCCCGGTGAAGCCGCCCAGGAACCCGAAGAAGGCGACCAGCGCCAGGATGAAGAGGTCGATCTCCACGCCTACTTGATCTTGAAGGCGTGGCCCTGCTTCTTGGCCTCGTCGTAGACCTTCTTCGAGATCTCGACCAGCTTCTCCTTGTAGCGGGCGTTGGAGGGTTCGAAGGTGAGCGCCATCTTGAGGTTGCGCTCGGCGCCGGTGATGTTCCCGGAGTCGTAGTCCTTCATCGCAGTGGCGTAAAACTGGCGGCCCTTGGGGTGGACGCCGATCTGCTCCTCCTGCTCCTTCTTCACCTGCTGCTTGGTCTCCGCCTCGGTGGCCTCGGTGAAGCGCAGCTTGGCGGCGCGCTCCGGGCCGGCGATGTCCGCGGCGTAGCGCTTGCGCTTCGCGTCGTCGCGGAGCACGTAGTACGCCTCGGTGAGGCGCTTGTAGACGGTGCTCACCTTTTCCTTGAGCGCCTTGTCGTCGAGCTGGAAGAAGCGGTCCGGGTGGAAGGTGCGGCTCTCCCGGTAGAAGGCCGCCTTGATGTCCGCCGGCGCCGCTGACGCCTCCAGCTTGAGGAGCTGGAAGTAGTCCATCTGGTCCAGGCGGCCGAACCGCTGCTCCAACTCCTGGATCTGGGCGCCGTCCAGGGGGCCCGTGGCGGGCGGCGGCAACGGCGTCAGCGCGGGCGCGCGAGCCTGGGCGGCGGGGGCCCGGGCCTGGGCGGCGGGAGGGGGAGCGATCGGCGGAATGCCAGGGACGGTGGGGATCTCGGCCGCGGACGGCGTGTACGGCGGTGCGAGCACGGAGGGTGCCGGCGGCGCGATCACCGGCGGCGGGCGGGCCGTGGCCTGTGGCCGGGGCTTCGCTGCCGCCTGGGCGGGAGGAGCAGGGGGAGCGGAGGTGCGGGGGGGCGTGGCCACCGGCGCCACCCGGGGCACCGCGGGCATGGGAGTCGCCGGGGTCGACGGCGCCGCCCGGGGCACGACCGGCATCGGGGCCGCGGGCGTCGCCCGGGACCCGACCGGCACCACGGGGACCGGCACCGCCCTGGGCATGGCGATCACGGGGGTCACCGGGGTCACGCCATGCGGCGGAGTGGGGGCGTCCGGGTCCACGGGCTCGGCCGCGGGCTTGGGCGGCGGGCGGGGAGCGCCAGGCTTGGGGTTGCCGGAGCCGCTGTCGGGAGGCGAAGGCATTGGCTAGCTGGCCAGCTCCGGGCTGTCGTCGGGTTCGGCGAGTTGGATCTGCCGCGTGGCCTCCACCGACCGCTGGATGTCCGCCTCCGACAGGCCCGACGAGAGGCTGATGGTGGTGGTGGTGCGCTGCCCCGTCTCGAGATCAGCCGCGGTCACGTTGACGATGCCGTCGGTGTTGATCTCGAAGTTGACCTCGATCTTCGCCTCGCCGCGGTAGCCGACGCGGAAGCCGCCGAACTCGAACTCGCCCAGCATCTCGCACTCGTCCGCCTTGTTCGACTCGCCCTGGTAGACGCGGATCTTCACCTTCTCCTGCCCGTCGCGGGAGGTGGTGAAGGTCTTGGACTTGTCGATGGGGACGGGGGTGTTCTTGTCGATGATCTTCTCGGTGTAGCCGCCCACGGTGCCGATCCGGAGCGAGAGCGGCGTCACGTCCACCAGGAACTGCTGCGTGGCGGTGTCCAGCAGCGCGTGCGCCTGCAGCGCGGCGCCCATGGCCACCACCTCGTCCGGGTTGACGCCCTCCATCGGGCTCTTCTGGAAGTAGTGCTTCACCGAGTGGCGGATGATGGGCAGGCGGGTGGGGCCGCCCACCATGATCACCGCGTCCGCGTCGGTGGCGGTCATCCGCGCGCTCTGCAGCGACTCGTCGCAGACCTTGAAGGTCCGCTGCACCAGGTCCATCACCATCTTGTTGAAGGTGTCCTGGGTGAGCCGCTGCTTGAGGTCGATCACCTTGCCGCCGGCGTCCTGGCAGATCCCCGCGCACAGGATCTCCGCCACGCCGTCCCGCCCCACCTCGATCTTCGCCTTCTCCGCCGCCTCCTTGAGCATCTGCAGGCAGTACTTGTTCTGCCGGAGGTCCAGGCGGGTGCGCGCGAGGAAGTCCTCCGCGAGCCAGGTCATGAT
>DATBSS010000428.1:0-3748 GCA_036559665.1 Myxococcaceae bacterium
TGGCGTTGCCCCGCCCGCGCGGCGGCGAGAGCGCGGGCGTCACCCGCGGCTTCTCTCCCTGGGTGGGGATGTTCAGGTAGACGAACAGGTTCGACATGAACAGCGCGTCCTCGTACATGTCCCCGACCGAGGAGAGGATGCCCTGAAACGCGCTCTGCCCCTGGCGGAACACGGCCAGGTAGAGCGTCATGTCGCCCAGCGAGATCTCCGCGCTCGCCGCCCGCCCCGCCACCAGCGCATAGCAGCCGTAGAACGCCAGGAGCGAGACCAGCCCCAGGCCCAGGCCCCACGCCATCCGGCGGAAGGCCAGGCGCCGGTCCTCCGAGTAGAACTTCTGGAACAGCGCCCGGTAGCGCCCGAGGATGACCTCCCCCAGGTCGAACAGCTTCACCTCCTTCACGTGGCTGTCGCGGGTGAGGATCCACTCCAGGTAGTTCAGGCGGCGGCCTTCCGGGGCGCGCCAGGAGTAGAGGCGGAAGGATTCGCCGGCCAGCTTCGCCTCGGCGGCGAAGGCGGGGATGGAGGCGACCACCAGCACCAGCACGCTCCAGGGCGAGAGGCGGACCAGGATGGCGGCGTAGGCGGCGAGGGTGACCAGCGCCTGGACGATGGAGAGCGCGCCCAGCGCCAGCGAGAGTGGCCGGGAGGAGGCCTCGCGCCGGGCGTTCTGCATCTTGTCGTAGGTGTCCGAGTCCTCGAAGTGGCGGAGCTCCAGCTCCAGCGCTTTCTGGAGGATGCGCTCGTTGATGACGTTGCCCAGGTTGGCGCGGAGCAGCTCCCGGACCAGGCCCTGGGCGCGGGTGACCACGGTGGAGAGGACCATCAGGCCCAGCTCGCCCGCTACCGCCAGGTAGACGAATTGCCGGTCGGCGGGGAGCCCGCTTTTGGCGGCCCTCACCACCCCGTCCACGATCAGCTTGCCCACCCAGGCGATGGCCGCCGGCACCACCGCCGCCACCACGGTGAGCGCGGCCACGGCGATCACCGCCGCCTTGTCCGCCTTCCACACCATGGCCAGGGTGGCCGGGAGGTGCTTGAAGATCTGCCCGGCGCCCTTGAGCCGGTCGCGGAGGGCTTTGGCCGGGACGGCCCGCCCGGGGTGTGGTGTGCTGGATGCCAAGCTCGTGCTCGGCGGAATGGTTAATGCGTTCGCCGCCTGGGCGCCACGCCTCTCTTTCATGGGCCTCCTCTTCGCGATCGCCGCGGCGTTCGGGTTCCTCTGGGCGGTGGTCCAGGTGCGGGAGCGGCGGCTGCTCCAGGAGCGCCCTCCGCCGGGACGCCTGCTCGGCGACCGCGGCCGGCGGATCCACGCCGTGGAGCGGCCGGGGACGGAGCCGGCGGTGGTGTTCATCCACGGGAACCCGGGGTGCTCGCTGGACTTCGTCCACCTCCAGGAAAGGCTGGGCGGGCGCCGGAGCTTCTCCGTGGATAGGCCCGGGTCCGGGTGGAGCGAGCGCGAGCGGAAGGCGCTGGCGCCCCAGGCGCAGGCCCGGCTCATCCGGGCGGCGCTGCGGGAGGCGGGGGTCCGCGAAGTGGTGCTGGCGGGGTTCTCCTTCGGGGGACCGGTGTCGGTGGCGTGGGCGCTGGAGTTCCCGGCGGAGGTGAAGGCGCTGGCGCTGCTGGCGCCGGTGGGAGACCCGGCGTCGCCGATGAAGGTGGACGCGGCGCAGGCGATGCTGGGCTGGCCCCTCTGGGGTCCCCTGGCGAGCTGGACGTTCGCGCCGCTGGTGTTCCCGCTGGCGGCGCCGGGCGGATGGGTGAACGCGTTCGCGCCGTTGCCGGTGAAGGCGGAGGTGGCGGCGGCCGCGTCGCCGCTGATCGGGAGGCCGGCCTGCCTGTGGGCCACGGCGAAGGACTGGGCGGCGCTGCCGGGGGCGATCGGCGAGCTGGCGGCGGGCTACGGGCGGGTCCGGGCGCCGGTGGAGATCCTCGCCGCGGCCGAGGACCACGTGGTCGGCCCCACGCACGCGCAGGCGCTGGCGCGGGGGATCCCCGGCGCGCAGGTGAAGGTCCTCCCCGGCGCCGGGCACCAGGTCATGCACACCCACCCGGACGAGGTCGTGGCCGCCGTCGAGCGGGCGCTGGCGCGGATCGCCTAGCGATCAGCCGCGCTTGGCTTCGGGGAGCCCCTCACGGCAACTTTCCCGCCGCCGGCTCCTTGCGCGCCGCCTCGAGCGAGGCGCGGAACTCGTCCACCCCTGGACCCGCCTCGCCCGCGTACTGCACCGAGGAGGTGGTGAAGAGGTCCATCACCCGCGACAGCCGCTCGTAGACCTCGCGCAGGGGCAGGCGCGAGCGGGACTCCAGCGCGCAGTGCGACTCGGCGTCGCGATAGCGCTCCTCCCAGGCGACCCGGAACTTGACCCAGTTGTCGTCCGTCCGCGACGCCGGGAAGGTGCTGGTGAGCCGGGCGCGCTCCGCTTCGAGCTCCTGGAACAGGCCCTCCGCCCGCTGCAGGCACTCGACCACGGTCAGCGTGGGTTCCGCGGGGGGCCGGAGCCCCGGCGTCATCTTCACCACCGACCCCACCACGCTCCGGATGACCAGCAGGGAGACCGCGGAGACCACCACCAGGTAGAACGCATACGCGCCGATCCGGAACGGCCGGTACCGCGGATCGAGCGCCCCCTTGGCAGCGGCGTTCTTGGGCTCTGGGCTCGCCATGCGCGAAGGCCCACGGCTTTACGCCGCGGGCCTCCGGAAGCGCAAGGAGTCCTTTCCGGTCCTCCGCCCTACCCGTTCGGTTTTGGCGCCGGGGCCGCCGGGGGCTTGGCCGCCGGAGGTTGCGTCCCCGCCGCGGGCTGGGTCGCCGCGGGGGCAGGGACCGGAGCCACGGGCGGTGCGGCTGGCTTGGCCGCCGGTGCCGCCGCGGGTGCCGCCACGGCAGCCGCCGGATCCGCCGCCGCCGCGTCGCCGCTCTGGAGCCGCTTCACGGTGGCCAACCGGCCCTTCATCTGCGGCGCGAACTCGCTGTTCGGGTACGTCCCCAGCCCGTCGCGCGCCGTCTGCGCCGCCTTCTCCAGCTGGTTGGTCTCCTGGTACGACTGCGCCAGCAGCAGCATGGCGTAGTCGCGGCTCTTGGCCTTCTTGTCCTCGCTCACGAAGCGCGCCAGCAGCGGCACCGCCTCCTGGTGGTTGCGGAGCTGGTTGTAGGCGATGCCGAGGAAGAACGACGCCTCCAGCAGGTCCGGCGGGTCCGGGTTCATGGCGACGAACCGGCTCAGGTCCTTCACCACCGCGGGCATGTCGTTCTTGCGGAAGGCGGACTTGCCGCGCTCGAAGGCCGCCTGGCCGATCTCGCGGCGGAGCTGGTCCGCCTTGTCGGTGAGCGCCTGCCGCTCCAGTCCCGACAGCTTGGTGGTGTCCAGCTTCATCAGCTGGTCCACCCCCTTGAGCCGCTCGTCGCCGGGCAGCGTGGTCATCGCCCGGTACACCTCGGACGCATTCCGCTCCGCGGCCGCCAGCGCCTGGGCGTCGCCCTTCTGCTTCTCCACCTGCTGGGTCAGCTCGGCGACCTGCTTCTCCAGCCGCTCCTTCTCGGCGCCGGCCCCGGCGGTGCGGGCGGAGGAGATCATCAGCCCGCCGCCGACCGCGATCACCGCGAAGGCGACGTAGGCGGCGGCGGAGGAGAGCCACTGGCGCTTCTGGAAGTCCTCCTGCCGCTTGCCGACCATCTTCATCTCGGCGTGCAGGTTCTTGAGGAGGTTGTCGGTCTTGATGACCAGGTTCCGGGACTCGATGACCTCCT
>DATBSS010000429.1:0-26051 GCA_036559665.1 Myxococcaceae bacterium
AGGCGGCGCACCTGGCCGACCTCACCCGGATGGGCTTCCTGTACGGCGTCTACCACGTGAAGCTCTTCAAGGCGTTCCGGCACTACCTCTACGGGGACGCGCCGGGAGCGCTCGCGCTCATCCGGGAGGCGGAGGCGACCCGCGACTTCATCCCCGGGACGATGTTCTACCCGGACTGGTTCCTGTACTCGGCGCTCATCGAGGCCGCCGCCCAGTCGCCGGGCCAGGTGCAGGCCGAGGCGCTCGCGCGCATCGACGCCGCCGTCAAGCAGATGGAGGTGTGGGCCGGCGTCTGCCCAGACGGCTTCGCCCACCGCCTGCTGCTGATGCAGGCGGAGCGCGCCCGGCTCCTCGGGAAAGACGCCGCGGCGCTGTACGAGGGCGCCGTGGAAGCCGCCCGGAAGGGCAACTTCCTGCACCACGAAGCGCTGGCCTGCGAGCTGACGGGCCGCTTCTACGCCTCCCTCGGGCGGGAGAACCCGGCGCGGGGCTTCATCGAGGCGGCCCGGTACGCCTACCAGCGGTGGGGCGCCAAGGCGAAGGTCGCGCAGCTGGCGGAGCTGTATCCGTGGCTGGAGGACGAGGGCGGCAGTGAGCCCGTCGGGCCCGGGGGAGTCCAGGCGCTGGATCTCGACGCCGTGCTCCAGGCGGGCGCGGCGATGACCGGCGAGATCGTGCTGGACCGCCTCCTGCAGAAGATGCTCGCCATCCTGGTGGAGAACGCGGGCGCCGAGCGGGGCGCGCTGTTCCTGGACCAGGATGGATCGCTGCGCCTGCACGCGCTGGGGACGGCGCAGCGCGTGGAGGTGATCGACGCGGTCCCGCTGGACGACTGCGCCGACCTGCCCCGGTCCGTCATCCGCTACGCGGCCCGCACCCGCGAGACGGTGCTCCTGCACGACGCCGCGGCCAGCTCGCTGTTCCGGGGCGATCCCCTGGTGCGCGGCAGCCCGGGCACCTCGATGCTGTGCGTCCCCCTGGTCCGGCAGGGCCGCATGCTGGGGGAGCTGTACCTGGAGAACCGGCGGGTGGCCGGCGCGTTCACGGCGCGGCGGGTGGAGGTGCTGCGGCTGCTGTCCACCGTGGCGGCCACGGCGCTGGAGAACGCGGTCCTGTACAACACGCTGGAGCAGAAGGTCGCCAGCCGCACCTCGGCCCTGCGGCTCAAGAACGAGGAGCTGGCGCGGACGCTCTCCCAGCTGGAGGCGGCGCACGCCCAGCTCGTCCAGTCCGAGAAGATGGCGGCGCTCGGGCAGCTCGTGGCGGGCATCGCCCACGAGATCAACACGCCCCTGGGCGCCATCAGCGCGTCGACCGGCAACATCAAGGCGGCGGTGGACCACGTGCTGGGCCGGTTCCCCGTGCTGCTGGGCGATCTGTCGCCGCAGGAGCGGGAGGTGCTCCTGCGCCTGGTCAGCGAGGCCAGGGGCTCCGCCGCGCTGTCGTCCCGCGAGGCGCGGCAGATCCGGCGGGCGCTCGAGGAACGGCTGGAGGAGCTGCAGGTCCCCGACGCCGGGGACGTGGCCGACACCCTGGTCGACATCGGCGTCCACGGGGAGGTGGGCGACCTCGCGCCGCTCCTCACCTCGCCGCGCCGCGACCAGATGCTCGCCGCGGCCTACAACCTGACGGGGCTGGCGAAGAACACCCGGACCATCGACGCCGCGCTGGGGCGCGCCTCCAAGGTGGTGTTCGCGCTCAAGACCTTCGCCCACAAGGACCACTCGGGCCAGAAGACGCTGGCCAGCGTGGTGGAGGGCCTGGAGAACGTCCTCATCATCTACGGGAGCTACCTGCGGCAGGGCGTGGAGGTGCACCGCCAGTTCGAGGAGCTCCCGCAGCTGTTGTGCCTGCCGGACGAGCTGCAGCAGGTGTGGATCAACCTGATCCACAACGCGCTGCAGGCGATGCAGTTCAAGGGTCAGCTCTGGCTTACGGCGAAGAAGCGGGACGGCGAGATCGTGGTGAGCGTGCGGGACGACGGCCCCGGCATTCCGCCCGAGATCAAGGGCCGCATCTTCGACGCCTTCTTCACCACCAAGCCGGCGGGCGAAGGGAGCGGCCTCGGGCTCCACATCTGCTCGCAGATCGTGGCCCGCCACGGTGGTACCATCACCGCTACCAGCGAGCCGGGTTCGACGACCATCGAGGTCGTCCTCCCCGTGCAGGGGGGGCCGCAGTGACGGCCACGAAACGGGGCAAACCCACCATCCTGTGCATCGACGACGAGGAGGTGGTCCGGACCAGCCTCAAGGAGCAACTCAAGCGCGAGTTCGGGGGTGAGTACCGGGTCGAGACCGCGGAGAGCGGGGAGGCCGCCCTGGAGCTGCTGGGGGAGCTGGAGGACCCCGCGGCTTCGGTGCCGCTGGTGATCGCCGACCAGATCATGCCGGGCATCAAGGGCGACGAGGTGCTGATCGAGATCCACCGCCGCCTGCCGCGCACCCTCAAGGTGCTGCTCACCGGGCACGCCTCGGTGGAGTCGGTCGGGAACGCGGTGAACCAGGCCAACCTGTACCGCTACATCGCCAAGCCGTGGGCGCGCGACGACCTGAACCTGACGGTGCGCGAGGCCCTGCGCCGCTACTTCAACGAGCGCCTGCTGGACGAGCAGAACGCCGAGCTGCGCGCGCTGAACGACGCCCTCGCCAAGAGGGCCCAGGCGTTCTTCCGCTTCGTGCCGCGCGACTTCCTCCGCCTGCTGGGGTCACAGGACCACTACGAGGAGGTCCAGCTCGGCGCCTCGGTGGACCTGGAGGTGGCGGTGATGTTCGCGGACATCCGCGGCTTCACCACGCTGGCGGAGGCGATGTCCCCCAACGAGCTGATCGGGTTCGTGAACCGGTACATCGGCGTCATCGAGCCCGCCATCAGCCGGAACGACGGCTTCATCGACCACATCGCGGGCGACGGCATCATGTCGCTGTTCGACCGGGGGCCGGACCGCGCCATCCAGGCGGCCATCGAGATGCGGGCGAGGCTGGAGGAGCTGAACGCCGACCGGCGCGCGGCCGGCCATCTGCCCGTGACCATCGGCATTGGCATCAATTACGGGCGCCTGACGCTGGGCACCATCGGCAGCCCGACGCGGCTCAAGTGCGGCGTGGTGGGCGACCGCGTGAACCTGGCGGCACGGGTGGAGGCGCTCACCTCCGTCTACGGAAGCTGCGTGCTGGTGACGGATGCCACGATGGCGGCCGTATCGGACCGCGCCGCCTACCACGCCCGCCACGTGGACCGCGTCGTGGTGAAGGGCCGGAGCACGCCGGTGACGCTTTTGCAGATCCTGGATGCGGAGCCCCCGGCTGTTCGGGAGGCGCGCCTACGCACGCTGGAGGTCTACGAGCAGGCGTGCACCGCTTGGTACGAGGGCCGGCTGGACGAGGCTGCCTCGCTCTTCGCCAGCGTGCTCGCGCAGGATCCGAGCGACCCGGATGCGGCGCGGTTCTTCGCCCGATGCGAGAAGCTGCAGCGCGAGGGAGTGCCCCCGGGATGGAACGGGGTGACGCTGCTCACGCAGAAGTAGGCGCGAGTCCGCGATGTCGGACTGCGGTGTATAAGACTCCTCATGCTGCTGGGGGGAATCCGGCGGCCTCAACCAGGAGGTGAGGACGATGGCAAACAGCAATGGGACGGGTGGCGGCGCGGACCTGATGCTCAAGGTGGTGGGTCAGGTGCGGAAGTTGGGGGAGAAGGTCGAACGCCACCATCAGGAACTGCTGGGCGGTATCCAGAAGCTGGCAGGCGGTGTCCAGAAGCTGGCGGACGATGTCCAAAAGCTGGGGGGCAATGTCCAGCAACACCGCCGGGAATCCATGGGGGACCTCGAGACCATCACAACGACCCTGGAGGCGACGGCAATCGTGCTCGGCAGGCAGGACGAGCGGTTGCAGGACCACGAGGCTCGGATCAAGAAGCTCGAGTCGAAGGTCGCGTAGAAGAGCAGTCAGGAATCACGGCGGCTCGACCCCGCGCGCACACCGAAACCCCACGTCGAGAAAGGACAGCTCTGGCTCGAGCCTGTAGCGGATGGCGCCGCGCATCCTCGACGGGTCGTTGTCGTACCAGCCCCCGCCGCGGACCACGCGGGCTTCACCTGTCGTTGGGCCGTGGGGGTCGGTCGTCAGCTTCTCCGGGTATTCGCCGTACCAGTCTTCAACCCACTCCCAGGCGTTCCCGAGCATGTCGTACAGGCCCCACGCATTCGCTCTCTTCTGGCCGACAGGATGGGTAGCGCCGCCGCTGTTCTTCTCGTACCAGGCGATGGCGTCCAGGTCGTCGTACCTGGGCCCGCCGGTTCCGGCGCGACACGCGTACTCCCACTCCGCCTCGGTGGGCAGCCTTCCGCCCGCCCACCTTGTGAATTCCGCCGCTTCCGCCCACGTCATTCCGACCACCGGCTGCTGCGGCTGGTTGACCTTTCGGTCCCCCCAGACGTCAGGCCTCCTGACCTGGGGGTTCTCCTTCAGGAAGTGCCCATACTGCTCGTTCGTCACCGGATATCGGCCCAGCCAGAACGGCGACACCCTCACCCGGTGCCGCGTCTCGTTGGGACGTCTGCCCTCCTCCTCCGGCGGAGAGCCCATCCAGAACTCACCGCCTGATACCAGGACCATCTCCACCCCGCCCTTGCGGGTCAGCCCTACCTTGCCCGGCGCCAGTTGGAGGCCGCCTACCCGCTCCCGGATGCCCGGCCAGGGGTGGCTTCGCAGCACCCCAGCCAACGCCTCCAGTTCCTCCTTGGCTCCCATCCGTTGCAGGGCATCGAGCGCCGCCCGCTGCCGCTGCCAGAAGCCCGCGTCCGGCACCGACGTCTGTCGCAGCAGTTCCACGAATGGGCCTGGCTCCTTCGCGGAGGCCTCGTCCAGCAACAGGCCCAGCAACTCACCGTGTTCCGCGAACGCCTGCCGTTTCACCACCTCCCGCATGAGCGGTGCGAAGAACGACGGGTTCCCCATGGCCACGAACAACAGCAACACCTCCTGCCACCAACTCTCCCCGTACCGACCGGCCACCTCCGCCATCACAGCGGCCTGCTTCTCTCCGGCCTCCGAGGCCCGCCGCCTCAGCTCGCAGGCCGTCAGGTACTCCTGAAAGCTCAGGTGCATGAAGCCGAACTGGTCCGGCCCCCAGCCCGTCAGCAGCCCCGCATCATCCCGCACGGCCGCGAGCAGATCCTTGGCCCCTCCCTGCCACCGCACCGCCTTGAGCTCCGGCGCCACCACCTTCTCCAGGTCCACCGCCCGTGCCCGCGCGCGCCCCTGCTCCCGATGCAGCCACTCCGCCACCGGCTGCAGCACCCGCTTCGCGTCCTCCACCTTCATGGAGAGGCCGGGCCTCGCCCGCCACCGCTCCAGCAGCACCTCCACGCACTGCTGGTACAGCTTCCAGCGATCCTCCGGCAGCCGCCCGTGATCCCGGTGCACCAGGCACAAGCTGGCCAGCAGCAATGGGTTCCCCACCATCTCCGCCATGCGCGTGGTCCGTCGGTCGCGGTGCCGCAGGGTGGCGATCAGGTCCGCGGCTCTCTCCTCGGCCCGGCGCGCCGCCACGGCATGGTCCGGATCCAGGCCGGTCTCCACCAGCCGGTACCACTGGCCGACGAAGTCCTCCGGCTGCTCGTCCCTGAGCGGCTGGATGTGCAACTCCAGGAACGCGCTGCTCAGCCGCACCTCCTTCTCCCCGCGCCCCTGTTCCCCGTAGCCGGCGAACCGGCACGTCACCACCGGCCAGCAGGTTGAATGCGCCGCCAGCACCCGTTCCACCCACCGCGCCACCTTCTCCCGCCGCTCCGCGCCGGCCACCTCGTCCAGCCCGTCGAACAGCAGGAGCAAGTTGCCCCTCCTCAGCAACCTGGCGCCGAAATCGCCAGGTAGCCTGAGCTGCTCGTTGAAGTGCCGTTCGATGAAGAGGTCCACTGTCTCCCGTTCCGGATCCTCCAGGTTCCGCAACGGCAGGAAGACCGGCAGCATCCCGGCCGGTAGCCCCAGCTTCTCCGATCCCTCCTTGAGACAGCCGATCAGTAGCCGCTTGAGATGGGTCGTCTTCCCGGATCCGGGCTCTCCCAGGATGACCAGGCCCTTCCGGCCCAGGCGGGTGGCCAGGGTGAAGGCGTCCATCAGGGATGTCTCGCGTCCGTCCCCTTCGAGTTGCTCCCGGACATCGCGAGCGTCGGCGAACCCGGCCTTCCCGTGGCCTCGGAGGTCGATCGTCGCTCGAAGCCGGATGTACAGCTCCGCCAGGTCCAGCGGCACGCGCAGCGCCTTCTCGAATCCGGCGATGTGAAGCGTGCCGTGTGCCGCCAGTAGCTCCGCGCGGTAACGCTGGACCTGCTCGTCATGGCCGGCGGTGTCCTGCGCTGCCCCCGTCCCGAGTCCCTGCTTCCACTGGAACAGCGCCTGGAGGACCAGGGGTTCCAGGTTCACCTCCGTGAAGGGAGCGGGGGTCACCTCGTGGCGGTACTGCTCCTTGAACTTCTCCAGCCTCTTTGCCTTCTCGGCCCGCCCGGGCTCTTCGTCGAACGCGGTGGAGGGGTCCACCTTCTCATTGCGGGCAATCTCGAAGATCAGGCACGGCAGCTTCTTGTCTCTGGCCGCCTCGTACTCCAGCCAGGTGACGGACTTCTCTTCCCCCTTCGCCTGCCCCTCCGGCACCCAGCCAAACCGGTGCGCGACGAGGCAGACGAATACGTCACACGCTTTCACTCGGTCGACGCACATCTGCACCGTCGGTCGGTCATCGGCGGTGAACCACTCCATGCCCACCGGCGTCATGCCCGCACGCTTGACGGCGGCCTCCACCTTCGGCCGCAGGTCCTTGATGTCCTGGAACGTGCTGGAGATGAAGACCCGGCAGGTCGGTGGAGGTCCGGCCATTTCAGCCGGCCTCGCGCGCCGCCATCCTCGCGTCGAGCACCTCGGCCAGTTGGGCCACCTGGGGCTCTTCGAACATGGCGAGGTGGTTGCCGCTCAGCCGGTGCTCGCGGATCTCGCCCGTCGAGACCGTGGACCAACCCAGCGTCCGGTCGGCGGACAGGAACGGCTCCTGTTCGGGGGTGACGAGAAGATCGAGCGGCAGATCCGATTGGGTGGGCACGTAGCGGAGCGCCGCCACGTTGTGCGCGAGCAGCAAGCGCTGGAACGGCGGGACCTGATCGAACCACGCGGTGGGATCCTGCTGTCCGTTGGACATGGCGAGGTTCCGCATCAACTTCATGGAGTCCATCATCCCGGAGACCCAGGCATCCATCTGCTGCCCCACCATGGGGGCCACTGCGGAGATCGGCGCGCTCACGCCGAGCATGCCGCAGAGCCCGGGCCTCCGGCCCTTGCGCGCGAGGAGCTCGGCGATGGCATAGGCGACCCACGCCCCGAAGGAGTAGCCCGCGATGTGGAGCGCCCCCTTGGGGCGATCGGCGAGGATGGCCTGGGCGTAGGCCTCCGCCATCTCCCGGACGTCGTCGCGGGGAGCCAGTCCATCTTCGAGTCCGCGGGCACGGATCCCGAACACCGGACGCCCCGGCGCGAGGTGCATGGCCAGCTTGTGGTACGGGAACACCGAACCGAAGATGGCGTGCACGATGTAGAGCGGCGCGCCGTCGCCCCCGGGGCGAAGGCACTGGAGCGGCGATTCGGCCCCGTTTCCTCCGTGTGGGCCTGCAGCAGGACTCGCTCCCGGCATTCCGGCGCCCGGCATGCCTCCGAAGGGCGGCGGCATCCCTCCGAACCATCCAAAGGGCGGAATGCCTCCGAACCCTCCGCCCCCTCCGAACGGCGGCGGCATGCCCCAGAATCCTCCGAAGGGCGGCACGCTCCCGAACCCTCCCGGCGGCGGGCCCGGGGGCGCTGCTCCCGCGGCAGGCTCGTTCGGATCCGGAGCGGCGTTCTTCTGGGCCTTGCGCCGCAGCTCCTCGAGCAGTCGCCGCCGGTCCTCGTCGAGCTGGCCGATGCGGTCGCCGACGTCATCCTTCGCCATGGGGCCTCACGGGCTGCGCTGCAGATGGTACAGCATGTATCGCTGCCGGCCAGCCTTCATCTCCCGATACAGATCCGACTCCGGAACCGCCAGGAACCGCTCCAACATCCCGGCGTCGTTTCCTCCAGCGAAGGCACGCGCGTTCATCCGCGCCGTCTCATCGCAGGAGAGAAGCACGTTCGGAGTGATGTCCCGGCGGTGGCTGGCACACAGGCCAAGGGTGGCGAATCGGCTCTCACGCGGTCCCAGCGCGTCGGCGGCCACGACATCGGTGTACAGGAACACGCCCCCGGGCCGAAGCACCCGGGCCACCTCCACCAGGAAGGGATCCACCTCACCGTAGGCGTGGGAGGACTCGACGTTGGTGATCACGTCGAAGCTCTGGTCGGGGAACGGGAGGTGGTGGGCATCTCCCTCCACGAAGGAGGTGCGCGCGTCCCCGTGCCGCCGCCTACAGAACGCCACCGCCACCGGTGAGAGATCGAGCCCCACGACGTCGCCGACGGTGAAGAACCGCCGGAGCACGTGGACGGTGCCGCCTCGGCCGCAGCCCACGTCGAGCACCCGGTCGGACGGCCGGAGCAGGTGCCGCCCCACCAGCTCCACCACGAGCCGGATCGAGTTGCGGCTCGGGAGTTGCGGCGGGAGCGCTACCGCGGCGAACGACGGCGCGTCGTTGGAGACATAGCCGTAGTTGAGGAACAAGGCGTGGTCGCGGTAGGGGCTGCCGTCCAGCTGCTGGCTGACGCTGTCGTAGAAGCGCCGTACCTCGCCGCGGTCCACCGGGCCGCCGGGCTCGAAGTGGTAGCGCTCGGGCACGAGCCGGGCGTCGGGCGCGGGCCCGGGAGCCTTCTCACCACGCTCGAGCTTCACCAGCATGGCCCGGACCTCCGCGTCGGAGAGCCCCTCCACCATCTCCAGCGTGGAGCGGAGTTGGGCCTGGGCGCTCTCCTGCGCGGCGCGGACGCGCTTCGCCACGCTCTCCACCGTGGGCTGTTCGAACAGCTCGTTGATCGGCAGGTCCACCTCCAGGCGCTCGCGCAGCCGGGTGCCGAGCTGGATGGCCAGCAGCGAGTCCCCACCCAGCGCGAAGAAGCTGTCCTGGACCCCTACGCGGTCCAGGCTGAACAGCTCGCGCCAGATGGCGGCGATCGCCTCCTCGAGATCGTCCCGGGGCGCCACGAAGGGAGTGTCCAGCTCGGGCCGCGGGTGGATGGTGCCGGGCGCGCGCCCGCCCGCCCCGGCCCGCTCGAGCAACGCCCGCCCGGCCGCGGCCACGTCGGCGATGCGGGCCTCCAGCGGCAGCGTCGAGACCACCGCCGCCGGCACCCCGGGCAGCGCGAGGATCCGCTCCATCGCCGTCACTGCCTCTTCGCTGGAGAGACCCATGGCGTCGAGGGCCTCCGCCTTCACTCCCTCCGGTCGCCAGGCATCCCAGGCCACGCTGATGAAGCGAGGCCCCGGCTGCCCCTCCCGCCCGAGCGCGAAGGCGTCCAGGAAGTGGCTGGCGGCCGCGTAAGCCAGGAGCCCCACTCCGCCCAGCACCGTGGAGATCGACGACATCAGGAGCGCGAAGCGGGTGGAGGCGGGCAGGACCTTCGCGAGCACCCGGGTCCCCTCCACCTTGGCGCGGAGGTGCTCTCCCAGGTGACCTGCGGTGGTATCGGCCGCCGCGCGGAATGCGGCGCTCCCGGCGAGCCCGGCGGCGTGGATCGCCCCGTCCAGCCGGCCCCAGCGTCCCACGACCTCGGTCACCAGCTCGGCCATGCGCGTCTCGTCGGCGACGTCGGCGGCAGCGGTGAGGACCTCCGCTCCTGACTGCTCCAGGGCCTGCAGCCGGCGGATGCGCCGGGAGACGGGATCGGTGGGGACGTGGCTGGCGAGCCAGCCGCTCCACTCGCCGCGTGCCAGCAGGCCCACCCGGCTGGTGAGGACGAGCTTCGCGCGCCGCGTCCGGGCCAGGTGCTCGGCCAGGCGCAGGCCCACCTCCCCCAGGCCTCCGGTGATCAAGTACACCCCGCCATCCACCAGGGCGCTCGCGGCCGGAGAATCCGGGACAGGCCCGGGAACGGGGAGCCATCGGTGGCCGCCCGCCAGCGCCGAGAATGCCGGCTCGTCGCGTCCCGCGGCCAGCTCCCCGAGGAGCGTGGTCATGGAGGGGCGAGTGCCCGGGTCGACGACGCGTACCCGCACGTCGCGAAGCTCCTGTCCCGCTACCTGGGCCACACCGCGCGCGAGGGCCCTCAAGGGAACCAGCGCGGCCCCGTCGAGATCGGCGAGCCCACGCGCGAGCAGCGTGACCGAAAGGGGCGAGGCGCCCTCCCCACGCCGGGCCGCGGCGCGCACCACCGCGAGGAGGAGCTCGGCGCTGCGGCGCACCACCTCCCGGTCCGCGGAGATGGGCGCGAGATTGGTGGCGAGTGCGATCCCCGACCAGCCCTCGGCGAGCAGGGCGTCGAGGGCGGCGTCATCGAGTGCGAGGTCGGTCACCGAACGGGTCACGACCGCCGCTTGAGCTCCGAGCGCGTCCACGGCGCCGGTGCCACTTCTCTCGCGCCCACTCCGCGCCGTTGCGACCTCCGCCTGCGCTCCAGGCGCGTCCGCAGCGCCCATGCCACTTCTTCCGCGCTCACTCCGCGCCGTCGCGACCTCCACGTGTGCCCCGAGCGCGTCCGCCAGCGCCGGGCCCAGAGGATCCTCGTCGCACAGCACGAGCCACCGGCCGGAGAGCCCGCCCGCGGGGAGCGGCCGCTGGCGCCGCCAGCCCATCGCGTGGAGCTGGCCGGCGGCGTCCGAGATCCGGCGCGGGGCGGACGGGCCCTGAGCCTGGGTCGACGCCGCGAGGCGGGCCTGGAGCTCCCCGAACCCCTGCCAGTAGCTCTGCCGCTGGAAGGGATAGGTCGGCAGCCGCAGCTTTCGCCGGCGGCGGCCGGCCGCGAGGCCGTGCACGCCCCCCCAGTCGAGTGCGACGCCGGCGTGCGCGAGGGCACCGGCCGCTTCCAGCAGCACCGCTCGATCGTGACCAGGCTCCCGCGGTCCCCTTGCTCCCGCCACCACGGCGCGTCCGGCCGCGGCGGGGTGCTGGCGCGCCAGGCTCGAGAGGCTCGTGCCCGGGCCCACCTCCAGGAGCACCCGGTCGGGATCGGCCAGCACCGCGGCCACGCCGTCGGCGAAGCGCACCGCCCGGCGCGCCTGCCGCACCCAATAATCGGGGGACCGCGCCTCCTCGGGAGTGATCCACGTGCCGGTGAGGTTGCTGATCCAGGGGATCGACGGCGATCCGAAGGTGACCCCGGCCAGCGCACCGCGATACGCCTCGAGGACGCCGTCCAGGAGGCGACTGTGGAAAGCGTGCGACGTGCGGAGGCGGGAGGTCCCCACGCCCTCGGCCTTCAGGCGCACCTCCGCCTCGGCGATGGCGGCCTCCTCCCCCGCCACCACGGTAACGCTCGGCGCGTTCGCGGCCGCCACCTCCACGCCGGAGAGCCGCGCGGCGCGCGCCTCATCCGCCATCACCGCGAGCATCGCCCCGCGAGGTGCGCCCTGCATCACCCGCCCGCGGGCCGCCACCAGGCGCAAGGCGTCGTCCAGGGAGAACACCCCGGAGAGGCAGGCCGCCACGAGCTCGCCGACGCTGTGGCCGAGGAACGCCGCAGGCTCGACCCCGAGCGACCTCCACAGCCGCGCGAGCGCGAGCTCCACGGCGAACAGGAGCGGCTGGGTGATCGCGGTCTCCGTCAGTCGCGCCGCCGCGGACTCGTCCGGGCCCGGCGCGTAGACGAGCTCCCGGAGGTCGAGGCCGAGATGCGGGCGAAGCCCCTCGCAGCAGGCGTCCAGCGCCTCCCGGAACACGGGCTCCTGCTCGTAGAGGCCATGCATCATCCCCACGTGCTGGGCGCCCTGCCCCGGGAACAGGAAGACCGCGCGGGCGCTACCGGGGACAGCGGTGCGGCGCGCCGTGGCGCGGGCGAGCGCGGCGCGGGCCTCGCCCGCCGACGACACCACGGCCGCCTTGGCGAGAGGCAGGCGCCGCCGCCCGGTCTGCAGCGTCCACGCCAGATCGCCGAGGTTCGCGTCCGGGTGGGCCTCCAGCCACACCCCGAGCCGGGCCTCCGCCTGCGCGAGGGCCTTCTCGTCCATCGCCGAAAGCACCAGCAGCTCGTGCGCCCGCGCGGGGCTGGAGGCCGGGAGCGGCGGCGCCTCCTCGAGCACCGCGTGGGCGTTGGTGCCGCCCACTCCGAAGCTGCTGACCGCCGCGCGCCGCGGGTGGCCGGCCGCCGCGGGCCATGGCTGCAGGCGGGTGTTCACGTAGAAGCACGACCGCTCGAAGTCGATCCGCGGATTGGGCGCCTGGAAGTGCAGGCTGGGCGGGATGGCCGCCCGCTCGAGGGTGAGCACCGTCTTGATCAGGCCGCCGACCCCAGCCGCCGAGTTCATGTGCCCGACGTTCGTCTTGATCGAACCCACGGGGCAGAAGCCGCGCCGGCCGGTCCCCTGCGCGAAGACCTGGTCCAGCGCCGAGATCTCGATGGGATCTCCCAGCGCGGTGGCCGTGCCGTGGCACTCCACGTACCCGATGGTGTCCGGCGCCACCGCGGCCATCCCGTGGGCCATGGCCACGACCTCGGACTGACCGCGCACGCTCGGGGCGGTGAACGCCATCTTGTCGGCGCCGTCGTTGTTGATGGCGATGCCTCTGATCACCGCCCGGATGGGATCGCCCGCGGCGATCGCGTCGGCCAGGCGCTTGAGCACCACCACGCCGCAGCCATCGCCGCCGACGGTGCCGCGCCCCTGCGCATCGAACGCGCGGCAGTGCCCGTCGGGAGAGAGGATGCCGCCTTCCTGGAAGAGGTACCCGACCTTCTGCGGGAAGGCGAGGCCAACGCCGCCAGCCAGCGCCACGTCGCACTGGTACGAAAGCAGTGCCTGGCACGCCACCTGGGTGGCCACCAGGGAGGTGGAGCAGGCGGTCTGGATGGTGAGCGCGGGGCCCTTGAGATCCAGCTTGAACGCCACGCGCGTAGCCAGGTAGTCCTTGTCGTTCCCCAGCAGGCTCTGCAGGTCGTGCGTCCACACCAGCAGTTGGCCCAGGGCGTAGGAGTTCACGTCCGCGCCGGCCATCACGCCGATCGCGCCGGGTGGGCGGGACGGGTCGATGCCCGCGTCCTCCAGCGCCTCCCACGCCACCTCCAGGAACATCCGGTGCTGGGGATCGGTGACCTTCGCCTCCGTGGCGTTCATCCCGAAGCACGCCGCGTCGAAGTGCTCCGGGTCGGCCACGATGGCCCGCGCGGGCACGTAGGCCGGGTGGCGGCGCACGGCCTCGGGGATCCCCGACGCGGCCAGCTCTTCGTCGGTGAAGAACGAGACGCACTCCTCGCCGGCCACCAGCCGCGCCCAAAGGGCATCCACGTCGGGTGCGCCGGGAAAGCGCCCGGCCATGCCGACCACCGCGATATCCGGCCCCGCGGGCGCCCCTTCGCCCGTGGGAAGCGGTTCGGCTTCGCTCATCGAGGCTTCCCGTGCGTGGGGGCCGTCCGGCGCACCTGGCGGAGGCGGCGGCCGCGGTCCTGCGCTTGCTCCAGGCGCGCCTGCTCGCCGCCTCCCTCGGCCTGGGCGAGGAAGCGCGCCAGCCCCCGCACCGTGGGCCAGCGGAACAGGTCGACGACGGAGAGCTTGCGGCCGAGAGATGCCTCGAGGCGGGCCAGCACCTGCACGAGTTGCACAGACTGCCCCCCGAGCGCGAAGTAGCTGGTGTCGACGTCGACGCGCTCCACGCCGAGGGCTTCGCACCAGGCCGCAGCGATCGTCCGCTCCAGCGCGGACGAAGGGGCGGCGTACGGCCGCGCCGCCGCGCCGCCGCTGGCCAGGGCGCCGAGCGCCTCGACGTCGAGCGCACCGTCCACACCGCGCGGCACCTGCTCGCAGGACAGGATCGTCCCCTGGATCGGGCGGCCCAGCCGGTCGGGCACCGGGGCCGGCCGCCCGCTGCCGCCCGCCGCCGCCGCGATCACCGCCTCGGCCGGAGCGGCGGGGAGATCCGTGCGCCAGCCGGCGTGGGGGCAGGCGGGATCCAGTCCCACCACCACGTCTCCGGGGGGACCCGCGAGCACAGCGAGGAGGCTGGTGAGCGCCTCGGAGGGGGCGAGCATGTGGAGCCCCAGCGCCCGCGCCTCCTCGCGGAACGCGAACGAGCGGCTCATCCCCACGTCGTCCCAGTGAGACCACGCGACGTGCCAGGTGGGGGCGCCCCGCGTCGCGCGGGCGGCGGCGGCCGCTGCGAGCGCACTGCCGGCGGAGGCATATGCGCCACCCGCGGCGGTCCCCAGCTCTGCGTAGACGCTTCCCATCGCGACGATGAACGCACCGGATGGGAGCGCCGCATCCAGGGCGGCGAAGGTGTCCACCTTCGAGTGATGCACTGCCCGCCAGCCCTCGGCGCGCTCCTCCGCGAGGAGCCGGATGGGGAACCGACCGGCGAGATGAAACGCGCCGTCCGGCGGGTGCCCCCAGCGCGCAAGGGCGGCCCGGACCGCGTCCGGGTCCGAGGCGTCCAGAGGGACGTACGTGACCTCGCCGGGGAGCCGCGCGAGGGCGGCCAGGGCGTTGCGCCGCTCTTCCCCGGATGCGGACGCGGCGAGGGTTTCGAGATCCGCGTCCGCGGCGGCGCCGCCTTCGAGCGGCGTCCGTCCCAGCAGCAACAGGCGCGCCTCGAAGCGGCGGAGCAACATGGCGGCCAGCGCCCGCCCCACGCCACCCAGGCCGCCCACCAGCACGTATGCGCCGCCGCGCCGGAGCGGAAGGGCACTGCCTCCGGGGACGAAGGGACGAAGGCGTCGCACCTCGCGGCGCCCGTTCGACCACCGCACTCGGGGCTCGGCCCCCGGGCTGGCCAGCTCGGCTTGGATCGCTGCAGCGAGGTCCACCCCGCGTACGCCCTCGACGGCGCGGCCATCTGCTCCCGCGCTGGCAGGCTTGGCCCGGATCGCCGCGGCGAGGTCCACTCCGCCCACTCCCTCGACCACGCGGCAGCGCACCGCGGGATTCTCCTGGGCGAGCGTGAGCACCAGGCCCACCGCCGCGCCTCCCTCCGGCGCGAGCACAATCAGGTGCGGCGGCGCCGAGCTCGCCAGGATCGCCTGCACCAGCGGCAAGAGCGCCGCGCCATCGCCCGCGCATGGAACCACCACCGCGGCGGGCGTCGCTCCGGCGGCGAGCTCCGCGGTGGCCGCCGCGAGGTCGAGGGCTCGTGCGCCCGACAGCAGGTCCGCGCCGAGGTCCACCAGCCAGGTGCCGGCGAGGTCGAACGGACGATCCGACGGTGGCCGCGGCGCCCATCCGGGTCGGCTGAACCATGAAGGGACCGTGGTGGGGGCGGCTTCCGCGCGGTCCACCTCCCGGATGCGCGCGTCGAGGTCCCCGGCGGCGAGGCGCTTCTTGAGGTCGGCACGCTGGATCTTCCCGCTGGTGGTCTTCGGGAACTCTTCGCGGTTCAACGGGAGCGTAAAAGCCGGGCGCACGCCGAAGGTCCTCGTGACGGCCTCCCGCACCGCCGCCACCAGCCGCGCGTTCACGCCCGCGCCCGCGGTCCTGGGGACGAAGAACACCGCCAGGCCCTCGGTCCCGCTGGCAGGGTCGTCGATGGACGTCACCGCCGCGAAGCTGGGCTCGACGCCCTCCACGGCGTTGACCACGTCCTCGATCTCGTAACAGTAGAAGTTCGCCCCGCGGACGATGATGATCTCCTTCCGCCGCCCGGTGATGAACAGGTGCCGGTCGCGGAAGAAGCCCAGGTCCCCGGAGTCGAACCACCCATCGCCCACGAACGCGTCGGCGTTGGCCTCGGGGTTGTCGAGGTAGCCCGGGTTCACCACACCGCCCCGCATCTGGATGCGGCCGATCATGCGCTCGGGGAGCGCCCGGCCCCGATGGTCCGCGATGCGGAGCTCCACGCCCGGGATGGGCGGGCCGTTGTCGATGAACGCCACCGACCCCACCTCATCCGGCGTGGCGTCTTCAAGCAGGGCGCCGAGCGACGCCTTGCGGACCCGACAGGTGGCGGTCTCCAGGGAGAAGCCGTTCCGGAACGTGACCGCCGTGGCCACCTCGGCCATGCCGTACGCCGGCTGCATGGCCTCGGGCCGGATGCCGAACGCGGCGGTGCGTGCGAGGAGCTCCTCGACCACGGCCAGGGTCACCTGCTCCCCGGCGTTCATCATGGAGCGGACGCGGGAGAGGTCCCAGCGGCGGTGCGGGTTGGCGGCCACCGCCTGACTCACCAGCTTGAAGCCGAAGTTCGGGGACCAGGTGATGGTGGCGCGGTGCTCCTCCAGGAGATCCAGCCACCGCAGTGGATCCGCCAGCACCCACGCCGTCTCCGCGTGGACCTGGGGAATGCCCAGGAACACGTCGCGGAGGTGGCTGGTGAGCGTGGGCACCACGTGGTCAAGCGGCAGCCAGTTCACGCTGCAGTCATCCGGTCCGTAGCGGTTGAACGCGGTGGCGCCCAGCACGTGCCGGGACACGGCCCGGTGCGTCTCCGGGACGCACTTGGGGATGCCCGTGCTCCCGGAGGTGAGCTGGAAGAAGACGAGGTCCTCTGGGGAGGCGGCGTGCAGCTCGCCGGGCTCGCCGCTCGCCAGCGTCTCGAAGGCGAGCGTGCGGAACGGGACGGCGTCATCGGCCGCGTAGGAGGCGGCGGCGCGGGCAAGGGGCGCCTGCCGGTCCGCATGGGTGAGGACGGGCGGGTGGCGCAGGAGCCGCCACGCGTTGAACAGCTTCGCCAGCACGGCGTTCGGTAGATCGTACGAGGGAGGCGGCGCCACCGTGACCGGGGTGATGCCGCCCAGGACGCACGCCCAGAACGCGGTGAAGTGGTCGTGCAGCGAGGGCAGCTGGAGCACCAATCGGTCCCCGGGGCGGAGACCGGCGGCCTGCAACCCGCCGAGGACGGCGCGCGCGTCATCTACCAGTCGGGCATAGCTGCGCTGGCGAGAGCCACGGCCGCTCTCGACGACAGTGAGGCCGCGGCCCGTCGCCTCGCTGCGCCGCGCCGCCAGGAGCAGCGCCTCGCTGAGCGTGCGCGGCGCGTCCTCCGGGACGGACAGCGGCCCGCCGTCGTGCCATGCCACCGGACCCGCGGGGAGGGGAACCTCCGCCTCGGCCCGGCTCGCGCCCTGCTCGGTGGAGCTGGTGGACTCCACCTCCGCGGAACGCGCCAACTCCGGGACCATGTCCCACAGGTGCAGCCGCTCGCCCGCGGCGGGCGGGGCCGGCTGGAGGGTGGCGGCGGCGTCGCTCGCTCCCGAGGCGACCAGCGCCCCGGCGAAGCGGCGGGCCACCACGTCGTCGAGGAGCGGCAGCGCATCGAGCGCCGCCTGGTCCACGCGACCCTCGGCGTCACGGGGTAGCCGGGTGAGGATCCCCACGGCCCGGGGCGCCGGCAGGAGCGCCGCCGCGACCTGCTCCACCTGCCGGCGATCCACGCGGCGCGCGGGGACAGCCCAGGCCACCCAGCAGGGCTCTCCCTCGGCGATGCGGAGCGCCACGTGCGCCTCCACGCACCCGGCGCGGCGGGCCAGCTCCAGACCGAGCGCGTCGAGGTCGAGCCGCGCCCCTTGGTACTGGAGGCTGCGGGCGCCTTCCGGGTGGAGCTCCAGCGCGCCGTCCGGCCGCCACCGCCCGGGCTCGGGCAGCGGCCGGCCATCTACCTCTACCCGGCCGAGGACGCCGATGGGGGCGAGAGACCCACCCGACTCGCGCACCTGTACGCGCCGGCGATCCGGCCGGCCCACCGGCACCCAGGGTCCGCGGTCGTCGGGGCCCGCCCGGTGCCACGCCACGATCTCTTCGCCGAACGGTTGCCACGCCGTGTAGACGGGTGCGCCGAACACCCGGGCAGCCCGCCGGGCGAGCTCCGCCGGCAGCGGCCCCCCGACGCAGAGCACCCCCACGAGCCCGGCGGGAGCGGTCCCCGCATCCAGCGCGGCCCTCAGTCGTTCGGGGGAGGTCGCCATCCACGCGCCGGCCTCGTCCGGGTGTCCGACCGGGACCGAGCAGGAGTCGGGGAGCCAGCGGCGGACGCCCTCGCCAGGCGCGATGGGCAGCGGCGGCGCGGGCTCGTCGCCGGCGGCTCCGGACAGCCACCGGGCCTCCTCTTCCCAGAGCAGAGGCAGGGACGACAGGGGGACGTCGGGGGCGGCAACGGCGGCCTCGGCCAACCTGGCCACGTGGGTGACCATCCGGAGGGCGGTCGCAGGGTCGAACAGGTCGGTCGCGTATGAGAGGTACCCGTGAACGCGGCCTTCGCGATGCCACAGGTGCATCCCGAGGTCGAAGTGGGTGCGCTCGGTGCCGAGGGGGACCGGCTCCACCTCCAGCCCCGGAAGGCGCAGGCGCTCCAGGCTCTCGCTGTGGAGGGCGAACATCACCTGGAACAGCGGGTTCCGGCTGGGGTCGCGGGCCGCACCGAGGGCGTCCACCAGCGCGTCGAACGGGACGTCCTGGTGCTGGAACGCTCCGAGCACCGCGGTGCGGGTCCGCGCGAGGAGCTGGCGGAAGGTGGGCGCTCCGCCCAACTGCACCGGAAGCACGAGGATGTTGGCGAAGAAGCCGATGAGCCCCGCGAGCTCCGGCCGCTGGCGGTTGGCGTTCGGGGTGCCGATCGGGAAGGCGGCCTGGCCGGACCACCGGCCGAGCACCGCGCCGAACGCCGCGAGCAATCCCATGAAGAGGGTGGCGTCCGCCGCGCGGCACAGGTCGGCGAGGCCGCTCACGTCCGGGAGGGCGAGCGGGCAAACGCCACCCCGGTGCGACGGCCGCGCGGGGCGGGGCCGGTCCGTGGGGAGCTGGAGCTCCTCCACGTGCGCCAGCGACTCGCGCCACCAGGACAGCGTCCCCGCCAGCCGCTCTGACGCGTACCGCTCCTGCTCCCAGCGGGCGTAGTCGCCGTACTGGATGGGCAACGGGGCCAACGCCGCCGGCCGGCCGGTGCGCTCGGCTTCGTAGAAGGCCGCGAGCTCGGCCACCTTCACACCAATGGACCACCCGTCCCAGACCAGGTGGTGATGCACGAACAGCAGCACGTGGTCGTCCGCGGCGAGGCGGAACAGGCGGGCGCGCCACGGCGGGGCGGCCGCGGGGGCGAACGGGAGATCTCCCTCGCTCCTCGCCTGGGCGACCGCGGCGGCGAACGGATCGCGCTCGGCTGAGACGTCGGTGAGGGGCAGCGCCACCGCGGCGTCGGGCAACGCGCGCTGCCGCGGCACACCTTCCACCGCCGGGAACACCGTGCGGAGCACCGCGTGTCGGGTGGCAATCGAACGGAGCGCCCGGTGCAACGCCGGCACGTCCAGCGCCCCCCGGAGACGGACGGCGGAGGGAAGGTTGTACACCGCTGGGTCCGCCGCCAGTTGGCAGAGGAACCACATACTCTGCTGCGCGCGGGTGAGCGGCGCCTCGACCTGACCGGGATCGGAGGCCGGCGTGAGCGGATGATCGGAGTCCGACCTGCCCAGCAACTGCCTCACGAGTGCCCGCCTCTCGTCGGGTAGCGCGTCGAGGCGGCGAAACTGTTCGGTCATGACCCCTTGGGGGCGCGCATGCTACCCCACTCCCCTGAAGCGGGATGACCGATCGAAATCGCCAGGACCCTGGTCGAGCGAGCGCCGCCAGGTCTGGAAAAGGCGTGATGACTCCCAGGGCGGGACTTGCACCCGCGACTCCGAGTTAGACGCTCGGCGCTCGCGTACCTCGAGCCTCCGTGGGGTTGCTGCTCGAAGAGGACGGACGCGCGGGCGCGGCGGTTCCTGACGCGGCTGCACCTGGGCCTGGAGGGGTGGACACGATCGACCCCGCTCCTCCAGACTCGGGAACGCCATGGCCACCGTCACATTCTCCCACCTCGGGTACATCACCTCGATCGCACCAGGCGTCACCCACCATTGGTGGTGGAACAACGCGGCCGCCGAGCGGGTGTGGGCGTTCAGCGTGGATGCGATGATTCCGCTGAACATCCCGCCGGCGCCGGGAGCCACGGCCCGCGTGGAGGTGACGACCGTCGAGTACCGCGAGGTCTACAACGGCCCGGGCAACCTCGAGAAAGAGATCCATTACTGGATCAAGAACACGGGCACGATCGACGCCGAGTACGCCATCCACATGGCGACCATCCGGGAGTGAGGAGGACGCCATGAAGGTGCTGGTGCTTCGCGACGCCGCAGGGAAGATCACATCGGTGGCGGTGCCGGGCACGGAATTCGCCGGCCGCCTCCAGATGGAGGTCGTGGGAGGTCCCAAGGCCCACGAGGTCGAAGTGGACGAGAACGCGATCTCGCCGGACGAGCTGCTGGGCAAGAAGGGCCACGAAGCGCGAACCAAGGCGATCCAGAAGCTGCACAAGCTGCTCTAGGAAGCCTACAGCGACACCTCGGCCTGGATGGGGTCTCCACGCTCGGTGATCTTGAGCGTGACCTTCGCGGTCCGCCCGCGGAGCTCCTCCTCCGAACCGAGGTCGAACTCCAGCCCGTCCCGGGTGCTCTTCGGCGTGAGCGCCTTCCGCTGCGGCGGCACCAGGCACTTCGCCGCCGCGAAGCCGCGCGCCTCCCGCGGCTCCACCACCAGTCGCACCCGCCCGCGGTCCCGCACCACCAGCAGCCGGAACTCGCGCCGGTCTACCGCCACCTGGCGCCGTGCCCGCTGAGGCCCTCCGGACTTCTTCTCCGACCCCCGCGGCGCCGCGCTCTTCGGCGGATCGCCCTTCTCCAGCAGCTCCTCGATCGCCTTCTCACCCTCGTCCAGCGCGAACAGGATCTGCCTGCACGCCTTGCACGCCTCCGCGTGGCGCTTGAGCTCCCGGCGCTCCTCGGCGGGGAGGAGACCCATGTCCAGGTTCCAGAAGTCTTCGGAGGTGGGGTGCCGCTCCGGGGGGCGGCGCTCGACCATCTGGGAGCGCTTCAGGTCCCCGCGGCAGAGACTGCATCCGGCCAGGTGCTGCTCGCTGGTGGCGGTGGCCGTGCCCGCCAGCAGCCTCATCAGGTCGTCACAGTCCGCCCGGGACGTGAACCACCAGGCCGGCTCCCGCGCTGACTCGTCCAGCACGTCCCGCTCGACCCGGCGGCGGCGATTGAGCCCTACGAGGAGCCGCGCCTGCTTGCGAAATCGCACGTCCAGCTCGAACAGCCGCTCCCTCAGGTCCTCCGCGCCCTTCAGCTCCTCCCCCTTGAGGCTCTCCCAGCGGTCGATGGCGACCCGCGCGGACTCAGCGCGGTCCCGCGCCATCAGCGCCTCGTCGGCAGAGGAGGCCCAGATCTCCCGCTCCGCGCCGTCCTCGGCCAGGGCGGCCTCCCCGCCCTCCGATAGCGCCCGGTCCATCGCCGCCTCCAGCGCGGCCACCGGGCTCTTCACCAGCCAGGCCTCCAGGGATTCACGCCCGATGCGGGAGAGGATGGCCTCCACCTGGGATTCGCCGAGGCCGGCCGTGCGCGTTCGCCTCAGGAGATCTCCCACCCCGACCATCGCCTCCGCCGCCTTGACCGCGCCGCCCTGACCGGCGGTGACCTGCAGCTTGCGGAAGAGCACGGAGAGCGCCTTTGCGCGTTCCGCGGTATTGCCGTCGTTCGAGCTCATCGAATCACCCACCCTCCCCGCCCAGCTCCAGCAGGTACGCCTTCAGGTACGCCTGCGCCCGCGACACCCTCTTGTACGAGTTCGTCACCGTGATCCCCAGGCGCTTCGCCACCTCCTGGTGATCGTCCAGGTCCTGGTGGTGGTACAGGTCCCACGCCGACGCCTCGTTCGGGTGCTCCCGCTGGAGCCGCCGGTACGCCGCCCAGTACAGCTCCGAGGCCTCCGCCCGCTCCTCCTGCCTCCGGGAACCCTCCACCGCCGAGGTCCGCTCCGCCGCTCCCTCGCGCGACTCGTCCTCCTCGCCCTCCGCCGGAGCCTCCGCCAGCACCTCCCGCGCGCGGCGGAACCGGTCGATCGCCACGTGCTTGGCGATCCGCATGAAGAAGGTCTTGGGGGAAGCAGACTTCCCAGGAAGCTGCTCCGAGACGCCACGGAACTGGTCCAGCCCACGCTCCACCAGCTTCGCCACCGCGTCCTGCAGCAGCTCCTCGTCGTCCTCCGGCGATCCCTTCCCGTAGCTCTGGCGGACCCGCCGGATGACGTACAACGCCCCGGAGCGCCACCGTTCGATCAGCTCCCCCAGCGGAGCGCTGACATCCCGGCCGCTCGCCCGTCCCTCCGACACCCTGGCGAACAGCTCCTCGTCCGACATGTCCTGAGGGGTGGGTCCCACGGCGGGCGAGAAGGTAGCACGAGGGGGGATAGGGCATGCCTACACTGACGTCCGGCTGGCCGCCGCCTGACAGCCGAATGTTTTCGGGATCTTCCCCCTCCAGGCGGCGAATATTCGGGCCATGGCGAAGCGCCGGGGCGACGACGACGAGGCCAGGAACCGGCTGGTCGAGCGCGATCTGACCGCGCTCGCCCGTGAAGGGAAGCTGCGCCCCGCGTACGGCCTGGACGAGGTGATCGGCGACGTCATGGCCTTGATGGGCTCGGACGGGAAGCACCCGCTGCTGGCCGGGGACCCGGGCGTCGGGAAGACCGCCATCGTGCAGGAGATCGCCCGGCGCATCGTCACCGGCGCCGCGGGCGAGACGCTGCGCGACGCGCGGGTGATGGAGATCTCCATCGCCGGCATCCTGGCCCGTGGCGAGCGCCACGCCGCGGACACCCTGGACGAGCTTTTGGAGCGCCTGGGCGAGGTGCCCCGCACCATCGTCTACGTGCGCGACCTGGCGGTGGGCGTGGGCGGCCCCACCATCCCGGTGATGATCCGCGCGCTGCGCGCCGGGTCCCTGCGCTTCGTGCTGGAGGCCGACCTCCGCCGCGCCCAGGAGCTCCTGCGTTCGGACGAGACCATGGGCGAGCGGCTCCACCTGCTCCCGGTGCACGAACCGCCCGCGGACCGCGTGCGCTGGATCCTCACCAAGGTGGCCGAGGACCTCGAGAAGGAGCACCTGGTCCCCTTCGAGCCCGCCGCCATCGACCTGGCGTTCCGCCTGTCGTCCAAGTTCCTCGTCGCGCAGCGGATGCCGCGCAAGGCCATCGAGCTGCTGCAGGAGACGGTGGCGGAGACGGCCGCCGCGAACAAGGAGCGCGCCGGCCCGGACGACGTGCTGTCCCGCTTCTGCGCCACCACGCTGCTCCCCCGCTTCGTCGTCGACGACGCGATGCCGCTGGACCTCCTGGAGGTCTCGAAGTTCTTCGGCGAGCGCATCCTGGGGCAGACGGACGCGGTGGCGGCGGTGCTGCGCTCGGTGGCGCTGCTCAAGGCGGGGCTGAACGACCCGCGCCGCCCGCTGGGCGTGTTCCTGTTCGCCGGCCCCACCGGCGTGGGGAAGACCCACCTGGCCAAGCTGCTGGCGGAGTACCTGTTCGGCTCGCCGGACCGGCTGGTGCGGCTGAACATGGCCGACTACCCCGGAGAGGACGACGACGCCGTCCCCTTCGGGCAGCCGTGGGCGGAGTCGCTGTCCAAGAAGCGCGGCGACCTCACCCAGCTCCTGGACGGCAAGGTGTTCGCGGTGCTGCTCCTGGACGAGTTCGAGAAGGCGCACGAGCGCGTCCACGACCGCTTCCTGCAGCTCTTCGACGAGGGGCAGTTCGTCAACGCCGCCGGGGAGACCGTCCCCTGCAACAACGTGCTGATCGTCGCCACCTCGAACGCGGGCGCGGAGGTGTACCAGGAGGAGCCCATCGGCATCAAAGTCTCGCGCTCGCAGCGCGAGGTGCTGTCGGAGGTGGACCGGCGGATCGCCTCCGTCTTCCGCCCCGAGTTCCTCAACCGCTTCGACGCCATCTGCCACTTCCACCCGCTGTCGAAGATCGAGATCCGGAAGATCGCCCACCGCGAGGTCGGCCGGGTGCTGGAGCGCGAGGGCATCCGCGCCCGCGGGCTGGACGTGGAGGTGGCGCCGGAGGTGGTGGATCTGCTGGTGGATCGCGGGTACTCGCCGCACTTCGGGGCCCGGTTCCTCCAGCGGGAGATCGAGAAGACGCTCACCTCGGCGCTGGCGGTGGAGATCGTCAAGCGGCCGCTGCCGGCGGGGACGCCGGTCCGGGTGGAGACGCGCGCGGACGGCTCGGTGGTGGCCAGCGCGGACCTCCGCGCGCCCCGCGAGGCCACCGCCCAGGTGGTGCTGCCCACGACGGGCGCGGGCGCGGTGCGGCGGCGGCTGGACAAGAAGTCGTTGCTGTCCGAGGCGGAGAGCCTGGTGGAGCGCTCCTCGCAGATCGGCGTCGTGCTTGGCCGGCCGGAGCTGGATTCCCGCCGCGCCCGCCTGCTGCCCGCCATCCAGGCGCCGGACTTCTGGGACGACCCGGCCCAGGCCGCGGCCACGCTGCGCGAGTTCCGCGGCATCGAGGCCAAGCTGGGCGCGCTGGACCGGGTGGCGCGGAGCTGCGCCTTCGCGCGCAAGCTGGTGCGCGACGCGCGCGGCGAGCCGCACCTGGCCTCGGCCGCCAAGGCGGTGGAGGAGGTGGCGCGGGAGGTCCAGCTCCTCGAGGCGCGCGGGCTGGGACCGGTGGACGTGGACGAGGTGCTGATCGAGGTGGAGGCGATCGCGGAGTCGCCTGCGGCGCAGGGCTGGGCGCGCGAGCTGGGGTTCATGTACCTGGGCTGGGCGGAGAAGCGCGGCTACGAGGCTTCGGCGGTGGCGGAGGGGACCGCGCCCTTCCGGGTGCTGCTGCGGGTCGACGGACCCGGCGCGCTCGGGTTCCTCTCCGGCGAGTCCGGCATCCACCGGCGGTTGGAGGACAGCGCCAAGGTGGGCGCCTACGTCCGCGTGCGCCTGTGGCCCAAGGAACGGCCGGAGGCGCAGACCTCGGGGCGGGAGATCCGGCGGCGGCCGGGCTTCTTCGTGGAGCGGCTGGCGGCGGAGGCGTCCGCGCGCGACGAGGCGACCGGGCGGGTGGTGACCTTGATGGGCGCCGGCAACGTGGCGGAGCTGCGCTCGCTGGCGGCGGCATTGCTGGAGATCCCCCCGCCGGCGGGCGAGGTGCGGCGCTACCTCCCCGACCGCGGGGCGCGCGTGGAGGACCCGCGCACCGGGGCCTCCGCGCGCATCAAGGACGTCCTGCGCGGCGAGTTGGAGCCGTTCATCGCCGCGTGGATGGACCGGGGCCGCACGGGCGGCACCGCGCCCGACGCATCGGCGTAACCTTGGCCTACTTGCTGTAGAGCTTCTTCAAGAACGCCTGCAGCTCGGCGCGCTGCGGCTGGGAGAGCCGCCCGAAGCGCAGCCCCACCCGGAACGTGCTCGGCCCGCTGCTCACGCAGGACGTCACCCACCCCTGCAGCTTCAGCGGCGACTCGCCGCGGGGACGGGCGATCTCCAGCGCGACCTCCTCATCGAGCTGCATCGGCCGGTCGAGATTGAGCCCTACGCCGCCCTCGCCGATGTCCCGGAGGATGGCGCGCAGCTCGGTCTTGGAGCGGGCCCGCACCTCGATGAGGTGGTACACGCGCGGGTAGATCCGCTTCTGGCTCCCGCGGCCCAGCATGGCGCGGTCCAGGAGGTTGAGCAGGTCCTGCTCCCTGGCCGGCGTCAGCTCCACGAAGTGGGCGCCGAACCCCAGCACCCCACCCTTCTGGTCCGCGGCGTCCAGCACCACCCGGACAATCTCCGCCTTCACCTCCACCGGCTTGATCCCCGCGGTGAGCGACAGCCGGAGCGTGAGCACCGTCCCCACCCCTCCGGGCGGGTCGGGCGAGAAGAGGAAGATGCCGGAGCGCGAGATGTCCCGCGCCGCCAGCTCCACCTCCTTCTTCCCGTTCAGCACCCGCACGTCGAGCGGGACCGCGATGCGGGCGTGGGCCCGGCGCTCCAGCGGGTTCATCGGAGTCGAGGTGGGCAAGGGCTCCGAGTCTAGAGGAGCCCGCTACACCGTCCAGTAGTAGGTCCACTTCACCATGAACGAGTCCGTGGCCGGCCCGGCGAACAGGTTCACCGGGAGGACCGTCCTGGTGATGTCCGGACCATTGGGCTGGAACGCGCCCATCTGGT
>DATBSS010000430.1:0-7406 GCA_036559665.1 Myxococcaceae bacterium
TCAAGCTGATGCGCAAGTACAATGCGAGCCGCGACGACCATGCCATGTTCCCGCAGACGGAGGAATCGGCGATGGCTGCGGACGGGTACATCTACACGACGAACAACGCGAATTGGCTAGGCTATGTGTATCCCAATACGGGTCCGATTCCGGTCATCCTGTAACAGGAAGCCCGCTCCCGTGAGCCCCTCGCACCGCGAATAGGATTCGGCGCGCCAGGCACTCCCTGTTCGAACAGCGGATCGGGGGGGTCCACAATGGCGGTTTCCAGGAAAATTCAGATGGTAGGGGCGCTTGCGGTCGCGCTGCTCGGGTGCACCACGATGGACCGGCAGCGCCGGGCGGGCACCCACATCTCCCGACCTCCGAAGCAGCTCCTTCACTGCGAGGCCAAGAACCCCAGGCGGGCGCAGGCGCTGGCAGCCATCCAGGCCTACGCCAAGCAGGCGCAGAGCCTGACGGCGGACGGCTCCGACGAAGACATGGTGCCGGTGGCGGACTCGCTGCTGCTGCTGGCCCGGTGTCTGAACGACTTCGGCCGGTCGGAGGAGGCGATCCAGGTTGGCCAGGAACAGCTCGCGGCCGCCAGGAGGCTGGCGCGCCTCTCCCCGGGATACGAGGCGGGGCTGGCCCTCTCGCTCCGCGCCCAATCCCTCCGGCTCGAGGCCGTGGACCGGAGGCAGGAGGCGCTCACCACCATCGAGGAAGCCGTGCGGGTTGGCCGGCGGGCCGCCGCAGGGGGCTCGACGGAGACCGGGGACGAGCTGGCCCGTGCCCTCGTCATCTTCTCCGTGGATCTGGCGTGGGCGAAGAGGCACGAGGAGGCCGCGAACGCGCAGGTCGAGGCCGTCCAGCACCTGGCGACCCTGGCCAAGGCCAACCCGAAGGAATACGGAGCCGTGCTGGCCATGTCGCTGAGCATGTTGGCCACCCGGATGGACGCCGCGGGGAGGATGGACCAGTCGCTCAAGGCCGCCCGGGGCGCGGTGGAGCTGTACCGGCACCTGGCCCTGGAGGACCCTGAAGAGCACGAGCCGATGTTGGCCTCCGCCCTGGAGGACCTGGCGATCGCGCTCTCCATGCAGGACAAGGACGCCGAGGCGCTCGACCCCGCGGCAGAGGCGGCGATGCGGTACGACCGGCTGGCGGAGGCGAAGCCCGAGGAGTTCGAGCCCATGATGGTCGTGTCGCTCTCCAACCTCTCGGTGATTCAGCGCGCGCTCGGAGAGGCCGGAGCGCTCGAGAGCGCCCGGCAAGCGGTGGCGATCGGCCGCCGCCTGGCCCGGGCGAAGCCGGACGCGAACGAGCCCGACCTGGCGAAGGCCCTGAACAACTACGCCCTGGCGCTCGACGTCGTCGCGGGGAAGCCCGCCGACGCCCTGGCGGCGCTCGAGGAGGCGGTGGCGATTGACCGGCGGCTGGCGCGGCAGGCGCCGGAGCACTCGGAGGCGCTGGCCACGGCGCTCCACAACCTCTCCAATCAGTTGGCGACCCTCGACCGCCCGCAGGAGGCGCTGAAGGCCAGCGAGGAGGCCGTGGCGATCCGGCGCCGGATCGGCTCCAGGACCTGGGTGTCCGACTCCCGCCTGGCGATGACCCTGCGGATGCACGCGGTGCGCCTTGCCACCGCCGGCCGGAAGCAGGAGGCCCTGGGGGCGGCGCAGCGCTCCGTGGACGTGTACCGGCTGCTGGCCGCGGCGAGGCCGCAGCTGTTCCGGTCGGAGCTGTCCACGACGCTGGAGATCGCCTCCAAGCTCATGGGTCAGCTGGGGATGCAGAAGGAGGCCGCCGCCGCGAGGGAGGAGGCCAACTCGTTCTCTCACCGGGCCGAGGCGATTGGCCCGAACCAGGTCACCCGGCGGAGCTCGTCCGGTCTCATCGAGCTCTGATGCGGTGTGAAGTCAGATCGGCGCCTCGTGGCGCCGAGGCGATCTCCCGGTGAACCGCGTATAGGCCTGGTACCCCAGCCACCGGAGCGGCTCTCCCGGGATACCCCCGGGAACCGCATGGTAGAACGGGAGGTCGCGCCACGGCTCGTGGTGGTCGGAGTACAGGTCGCAGAGCACCTGGCCGGCGAGGTTGGCGAGCACCACCCCGTGCCCGCTGTAGCCGAGCGCGTAGAGCACGTTGCGGTGCTCTCCCGTGACACCCATGGCGCAGACCCGCGACAGGGTCATGCCCAGCGTCCCGGTCCAGCGGTGGGTGATGCGCACGTCCCGCACACCCGGGAAGTAGCGCGTGAGCACCCCGCGCACGTACTCGTGCTGAGCGGCGGGGCCGGCCGGCCATGACGTCCGGCTCCCCCATCGGTAGGAGTACGCACCGTTGCCGCCGCCGCCGAACACCAGCCGCCCGTCCGGCGTCATGCTGGCGTACGCGATGCGATCCAGGTCGTCGGTGAACCCGGCCGATCCGCTCCAGCCCAACTCCGCCCACCGCTCGGGGGGCAGCGGTTCGGTGGCGATGACGTGGGAGTGGAGCGGGCACACGCCGGTCCGGAAGTATCCGAGCCGGCCGCTGTAGCCGTTGGTGGCCACCACCATCGCCGCCGCGCGCACGGTGCCGCCGGGGGTGGTGAGCACGTGGGTCCTCCCCTCCTCCACGCGCACCACTGGCGTCTGTTCGTAGATCTCCACCCCCAGCCCGCGCACCACCGGCGCCAGGGCGCGGAGGAAGTCCAGTCCGTTCAGCTGGCCGCTGGTCGGGTCGAGCACCGCGCCGGCGAATCCCTCGGCTCGGACGAGCCGGCGCAGCTCCTCTCCAGCCAGGTACCGGATCGGAAGGCCGAACGACGCCAGCGTCTCCGCCCGCTGGTGCGCCTCCTCGGCGCGGCGCGCGTCGGTGTACGCCTCCAGGCAGCCGATGCGGTCGAACCGCACGCCCAGCGAGTGCTCCCGGATGACCTGTTCGATCCAGTCCAGGCCTCCGCGGGTGACCGAAAACACGCGCCGGGCCCGCTCGGCGCTGTGGGTCACGACGCCGTTGATCCAGTTGAGCGCCATCCCGCCGTTGCGGCCCGACGCGCCGTTGCCGATCCGCTTCGCCTCCAGCACCACCACCCGCCGGCCCGGAAAGCGCCGCGCCAGGTGATAGGCAGTGGACACTCCGGTGAACCCGGCGCCGATGATCGCCACGTCGGCGGTGACGTCGCCCTGGAGCGGCGGGAGGGGCTCCGCGGGCCTGGCCACGTCGGCCCACACCGAGGTGTTGTCGTCCAGGTCGAGGCTGGCGATGCGTTTCAAAACGCGCGCTCCGGGGAAGACGACGCTACTCGATCGACGCACCCTTCAGGCATGCTCCAGGGCGCGTGAGCACCCGCCAGGTCAAGCTGTGCTTGAAGGACCTCTACCACCAGGACGTGGTGGAGATGATCGAGCGCGAGACCCGACAGTTCGCCATCTGGGAGATCCTGGACCCCGCCGACCCCGGGTTCGAGATCGCCTACGCCACGCTCTGGGACGCGTTCGGGCCGCAGGGCGAGATGGAGCGCCAGGACGCCGTCCTGCGCTTCCTGCGCGACGACAGCTACTCGCCGACGCCGCAAGGGACGTATATCCGCTACCTCCTGCTCGCGGCGCGCGACGCCAAGGGGAAGCTGTGCGGCGTGCGCGACGCCACGATCCTCCTGAATCCGGGCTACGCGCACGACCTGTGCGTCGTGTACCTCTCGCACATCTACATCCTCCCCGAGGCGCGCGGGACGGTGTTGTCGTACTGGCTGCGCATCGCTCCGGTGGAGATCGCCTGCGAGTACATGTCCGAGCTGCACCGCCGCGGCCTCATCAAGCTGCCGAACCCGGACCTGCCGGGGAAGCACTTCGGCATGAACATCAACCTCACCGCGGAGACGGAATACTTCGCTCCCGGCGAGCGCCAGTCCTGGCAGCGCCTGCTCTTCTACGGGCGCGGCGGGTTTGACGCCGTCAACCCCCGGCACTTCCCGTACATGCAGCCGGACTTCCGCGACCCCGAGGTGATCCGCGCCACCGGCAACCACCCGGTGCCGTTCATGATCATGGTCCGGCGCATGGGCCGGGAGCGGCAGGCCACCATGCCGATCGACGAGGCAAGCGCGCTGATGCGCCTGCTGTACGACGACTTCGCCTGCCACTGCGCGCCCGAGTTCCTGGAGAACAGCCTCCAGCGCGTGCTCGACCGGCTGGCGGAGCGGTCGACGCGGAAGCGGTTCGTGGAGTTGCTGCCGCTGCCCACCGGGGCCAAGGACATCGCGCGGCTGAAGCGGGTGTTCCGGCACGCGATCTACCAGCGCTACTACCAGGGCGCCTCGCCCATCGTGGACCACTACCTCAAGGGCCCCATCCACGAGACGCTCAAGAAGAACCCCAACTACCTGGACGACGAGCTCGCCAGGATCGCCCACGAGCTGGAGGCCCGCCCGAGGTCCGTCTACGCCAACCGCCAGAAGGAGCACACCTGGGAAGGCGAGCCCGAACCGGTGCCGGTCGGGGCGCGCGACGACGAGCCGACGGGCGAGATCCCGGTGCCTCCCCCTCACCGCCACGCGGGAGGGTAGTGCGGGAGGACCACGCCGCGGTGGAGGGGGGCGAGGTCCTCCTCGCGCCGCGGTTGGAGCAGCGCGATGGGCGGTTCATCTCCCGCGGGGCGGTAGCGCAGCGCGTTCCGGCGGATCTCCGGGAGCTGCGCCCGCTGCACGGAGTGGAGGTGGATGGCGGCCAGGCCGTCGAGGATGGCCTCGAGGTCCGGCCAGTCCAGCTCCGCGCGCGCCTCGGCGCCGACCTGCCGGACGACGAGCATCATCGGGATGGGGACGGCTTCGGCGCCCAGGGCCTCCAGGTCGCGGAAGTCGGGCTGGGCGTACGGCGCGGAGGACGGCGGGACCACCCGGAACCCCGCCTGGGCGTAGCTGAGCAGGCGCACCACGGTGGCGGACTGGCCGGGCACCACCGGGTCCATCTCCGCCACCAGGAGCGTCTTCGCGCCCGCGATGCCCGCCGCCGCCGCGTCCCGGCGCGCCAGGATCACCGGGGCGGCGCGGAGCAGCGCGGCCACGCCGGTGCGGCGGGCCTCCGGCATCACCAGGCTGTGCGACAGGAGCACCACCACCCTCCGCGACTCGCGGTCGACCGCGGAGAACGCGTCCCGCACCGCCGCCACCCGGCCGTCGGGCTCGCGGAAGAGCAGCATGTGGTAGTGGGCGCGCACCGGGGCGTCCTCCGCGGAGAGGCTCCCGCGGGCCTGCCAGCGCTCCAGGACCTCGCGCCGCTCGATCTCGTTCACCGGGCCGAACTGCGCGTCGAGCAACCGGTAGCCGGCGTCGAACGCCTCCGGGCCGGTCACCTCCTCGACGGTGAAGCGGCGCATGGCGGACGCGACCTTCTCGCGGTTCTCGCCGTGCATGGCTTCGCCCAGCTCCGACATCAGGATGGTCATCTCGCCCTCCACCGGTCCTTCGCCGCGGCCCATCAGAGACTCGTGGACCGTGCCGGTGCGATTGGTATGTTGCCTCACGGGACAGCAGGTCGGATGGATCTCCTGCGGAGGGTCAATCATGAGCGTGCGTCGAGCCGGCGTGGCGATCTCCCTTCTCTTCGGACTCGCGGGGCCGGCGTATGCCGACGACCCCCAGGCGCCGGCGGCCGCCGCGCCGGCCGGTGAAGAGGCGAAGGAAGCAAAGGACGCCACGGAAGCCAAGGAAGGCGGCGAGGCGAAAGAAGCCGCCGAGCCGAAAGAGGCCGTCGAGCCCAAGGAAGGGGAAGGAGAGGAGGAGGAGGGGATCACCTACTGGGCCGAGGTCCCCCTGACCACCTCCTACGTGTGGCGCGGCGAGCTGCTCTCGACGGGAGGCCTGAGCCCGACGGTCCAGCCGGAAGCGGAGATCCACTTCCCGGGCGTGGGGCCCGGCTCGATCATGATCAACCTGTGGATGAACCGCGCGCTCACCGCGGACGCCGACGGCCTCCCGAACTCCGCCTTCGAGTTCGACCCGCAGGTCGCCTACGACCTTCCGATCAGCGACGTGACCCTGAGGCTCGGCTACATCGGCTACCTCTACCTGGACGCCGAGTCTCCGGAGCCGATCGACAACCAGCACGACTTCTTCGCGCAGGCGAAGCTGGAGAAGGGGCTCCCGGTGAAGCCCTACCTCGCCGCCTACGTGGACCCCATCCGCTACAAGGGCTTCTACGGAGCGGCCGGCGCCATCCACGACATCAGCTTCATGGACGACAAGCTGTCGTTCGAGACCCAGCTCAACCTCGGCGTCTCCAGCTACAGCCTCGGGGACGTCGGGTTCGGCCTCCAGGATGTCACCCTCACCAGCCGCGGCGAGTACCTGATCACCGACCTCTTCTACGTCGCGCTCACCGTGGGGGTGGCGTACGCCGGCCGCGCCGAGGCCGGCGACCCCCGGGTCCTCCCCTACGCGCTGCTGGCCATCGGCCTCGGCAACTGAAAAAGCGCCGGAGGCTCACGCACCCTGGAGGAGCACGATGTCGTCCCGGTGAAGGTGGCAGAACACCTTCTCGCCGCGGTGCACCGGCTCCTGCCTGGCGCTCTCGTTGGCCACCACGGCCCACAGCTCCAGCCCGGACTCCGTCCGCAACAGCATCTGGTCGGTGGCGCCCTTGAAGATCTCCTCCACCACCTGGGCCTCGAAACAGTTGTCGGCGGCCTCGCGCGACTTGCGGATGAAGATCTTCTCCGGGCGGATGGAGATCAGCGCCCGCTGGGTCCCCGGGGCGAGCGCGCCGGGGGCCAGGCTCAGCTCCAGGCCGCCCTGCAGCTTCACCTTGGCGGCCGGCCCTTCGCCCGCGGACACCTCCACCTCCAGGATGTTCGCCTGCCCGATGAAGTTGGCCACGAAGGTGGTCCGGGGCTGGTGGTAGATCGCCGCGGCGTCGCCCAGCTGCTCGATGCGCCCCTTGTTGATGACCGCGATGCGGTCGGACATGGACAGCGCCTCTTCCTGGTCGTGGGTCACGAAAATGAAGGTGATCCCCACCTTCTGCTGGATCTGCTTGAGCTCCACCTGCATGGCGTGCCGCAGCTTGGCGTCCAGCGCCGAGAGCGGCTCGTCCAGGAGCAGCACCTTGGGCTGGCAGACGATGGCGCGCGCCAGGGCCACCCGCTGCCGCTGGCCGCCGGAGAGCTGCGAGGGGTAGCGGTCGGACAGCCAGTCGAGCTGCACGAGCTTCAAGAGATCGGTCACCTTCCTGACGATCTCCGCCTCCGCGGGGCGGCGGGCCCGGGGACGTACCCGCAGGCCGAAGGCCACGTTCTCGAACACCGTCATGTGACGGAAGAGGGCGTAGTGCTGGAACCCGAAGCCGACCCCGCGATGGCGCACGTCGCGGACCGGGGCGTCCTCGCCCTCGAAGAGCACCTGGCCCCGGTCGGCCCGCTCGAGGCCGGCGATGATGCGCAGG
>DATBSS010000431.1:0-6017 GCA_036559665.1 Myxococcaceae bacterium
GGCGGATCCGGATCGCCCGCTCGCCGCCGCCGGGAAGCTCGATGGAGAGCTGCCCGTTCTCGCAGATCGGCTGGTCGTACTGGGAGATCTGGTAGCCCTTGGGGAGGTCCGGGTAGAAGTAGTTCTTCCGCGCCCAGATGCTGACCGGGCGGACGTGGCAGCCCAGCGCCAGGCCCACCCGCACCGCGTACTCCACCACCTTCTCGTTGAGCACCGGGAGCACGCCCGGCATCCCCAGGCACACCGGGCAGGTGTGGTGGTTGGGCGGGGCGCCGAACGCGGTGGAGCACCCGCAGAAGATCTTGCTCCGGGTGAGCAGCTGCGCGTGCACCTCGAGGCCGATCACCGGCTGAAAGTCGCTCGCAGACATTCGGGCGGCTCCCCAGTTAGCGCAAAGCCGCCTCCCGCGCGAGGCCGGAGTCAGCCCTCGAGCCGGTGAGGAAGAGCAGCCGGACGGATCACATTGGAGGCAGGCGCTTCCAGAGATCCTGGATTCGCTCGGAGGCGCGCGCCACCCGGAGGATGGTGGCCTCGTCGAAGGGCTTGCCGATGACCTGGAGGCCGATGGGCAGGCCCGCGCCGGTGAAGCCGCAGGGCACGGAGAGCCCGGGCAAGCCGGCCAGGTTGACCGGGAGGGTGAGCACGTCGCTCAGGTACATGGCGAGCGGGTCGTCCACCCGGGAGCCCAGGGGGAAGGCGGGGGTGGGCGAGGTGGCGCAGAGGATGGCGTCCACCTTCTGGAACGCCTCGGTGAAGTCGCGGCGGATGAGCGTCCTCACCTGCTGCGCCTTCAGGTAGTAGGCGTCGTAGTACCCGGCGGAGAGCGCGTAGGTGCCGAGCATGATCCGCCGCTTCACCTCCGGCCCGAAGCCCTGGGCCCGCGTCTCCGAGTACAGCTCCCGCAGCCCCTTCGCTTCCCTGGCGCGCGGCCCGAAGCGGATGCCGTCGTAGCGGGCGAGGTTGGAGGACGCCTCGGCGGGGGCGATCAGGTAGTACGCGGCCAGCGCGTACTTCGTGTGCGGCAGGGAGATCTCCTCGATGCGGGCGCCGGCCTTCTGCAGCTCCGCCGCCGCGCCGCGCACCGCCGCCTCCACCTCCGGGTCCATGCCGGGGACGAAGTATTCGCGGGGCAGGCCCAGCCTCATCCCGTTCACGCCGCCCTCCAGGCGCGACAGGTAGTCCGCCGGGGGCAGCCGGGCGGAGGTGGCGTCCTCCGGGTCCGGCACCGCGATGACCTGCAGGAAGGCGGCGGCGTCCGCCACGGTGCGGGTGATGGGCCCCACCTGGTCCAGCGAGGAGGCGAAGGCGACCACCCCGTAACGGGAGACGCGGCCGTAGGTGGGCTTGAGGCCCACGGTGCCGGTGAGCGCCGCCGGCTGCCGGAGCGAGCCGCCGGTGTCCGTCCCCAGCGCGCCGGGCACCTCGCGCGCCGCCACCGCCGCCGCCGACCCGCCGGAGGAGCCGCCCGGCGTGCGCGACAGGTCCCACGGGTTGCGGGTGGGGAAGAACGCCGAGTTCTCCGTGGAGGAGCCCATGGCGAACTCGTCCTGGTTGAGCTTGCCCAGGATGGGCATCCCCGCCTGCTTGAGCAGCCGCACCACGGTGCCGTCGAAGGGCGGGATGAACCCTTCCAGGATCTTCGAGCCGCAGGTGGTCTGCACTCCCTCGGTGAGGAAGATGTCCTTGAGCGCCACCGGCACGCCGTCCAGCGCGGAGGCGGGCGCGCCCTTGCGGCGGCGCCCGTCCGAGGCCTCGGCGGCGGCCAGCGCGCCGCGCTCGTCCACGGTGATGAACGCCTTCACCTTCGGGTCCACCGCCGCCACCCGGTCCAGGCAGGCGCGGGTCGCCTCCACCGAGGTGACGTCCTTCGCCGCCAGCCGCTCCGCCAGCTCCAGCATGGTGAGCCCGGAGATCTCCGCCGGGGTCACTCGATCACCTTGGGGACGGCGAAGCTGGTACCGGAACGGGCGGGCGCGTTGGCCAGGCCCTTCTCCGGGTCCAGCGACGGCTTCACCGCGTCCGCGCGCAGCCGCGGCTCCTCCAGCGCGGCGTGCGAGGTGGGCTCCACGCCGGAGGTGTCCAGGGCCTGCAGCTCCGCCATCGCCTCCAGGATGGCGGAGAGCTGGACGGCAAAGCGCTGCTCCTCCTCGGGTGTGAGCTGGAGCCGGGCGAGCGCCGCCACGTGGCGGACCTGCTCCACGGTGAGCGCCATGGCCTTTGCCCTACTTGCGCTTGACGAGGTTGAGGATGGAGCGCATCACGCTGCCGGTCGTCTCGTCACCCTCGCCGTGCAGCAGCCGCTCCAACTCGCCGGCGTCGAGGAACATGCCCTGGCAGTTGAAGCAGGTGTCCAACTCCACCTTCCCCTTGGTGATGGTGTGCAGGTCGAACCCGCACTTGGGGCACTTCATGTAGTGGAGCTGCTTGAGCCGCTCCCGCTCCTTGACCTCGGTCTCCTCCTGCTGCTGGAGGGCCAACTTCCGCTTCTTCTCGATCTCCTCGCGGGCGAAGTACTCATCTTCGGTCGACGAGGGCTTGTCATAGTCCGGCATGGCGCTGTCCTGCCTCGTGGTGCCTACTGCTGGAGTCGTTGCAGCGCCTGGCGCGCCACCACGGCATCCGGGCCCGAGGGGAGCACGTCGAGGTACTGCTCGTAGTACTTCTTCGCCTCTTCGTTCTTCCCTTGGTTCCGGTACGTCTCCGCCAGGCCCATCAGCGCTACCCCATAGCGCGGATTGAGCCGGAGCGCCTGCAGAAACGCGGCCTCCGCCTGGAGCTTCTGGCCCATGTCCATCAGGGCCAGGCCGCGGCCGGCGTGCGGCTCGGCGCGTTCGGGCTTGAGGTCGCCGGCGCGGCCGTAGGCGTCCAGCGCGGCCTCCGCCTTCTCCTTCTCGCGCAGCCGGTCGCCCAGCGTCATCCAGCCGTCGAAGTCGCGCGGCGGCGGCGGTCCCTTGATGACGGCCAGCACGGTGGTGGTGCCCGCGTCGGCCGCGGCGGCGGCGCGGGCCGCTTCCTCCTCGGCCTTCTTCTTCCGCTCCGCCTCCTCGGCGGCGGCCTTCGCCTCGGCGATCTTCTTCGCCTTGGCCTCTTCGGCCGCCTTCCGCTCCGCGTCCGCCCGGCCCTGCGCCTCGCGGTCCGTGGCCTCCTGCTGCGGCAGCCAGTACTGGAAGTAGCCGACGTATCCGCCGCCCCCCAGCACCGCCAGCCCCAGGAGGACCAGCAGGAGCCGGCTGGTCCCGCTCCGCTTGAGTTGAGCGGCGGCGATGTCGTCCTGGGTGGCCGCGGCCGCGGCGGACACGAGCGGCACCGGGACCGGCGCGGGCGCGGGCACGGCGATGGGCGCGGCGACCGGGTTGTGGACGGTGACGTTCACCTGCGGCGAGGCCTGCATCGGCGGCATCGCGGAGGCGCTCATCGCCCCCGGCTGCGCGACGGGGCCGGTGCGGTAGGCGGCCGGGCCGGGAATGCTGAGCTGGGGCGGCGGCGCGTCACCGGAGGGAACGGCGTAACCCCCGGACGGCGTGGCGCCGGGCGGGACGTACGCCAGCGCGCCGGCGGACTGGAGTGCCTGGAGCTGCTGCCCCTTCTGCGCCTCCTCCACCACCTGGAAGAAGCTGGCCAGCTCCGCGATGTTGCCCAGCCGCTTCCAGCTCTCGCCGGTGAGGCTGATCTCGTCCTCGCGGGTGACCTTCCGCTCGACGATCCACTTCTGGAGCGTGGTGAGCTCCTTGAAGGAGAAGACGTTCCCGTTCGCCTGGCGGACCTTCCACTCCTTGTCCTTGGGCGCGGGGGTGGCGCCGGGGACGGAGGGGAGGAACGAGCCCGTGCCGGCCGGGGGCGCGGACACCGAGGAGGCCGGCGAGACGCTCACCTGCCCGTCATCGGGGTTGACCGGCACGGTGACCACCAGCGCCTTCTTCTTCACCTTGAAGACGTGGCCGCAGGTGGTGCACTTCACGGTCACGCCGGCTTCGGTGATGCGCGCGTCGTCGAACTCGTAGTCGGTCTTGCAGCGCTCGCAGCGGACGTCCATTCCGGGCAGAACCATACCGCCGCGCCGGGGCCGGCACACGAAATGCTGGCGGGCGCTCGAACGCCCGTGGAGCGTCCAGCCACGTGCCCGGAACGCACGCGGCCGGAAAATTGACCGACTGACCTCGACTCCTAAGCTCGCACCTCCATCGAGCTACAGCTCTGTTCTCCCCGGTGACACGCCGGGGCTCGTGAGGCAACCCATGGGTGCACGGCGAGGCGCGGCCGGGAAGAAGTCGCTCGCGCGCCAGGAGATCGTCTCCCGCAAGCGGCAGGTCGCGGACCAGAAGCTCAAGACCAACTCCGCGGCGCGAAGGGCGCTGGCGGGGGTGTTCCTGCTGGGCGCGTCCGCCATCGTGCTGGTGTCGATGCTCAGCTACGACGCGCGAGACCGCGCCGGCACGGGGGCGCACAACGCCGCCGGCCCGGCCGGGCACGCGCTGGCGGACGACGTCTTCAGCGCGCTGGGCGTGACGGGCTTCGTGGTCCCGCTGTCGTTCCTCTACGCGGCCCTGGTGCTGTTCGTGGGCAACAGGGAGAAGCGGCGCTGGCCGCAGGTCCTGGCCGCGCTGATGCTCTGCGCGTCCGGGTCGGTGCTGGCGGAGCTGCTGCTCACCGGCGAGCACTGGGCGTACGCGCCCGGCGGCGCGCTGGGCGGGGTGCTCTCCGCGTCCCTCACCGGCGTGTTCTCCACCGTGGGGACGCTGATCGTGGTGGGCGCGGTGAGCGCGGCGGCGCTGATCGTCGGCACGCAGTTCGCGTTCCTCAAGCTCTGCTCCATCGGGTACCACGCCGTCACGGCGGTAGGCCGGGCGGCGCGGGAGCGCGGCGCGGCGATGTGGTCGGCGCAGCGGTCGGCGTTCCAGGCCCGGCGCGAGGCGGCGGCGAAGGAGAAGCTGGAGGAGGCGGCGTTCCTCGCCCAGCTCGAGGCGGATGAGGAGGAGTTGGCCCAGGCCGAACGCGATGCGGCCGAGGCGGACGCCATCGCCGAGGAGGCGGTGCGGCTGAGCCGGCAGCCGGCGCCGAAGAAGAAGGAGAAGGGCCGGGAAAAGGAGCCGGAGACGTCCGAGCGGGAGACGGACCCACGCATGCCCGCGGACCCGGCCTGGGCCGCGCAGCTGGCGCCGCAGTCCCCGCCGCAGGCTCCGGCTGGAAAGCGGGGCCGGAAGGCGCCCGCGCTGGCGCTGCCGCCCGGCCCGCCCGCCCCCGCCGCGACACCGAAGATCGTCCCGCCGCCCGAGCCCACGGCGGTCACCGACCCGGCCATCCCGGCGGCGGCCCTGGAGTCCGTGCCCATCCCGCGCCCGGACCTGCCGGCGGCGGCCATCGCTGCCCAGGCGGCCTCCGCGGAGACCGCCACCGCCACCGCCGCGGCCATGCTGGCGGCGGCGCGGATGCCGGTCATCGTGGAGCCGAAGGCGCCGCCGAAACCCACGCGCAAGAAGGAGACGGAGCAGTTCCAGTTCGTGGGGGACCGCAAGAGCTTCACCCTCCCGCCGCTGGACGTCCTGGAGTGCGACAAGAAGGAGCGGACGGCGCTGGACAAGGAGGCCTTCCTGGCCACCGCCGAGAAGCTCCGCGCCAAGCTGATGGACTTCGGCATCCAGGGCGAGGTGGTGGAGATCCGCCCCGGCCCGGTGGTCACCATGTACGAGTTCCTGCCGGGGCCGGGCATCAAGGTCTCCAAGATCGCCTCGCTGGCGGATGACCTGGCGATGGCGATGGAGGCGATGCGGGTGCGCATCGTGGCGCCCATCCCGGGCAAGGGCGTGGTGGGCATCGAGGTCCCGAACCGGGACCGCGAGACCGTCTACCTCAAGGAGATCGCCGAGCAGGACGGCTTCAACAAGTCCGCCTCCAAGCTGACCATGTGCCTGGGCAAGGACATCGAGGGCATGCCGTACGTCTTCGACCTGGCCAAGGCGCCGCACCTGCTCATCGCCGGCACCACCGGCTCCGGCAAGTCGGTGGCGGTGAACTCGATG
>DATBSS010000432.1:0-19661 GCA_036559665.1 Myxococcaceae bacterium
TTCGACGCGGCGACGGCGGCGGCGCCTTCTCCAGATCGGATCGTCGGGATCTCGGAAGCGGAAAGCTCCCTCCCGCCGCCGCCGCACCACTATTTCGTGGTGTACCTGGACGGCGAGAATGGCCGGTGGGGCACCATTGGCGGGTTCCACCTGGAGCCGGGGTACACCCTGTTCGAACGCCGCGGCGCTGTCGGCCTCGAAGTCGTCCCGCTGGGCACCAGCATCGGCGTGGAGGTGACGCGGACGAACGCGATGCAGGTCTTCGGGTGCGCGGTCTCGGACTTCTCGGTCATGTACCAGAACGCCTGCGGTATCGATCCGTATGACGGGAAGTACCGCATCTGGAGCGTCATGTACGCAGATCAGGGCCCGCTGCGGATGCGGATCTCCGATGCGGCGGGCTACCGGGCCGATGCCACCATCCGGCTCAACGGCGCCGCGCTGACCTATGAAGGCCCGGATTACGTGGGGGACCTGCTGTCCGGCGGCGCCAACACCTTGCAGATCGACGTGCCCGGCCATCCCACCGAGACGATCGACGTGAACGTCCCGCGCCCCATCACCCTCACGACGCAGGTTCCGTCGAACCCGCCCTCCGGCTCCCGGTTGACGGTCGGGTGGTCCGAAGACCCGGCGGTGGAGTTCTACGACTTCAGCGTCGCGAACGACGACGGGCTCCTCGTCCACACCGTCCTCGACGCGACGTCCATCACCACGGATCCGATCGTCTGTACGGGCACGGCCTGGATAGGCATGGCCGCTTCGGGGAGGGTGGCCATCGGTTCCAACGGGGGGTTCGTGACGCCGCGCAGTTGGTTCAGCGCCAACCTCAACTTCACGCCCTGAGCCGGGCGGGGCTCATCGTCCCGGCGGCGCCTCGACCCGGAAGACGGGGTAGAGGTCGTAGTGCTCGTCCCAGGAGGGGTGGCGGCGCTCGAAGAGCTCCAGCCGCTGGTCGGCGTTGGCGGCGAACCCGGCGTCCGACTTCAGCGCGGTCTCGAGCGCGGCGCGCAGCTTCGGGTCGGCCTCCATCATCTTCCGCGCCTCGGCCTCCACCACGTAGCGCTCCATCCCGTCCTTGCGCTCGAGCCAGGCGTTGAAGAAGCCCCAGGCGAGGAGCGAGTCGGGGCCGGTGGGTTCGAACAGGTGCGCCACCAGCGTGCGTCCCGGCTGGGAGGCCGGCACGAACAGCGACCCGGCCGGCAGGTCGCGCGTCTCCTCCGCCCAGGCCCCCTTGGTCTGCGGCAGCGACCGCCCCTCGAAGGTGGACGGCCCGTACTTCACCGAGGTGCAGCGGAACGCGGCGACCTTCACCCCGCTGAGCGCCTTCTCCAGGCGGGTGAACTTCAGCCCGTGCGCGGCCAGCCGCTCCTGCACCACGCCCGCCACGCCGGCCGGCACCAGGTACCCCGCCTGCGGGCCCAGCTCCACGGTGAGCGACGGCTTCACCGCCGTGAACAGGGGCACCTTCCAGACCTGCGGCTTCGTCTGGTCGTAGCGGATCCACGGCTCACCGCTGACCTCCGACTTGGCCACCGTGTACTCGTAGCCCTGGAAGTCGAACGTCTGGGGCGGACCGCTCGTCTCGTACGCCAGCGCCACCGGGCCCTCGCCGCGGGCGTCCGCCTCGTCCGCGGTCTTCGCGGCGGCCAGCAGTTCCGCCCCGTGCGCGGCGACGTGCTGGAGCGTGACCAGCACTGCGTCGCGCGTCGCCTTCACGCGCGTCGCGTAGTCCTTCCAGGAGTGCGTCTCCACCAGGACCATGAAGCGGTTCCGGACCGGCCAGTAGGAGTGCGAGAAGCGGGGCGGCACGATGGCGGCGCGGAATCCGGAGGTGGGGTCGTCCTCCTTGTTGAAGGACGGGTAGAAGTCGAGCGGGAGGTGGCCGGTGGCGGCGAGCCCTTTCTGGAGCGCGCCGTTGAACACGGTGCCCTCGCGGCGGAGGACGTCCCTGCCGCCGTGGTACGGCTCCACCAGCGCGGAGATGTCATGCTGGAACTGCGCCCCGTCGGTGACGTGGAGGTCCTCGTAGACGATGGGGTCGTACCGGTTGAGTAGCCCCAGCATGGCGCGCATCTCCGGCGCGTCCGCCTTCACGTAGTCGCGGTTGAGGTTCAGGTTCTGCGCGGTGACCCGGTAGCCCATCTGCTCCGGGCCGACCTGGTTGGGGCGGTTGTTGGGGCCGAAGCGCTCGTGGCCGTCGATGTTGAAGACCGGCACGAAGACCAGGGTCACCGCCTGGAGCACCGACCGGCCGCCCTCGACCCCCGCCTTCCGGTCCAGGAGATCGCGCAGCAGCCAGAAGCCCGCGTCCTTGCCGTCGATCTCCCCGGCGTGGATGCCGCCCTGCACCAGCACCACGGGCCGATGCTTCGCCTTCGCCGCCGCCGGTTCCAGCACGCCGTCCAGCGACGCCGCCAGCGCGAGCATCGGGCGGCCCTCGGGCGTGGTGCCGAAGGTGACGCAGCGGACCTTCCCGCGGTAGGCGGCCTCGAAGGCGGGGCACAGCTTCTGGACCTCGTCGTAGCGGCCGGTGACCTTGAAGCCGGATTGCTCCGACACCGTGGTGAGCGGCGAGCCGGCGGCGAGCGCGGCCAGGAGGGCGAGGGTCTGGAACATGGGGCGCGGACCCTAGCGCGCCGGACCTGGCAGTGGATGGCAGGTTGCTGCCGGTCTGCACATGCGTTCAGGGGCAGTCCTTGTTATGGATCGCGGCTTATGGATCCGAGCTCGAGCGCCACCCAGACGACCCCCGGTCCCGATCCGCTCTCCGCGTTCCACCCCATCGTCCAGCGCTGGTTCCGCTCGCGCCTGGGGGACGCCACGGAGCCGCAGCGGCAGGGCTGGCCGCTGGTCCAAGCCGGGCGGGACGTACTGATCGCCGCTCCCACCGGATCAGGCAAGACGCTCTCCGCCTTCCTGGCCGCCATCGACCGGCTGTTCCGGCAGGCGCTGGAGGGGACGCTGGGGGACGAGACCAGCGTGCTCTACGTGTCGCCGCTCAAGGCGCTGGGCAACGACGTCCAGAAGAACCTCCTCAAGCCGCTGGAGGAGATCTACGCGCTGGCCCGCGAGGAGGGCCTGGAGCCGCCGCCCATCAAGGTGATGGTGCGGTCCGGGGACACCTCCTCCAAGGACCGGCAGGGGATGGTCCGGCGGCCGCCGCACATCCTGATCACCACCCCGGAGTCGCTGTACCTCTACCTGACCGCGCAGCGCTCCCGCGAGACCATCCGGCGCGTCCGCACGGTCATCGTGGATGAAATCCACGCCCTGGCGCGCGACAAGCGCGGGTCGCACTTCACGCTCTCCATGGAGCGGCTGAAGGCGCTGACCGAGGAGCGCCCCCAGCTCATTGGTCTCTCCGCCACGCAGAAGCCGCTCCCCGCCATCGCCGCCTTCCTCACCGGGACCGAACCGGCGAAGGAGGGGGTGGCGGTGGTGGAGGTGGGCCACCTGCGGCCGTGGGAGATCTCGGTGGAGACTCCGGACGAGGAGCTCTCCGCGGTGGCCACCCACGAGATGTGGGGCCACGTCTACGACCGGCTGGTGCAGCTCGCCGAGCAGTACCGGACCGTCCTCCTCTTCACCAACACCCGGCGCCTGGCGGAGCGCATCGCCCACGACCTGGGGGACCGGCTGGGCAAGGACAAGGTCTCCGCCCACCACGGCAGCATGTCGCGGACGCTCCGGCTGGCGGCGGAGGAGAAGCTCAAGGCCGGCCAACTCCGGATGATGGTGGCCACCGCCTCGCTGGAGCTGGGCATCGACATCGGGTCCATCGACGTGGTGGCCCAGGTCGGCTCCTCGCGCTCCATCGCGGTTTGCCTGCAGCGTGTGGGCCGCGCCGGTCACTACAAGGGCGGCCTCTCCCGCGGCGTCGTCTTCGCGCTCACCCGCGACGAGCTGGTGGAGGTCACCGCGCTGGTCCGCGCCATCAAGGAGGGCGACCTGGACGCGGTGCGCATCCCGGAGAAGCCGCTGGACATCCTGGCGCAGCAGTTGGTCGCCGCCTGCGCCGCGCAGGATTGGTCGGAGGACGAGCTGTTCGCGCTGTGCCGGCGCGCCTACCCGTACCGGAACCTCGAGAAGGCGGAGTTCGACCAGGTGGTGACCATGCTGGCGGAGGGCGTGGCCACCGCGCGCGGGCGGGTGCGCGCGCACGTGCACCGGGACCGGGTGAACGGGAATGTGAAGGGGCGGAAGGGCGCCCGCATCACCGCGCTCACCAACGGGGGTGCCATCCCGGACACGTTCACCTATCCGGTGATCGCCGAGCCGGACGACAAGCAGGTGGGGACGCTGGACGAGGACTTCGCCGTGGAGAGCATGGCGGGGGACATCTTCGTGCTCGGGTCCACCTCCTGGCAGATCCAGAGCGTCCGCGCCGGCCAGGTGCGGGTGACGGACGCCCACGGCGCGCCGCCCACGGTGCCCTTCTGGGTGGGCGAGGCGCCCTCGCGCACCGACGAGCCGTCCCCCCAGGTCGCCCGGCCGCGCGAGGACGTGGTGCGCGAAGGCGCGGCGGCGGTGCAAGGGCTGGGGCTTCAGGATTCGGCGGTGGACCAGCTGGTGCGGTACCTGCGGGCGTCCGCGAACGTGCTGGGTGGAGTCCCGTCCAGGACCACCCTGATCGCCGAGCGCTTCTTCGACGAGGCCGGTGGGATGCAGCTGGTTATCCACGCGCCGCTCGGCGGGCGGATCAACCGCGCGTGGGGGCTGGCGCTGCGCAAGTCGTTCTGCCGCACCTTCGACTTCGAGCTCCAGGCGGCGGCGACGGACGACGGCATCGTGCTCTCGCTCGGCGAACAGCACAGCTTCCCGTTGATGGACATCTTCGCCTTCGTCACTCCGAACAGCGTGGAGCGGGTGCTGACCCAGGCGGTGCTCCAGTCGCCCCTGTTCCCGACGCGGTTCCGCTGGGACGCGCAGCGGGCGCTGGCGCTGCCCCGCTACCGGAACGGGAAGAAGATTCCCCCGCAGATCCAGCGCGCCCGCGCCGAAGATCTCATGGCGGCGGTGTTCCCCGCGCAGGTGGGCTGCCAGGACAACCACGGGGGCGCGGAGATCGAGTTGCCGGACCATCCGCTCACCAGGGAGGCGATGTTCGACTGCCTCCACGAGGCGATGGACCTGGACGGGCTGAAGGCGGTGCTCCAGGGCATCAAGGACGGGAGCATCCGGTGCCTGGCGGTGGACCTGCCGGAGCCCTCGCCGCTGTCCCACCAGCTCTTGAACTCCGCGCCGTACACGTACCTGGACGACGCGCCGCTGGAGGAGCGGCGGGCGCGGGCGGTGGCGCTGCGGCGGACGCTCCCGGCGGAGGACGCGGCCTCCTTCGGCGCGCTGGATGGGGCGGCCATCGAGCAGGTGGTGGCGGAAGCCCAGCCGCTCCTGCGCGACCCGGACGAGCTGCACGACACCATGCTCCAGCTCGTGCTCTTCCCCGAAGCCCAGGCCCCGGGCGAGCACGCCGGGGTGCTCATCGCCCAGCGGCGCGCGGCCCGGCTGGAGGCGGGTGGCCGGAGGTTCCTGGTGCCGGCGGAGCGGGTGCAGCACGCGCGGGCGCTGTTCCCGGGGCTGCCGCTCTCGCCCACGCTGGAGCCCTTGCCCGGCGACGGGCCGGTGGCGCGCGAGGTGGCGGCGCTGGCGGTGGTGCGCGGGCGGGTGGAGATCGACGGGCCCACCACCGCGCGGGAGCTGGCGGAGAAGCTGGGCCTGGGGGCGGGGGAAGTGAACGGCGCGCTGGCGGCGCTGGAGGCGCAGGGCCAGGTGTTGCGGGGGATGTTCCGCCCCGAGGACCGGCGCCCGGAAGGCACGGAGATCGAGTGGTGCGACCGCCGGCTGCTCCAGCGCATCCACCGGCTGACGGTGGGGCGGCTGCGGCGGGAGGTGGAGCCGCTCTCGGCGCAGGACTACATGCGCTTCCTCTTCCGCTGGCACCACTTCGACGAACCCCTGCGCGGGACGGGTGGGCTGCTCAAGGCGGTCAGCCTGCTCCAGGGCTACGAGGCGCCTGCGGCGGCCTGGGAGGTGTTCCTCCTCCCGGCGCGGATGAAGCAGTACTTCCCGGAGCTGCTGGAGAAGGCGTGCTTCAACGGCGAGGTGGCCTGGGGCCGGCTCACCCTGCGCGCCCGGACGGCGGCGGCGATGCCCGGGCCCCGGCGCGGCGTCCCCGCGGAGCCGGTGGAGCCGAGCGGGCCACCGTCCCGCGGTGCCTCGCCCAACCGGAACGCGAACATCACCTTCGTGCGGCGGGAGGAGCTGGACTGGATGCTGGCGGCGGCGCGGCCGGGGGTGGTGCTCTCGGACGGTGGGCTGGCCTTGCCGGAGGACCTGTCGCACGCGGCGCGGGACGTGGCGCAGGTCCTGGAGCGGCGGGGCGCGTCGTTCTTCGCCGACCTGGTGGGCGGGAGCCGGCGCTTGCAGTCGGAGGTGGAGGACGCGCTCTGGGAGCTGCTGGCCCACGGGCTGGTGACGGCGGACGCGCTGGAGAACCTGCGGGTGCTCCAGTCGCCCAAGCGGCGCAAGCGGCAGAAGCTGCTGCGGCGGGGCGGGCCAGGGCGGTGGAGCTTGATGGTCCCCTCCGAACAGCGCCCCGGCGAGGAGATCCACGACCGCACCGCCCGGCTGTTCCTCCAGCGGTACGGCATCGTCTGGCGAGACCTGGTGCTGCGCGAGCCGCTCTCGCCCTCCTGGCGCGAGCTGCTGTTCATCTACCGGCGGATGGAGGCGCGCGGGGAGATCCGCGGCGGGCGGTTCCTCTCGAGCTTCGCGGGCGAGCAGTTCGCGCTGCCGGAGGCGGTGGACATGGCCAGGGCGGTGCGGCGCGCGCCGCTCACCGGCCACACGGTGCACCTGTCCGCGGTGGACCCGCTCAACCTCACCGGCATCGCCACGCCGGGCCCGCGGGTGCCGGCGATGATGGGCAACGTCATCACCTACGTGGACGGGGCCCCCGCGCCGGTCCAGGCTCCCGCTGCGGCGCGCTCACAGGCGGTGTCGTGAGGCGCGCGGCGGCGGTCGCGTGGGTCGTCGCGTGCGCGGCGTGGGCAGATGAAGTCCAGCCGAAGGACGCCGGTGGCGCGCTGGCGCGGCAGCTCCAGTTCCAGGTGAAGAAGGTGGTCTCGCTGGAGGCCCACACGACGCAGCCGTCGTTCTACAGCGACCCGCGACCGCACCTGGTGGACCGCGACCGGGCGCTCTACTACGGCCGCGGCGCCTTCCATGGCCCCGGGCTGGTCTACCTGCTGGACGTGAAGACGCTCGAGGAGCGGATCCTGGAGGCGCCGACGGCGGCGTTCGTGGCCCAGAACCCCAAGCTCGTCATCCATCCGGTGGTGGAAGACCTGCTTTGTTACGACCGCGCGGACGGTTGGGCAGCGCTGCTGCTGAACGACACGGCGCCGCAGCACAAGAAGGTGTACCTCGCCTGGTGGAACCTGGCCGAGAACCGGATTTCGACGGCGCTGCTCCTCGGTGAGCAGGGCCCGAAGGACCACTGGGTCGCGGCCCACTCCATCGGGTACCTCCCGGAGCGCGGAGAGTGCGTGGTCCAGGTGGCGAGGTCCTCCGGTGGGAAGTACGACCACTCGGTGGTGGCGGTGGGCCGGGAAGCGGTGCGCACCATCGCCACCTTCGAGGGCAACTTCATCGCTTCGCACGGGCCGTACTTCGACGCCGCCCACCAGCGCGCGATGGTGACGGAGATCTCCGAGGACGGGAGCCCGAACGGGTACCTGGTGGACCTCGCCTCCGGAGGAGTCCGGACCTTCCCCATCCCCCAGCTCGTCTACGGCTTCACCTTCGACCCGGACGGGCGGACGCTCTACGCCTACGGCGTGAAGGCGCGCGAGCTGTGGGCCATCAACGCCGCCACCGGCGCGGCGGTGCGCCGGGTGCGGATCGGCGACATCGGCCACGCGCTCGGGTGGATCGGCGATTCGCTGGTGGTGGTGGGCAACGTCCGGATCCACCTGCTGGATCGGCAGACGTTCGGCCACCGCGCGCAGGTGGGGACCCGCCGGATCGCGCCGAAGTCGGTGAATGTGGAAAGCTCGGTGGTGCTACCTGGCGCCATCATCGCGCTGAACGATTTCTACAGACTCCATCTCACGCACCTGGAGCGATAGCTGATGGCTATGCGCCAGCCGCCCGCAGCATCGCAAACACCAGCACCCCGGTGACGCTCACGTAGAGCCAGATGGGGAAGGTCCAGCGCGCCAGCTTCTTGTGCCGGGCGAACGTCCCGCGCCACGAGAAGTACAGGGTGGTGAAGCACATCGGGACCATGGGGACCGACAGCGCCACGTGTGAGATGAGGATGAAGAAGTAGACGGCCCGCAGCGGCCCCACGCCCGGGTACGGCGTGTCCCCGTGCACCGAGTGGTAGACGAGGTAGCCCACCAGGAACAGCCCGGAGCACGCGAACGCGGAAACCATCGCGTACTTGTGCAGCGTCCGCATCCGGCGGCGGATGGCGGTGTAGCCGATGAGCAGGAGCACCGCGGCGGTGGCGTTCAGCGACGCGTTCACCGCCGGCATGAAGTGCAGGTCGGTCGACGCGCCCCGCGCCCGCGGAGCGAGCAGCAGGTAGGCGATCACCGAGACCGCAGTCGCGGAGAGCAGCGCGTTGAAGACGTAGAAGGTGCGGTCGGCGCGAGCGTCGGCGGCGGCGTCTTGGGTCGGGCTCATCGCCCGCCGCTCTAGCAGCCAGCGGACGATGCCGTCCAGGAGTGGCGGCCTTACCTTGGAGGCCCGGAGGGAATTTCTCATGGGTATGAAGCTGCACGAGCTGCATCCGCCGTTGATTCACGCACCGCTGATCCTCCTGCCGGCGGCCGCCGCGGTGGACATGGCCGCGGCCCGGACGTGCCGGACCAGCACCGAGCGCCTCGGCGCCAAGCTGTGGTGGTTCGGGGCGGGCGGCGGTCTGCTCGCCGGCCTGGCCGGGATGGCGGCCTCTCAGGAGGTGAAGGCGGAGGACAAGAGGGTCGACGACGCGATGTACCTGCACGGCATCGGCAACCTCGGGCTCGTCATCGCCGCGACCGCGATGGCGATCTTCCGGTCGCGCTCCCGCCCGACCGTCACGTCCGCGACCATCGGCCTGGCCGCCTGTGGTGCCGCCATCTACACCGCCTACCTGGGTGGAGAGTTGGTCTACGGCTCGGGCGTGGGCGTGAAGGCCATGAGCGAGCAGGCCCGGGCCGGCGTCCAGCCGGGCGTGCCGGACGTGCTCTCCTCCGGGTCGGCCGTCCGCTTCGTCCGCGACGCGGTGAAGGGGCTGGGCTGGTTGCTCGGCCGCACCGTGGACCTGTTGAGCGGCCGGCAGAAGCTCGAGCGGGGCGCGCTCCACCTGGGGAAGGAAGCGGAGGGCATGCAGCCGGGCGCGTTCCAGCCACGCCAGGGCGAGCTGCTCACCCCGCCCATCCCGCACTGAGCCCCCGGGAAAGCTGACGGCTACCGGAAGCGCGGCAGCCGCTGCTTCCCTTCCAGCACCGGCGCGAACAGGTCGCCCACCGCGTCCAGCCGCGCCGGCAGGGTCTTGATGGTGAACGCCGTGGGGTCCAGCGCGGTCGTCACCTCGCTCCAGCGGAGCGGTGTGGACACGGTGGCCTCGTCGGTGGGGCGGATGGAATACGGCGCCACCAGCGTCCGCCCCTCACCGTTCGCGAAGGGGTCCAGGTAGAGCCGGCCGTTCCGCTCCTTGATGGAGCGCTCGGTGGTGGCGATCTGTGGGAGCCCTTTCTCCAGCGCCGCCACCACGGCCACTGCGAAGTCGAGCGCGTCCTGGTGCGTGTGCCCGCGCGCCAGCGGCACCAGGACGTGCAGCCCGCGCTTGCCGGACGTCTTCGGCACCGAGGAGAGGTTCAGCTCCTCCAGCAACCGGCGGAGCGCGGTGGCCACGGTGACCAGGTCCTCCCAGGCCTTCCGCTCGTCGCCGTCCTTCGCCGGGTCCAGGTCGAACACCGCGTAGTCCGGCTCCGAGAGGTGCTCCACCCGGCTGGACCACACGTGCAGCGTGAGCGCGGACTGGTTCGCCAGCCAGAGCAGCGTCTCCGGGCGGTCCACCACCAGGTGCTTCACCTCGCGCGTCTGGTGCCGGAACGGGACCAGCGTTGCCCACGGCGGCGTCCCCTTCGCCATCTGGCGGAAGAAGCCGGCCTCCTGGATGCCCTTGGGGAACTGCTGGAAGGAGATCGGCCGGCCGGCCATGGCGGGGACCATCACCTTCGCGACCGTCCGGTAGTGCTCGAAGACGTCCGCCTTGGTGTAGCCGGCCTTCGGGAACAGCACCCGGTCGCCGCTGGTGAGCTGGACCTCTGGAGCGGGCGCGGCCTCGGGCGCCGGCTGTGGGGGCGGCTCCGTCGCCTTCTCCTGGGTGCACTCCTCCGGCTTCTTGTCCTCGCGGAGCCCCTGGAACGAGGGATGGCGGAGCCGTCCGTCCGGCGTCCACTCGGTGAAGCCCACCTGGGCGACGTAGCGCGGCTTCACCCAGGTGGCGTCCCGGATATTCGTCGCGCCCTTGGGCCGCTCCTCAGCCCCGACCTTGTCCTGGTCCAGCATGGCGCGGAGCTTCCGGCGCATCTCGGTCGAGTAGCCGGTGCCCACCTTCCCCGCGTCCACGAACTGCTTCCCGTCCCAGACGGCGATCAGCAGCGCGCCGATCTCGTCGCCCGCGCCCGCCTGCCGCTTCTGCGTCTTCGGCTTGAGCGGCACGTACCCGGCGATGGCGAATTCCTGCGCGTCGTTGACCTTGAGCTTGAGCCAGTCGCTCGACTTGCCGGAGGCGTAGCGGGAGCCGATGCGCTTGGCGACCACGCCCTCCCAGCCGTGCTTCTCCGCCTCGCGGACGGCGTCGTCCACCGCCCTCGCCGGGACCTGTTCGGACAGCACCAGCCCCGGCGGCGCGGTGCCCAGCAAGCTCTGCAGCAGCTCCCGGCGCTCCTCGAGCGGCCGCTGGCGGAGGTCCTCCCCCTCCAGCCAGAGCAGGTCGAACGCCACGAAGCGCTCCTCCCCGCCCGGATCCATCAGGAGCCCGAAGTGCGAGACGCCGCGTGCGTCCAGCCCCACCAGTTCCCCGTCGAGGACCGCCTCGCCGACAGTGAGCTGGGAGAGCGCCTTCGCCACCTTCGGGAACCGGGTCGTGAGGTCCAGGGCGTTGCGCGTCACCATCGCCACCTTCCCGCCCGAGACGGCGGCGATGCCGCGGTAGCCGTCGTACTTCACCTCGTAGACGTACTCGCCTGAGGGGGCCCGGTCCGGTGTGGCGAGCGTGGCGCGCATCGGCGGCCAGACCTTCTTGATCAGCGCGTCGGGGGGCGGGTGCGGCGCGCGGAGCGTCTTCTTCGTCACCGGGCCGCGGGTGATGCGCCGGCCGGAGATCACCGACTCGGGCCGGTCCGCCACCACGTCGTACGCGGGGTTCTCCAGGCCGTCCTTGGCCTTGAAGAAGATCCACTGCGACTTCCCGGCCGCGGGGCGCGTCCGCACCAGGTGCCAGTGCCCTTGCAGCTTCTCCCCCTGGAGCACGAGCGAGAGGTGACCCTTCTCGCGCATGGCGACCGCCTGGCCGGGCGGGAGGGTCTCGAACACGCCGCGGTCCCAGATGATGGAGTCGCCGCCGCCGTACTCCTCGTCCGGGATGCGACCTTCGAAGTTGCCGTACTCCAGCGGGTGGTCTTCCGTCTGGACCGCCAGGCGCTTCACCGCCGGGTCGTAGGAGGGGCCCTTGGGGATGGCCCAGCTCGCCAGGGCCCCTTCGATCTCCAGCCGCAGGTCGTAGTGCAGGCGCGTGGCATCGTGCTTGTGCACCATGAACAGCGCGCCGGCCACCGGCTTGCTCGCCTCCGCCTCGGGCGGCGGCTCCGGGGTGACCGCGAAGTCGCGCTTGCGGCGATACGTCTCGAGGCGGTCCTTGACGCTCGCCACGCGCACTCCTCTGCGGCCGCTACATCATGGGAGTCGCCGGCGGCTCCGAGATGTGCTCCAGCACGCGGCCCATGAGCTTATCGTCCGCGCTCTCGAGCGCCAGGTCGCCCAGGGTCAGGATGCCGCACAGCTTCTTCTGGTCGTCGAGCACCACCAGCCGCCGGACCTGGCGCCCTGCCATCATCCTCGCCGCGTCCAGCACGGTGTCGTCCGGGCTGATGAAGACGACGTCCGGAGTCATCACGTCCCCCACCTTGCAGGTCCGGGGATCTTCTCCCTTCGCCACCGCGCGGACCACGATGTCCCGGTCCGTGACCATCCCGATGATTTGCCCGTTGTCGTCCACCGGGATGGCCCCCACGTCCAGCGAACCCATGCGCGCTGCCACCGCCTGAATCGGGTCCTCCGGACGGCACGTCTCCACGGATGCGGTCATCACCTCACTGACGGTCATGGCTATCCCCCTGTCTTTCGGGCGACCGGGATGTAGGTCTGACACCGCAACATCCCTGGCGTCGCAACGACAATCTGTACAAGCGGTATTCATCCCGCCAAGCGCGGGCATCGGAGGATTGACATGCATCGAAGGCCCTCGTCGGAGGGCTCGCGAGGGTAAGGGCGCGGCTTCAGGCCGCAACTCCCCCTCGGGAGCTCTGGACAAATCCGCCTCCCGCGCCGGTGCGCTCCTTGAGGAGCGAGGGACCAGTCGGCGCGAGTGCGCGGGCAGCACTGTGGAAATAAACGGGAGGCCGCCGCCTGGGAGGACGGCGGCCTTCCGGACTGGTCCGTCGACGCGAGCTTTGAGCCCGCCCGCGCCCGTGCCCGTTGTAGCGACGCCGCACCGCCGTTCTGGTTGTTGGCAGCACGTCATTGCAGCACCGCAGCACCTCGTCGTTGGCAGCACGTCACCGGAGCACCAGAGCAGCACCCGTTCACCGCAGGACCGCAGCATCCGTCATTGCGCGGCAGCGCAGCATTCATCGCTGTGCACCGCAGCGCCGTAGTGGCATCCAGTCGCCGCGGCGGCCCGTGGTTCGCTTGAGGCGCGACGCCTCGCCCACCTCCGATCTCTTCACGTTCGACCGCTGCCCGGCTGGCCGCTCTGCAGCGCAGTTGGTACAAGCGCTCGCGTGCCGGCGAGCCGATGGCTGCAGCCTGAATTGCTCTTCTGGGACGGGCGGGTGCGCGCCGGCCTGGCGCTGGAGGTGGACGCGCGCGGGCTGGTGGCCGGGGCCGGGACGCCGCCGCCGGGCGCGACCGTCGAATTGTTGCGGGGCCGGTTGCTCCTCCCCGGCCTGGTGAACGCGCATTCCCACGCCTTCCAGCGGCTCATCCGCGGTCGGACCGAGTACGTGGCCTCTGGGCAGGAGCGCGACGATTTCTGGAGTTGGCGCGAGCTGATGTACCGCGCCGCGACCGCGCTGGACCCGGAGGGCGTGTACGTCGCCTCGCGGCAGGCGTTCGTGGAGATGGCTCTGGCCGGCACCACCGCGGTGGGCGAGTTCCACTACCTGCACCACGCCCCGGACGGGACGCCGTACGCGGACCGGCTGGAGCTGTCCCGCCAGGTCATCCGCGCCGCGCGCGACGCCGGACTGCGCATCTCGCTGTTGCGCGTGGGGTACGCCCGCGCCGGGTTCGGCAAACCGGAGAACCCCAGGCAGCGTCGCTTCATCGACCCGTCCCTGGACCGGGTGGTGGAGGACGCGGCCGCGCTCCGGGAGGCGATGCGGGGGGACCCGGCCGTGGCGGTGGGGCTGGCGCCGCACAGCGTCCGCGCCGTGACCCGCGCCTGGCTGGAGCAACTCCCGCGGGTGGTGCCGGCCGGGATGCCCATCCACCTCCACGTCGCCGAGCAGCCCGCCGAAGTGGCCGCCTGCCGCGAGGAGCACGGTCGCTCCCCGGTGGAGCTGTTGGACGATGTGGGCCTGCTGCGCGAGGGCGTCACGCTGGTGCACGCCGTCCACCTCACCGACGACGAGGTGAAGCGCGTGGGAGCGGCCGGGGCCACTGTCTGCGCCTGCCCCTCCACCGAGCGGAACCTGGGCGATGGCGTGGTCCGCGCAGATGAGCTGTTACGCGCTGGAGCACCCATCTGCCTGGGCACGGACAGCCACGCGGCGGTGGACCTGCTGGACGAGGCGCGCCAGTTGGAGGGCCACCTGCGGTTGATGCGGCTCCGGCGCGCGGTGCTGGACCCCGGCGGCGGCGAAAGCGACGGGTTGGCCGTCCGGCTGCTCAAGTGCGCCACCGCGCGCGGGGCGTGGAGCCTGGGGCTGGAGGGCGTGGGGTACCTGGAACCACGGCAGGCGGCGGATCTCTTCACGGTGGACCTGGAGCACCCGGCGTTGGCGGGGTGCTCGGAGGAGTCCGTGCTGCCGGCGCTTTTGCTGGGCGGCGCGCCGGGGGCGGTGCGGGACGTGGCCGTGGGCGGTGCGTGGATCGTCCGCGACGGCGAGCACCCTTTACGGCGCGAATCCGCGCGCACGTTCGCGGAGCTGTCCCGGAGGGTGTTCGCGTGACGGGCGTTCCCACGCGAGTCTGCATGCGAGCTCGCGGAGCTGTTCTGGACGTGTTCGTATGACGTCCGTTCCAGCGCCGCTTCGCTCACTTTCGCGCGGGCCATCCGCGGATTGGTCTCGGAGGATCTCAACGTGACGGATCGCGAGGCGAGCCTGCGGCGGAGGCTGGTGGAGTTGGTGGCCATCGACTCCACCTCGGCGAAGAGCAATGCGCCAATGGTGGATGTGCTGGAGCGGGAACTGCGGGCGCTGGAGTTCGACTGCCGCCGCCACGTGTATCGGGACGGCGCGGGGGTGGAGAAGGTGAACCTGGTCTCGGTGCGGCGGGGGCAGACCGCAGCCGCCGGGTCGCTGCCGGCGCTGGCGCTGGTGGGGCACACGGACTGCGTGCCTTTCGACTCCACCTGGGAGGGGGCGCTGCGCCTGGAGGAGCGGGACGGAAAGCTCTACGGGCGCGGGGCGTGCGACACCAAGGCATTCATCGCCTGCGTGCTGGAGGCGTGCGCCCGGGTACCTGCGCAAGCGACCTCTCTGTTGACCGTGTTCACCGCGGACGAGGAGCTGGGGTGCTTCGGCGCCAAGCAGCTTGTGGACGCAGGCGTAGGCCGGGCGCGCTACGCCATCGTGGGCGAGCCGACGCAGCTGCGCCCCATCCACGCCAACAAGGGGTATTGCCTGCTGGAGGTGGCGGTGCGCGGGAAGGAGGGGCACAGCGCGTACCCGGACTCCGGCGCGTCCGCCATCTTCCGGGCCGCGCGGCTCCTGGAACGGCTGGAGCGGTACGCGCGGACGGAGCTGCGCACCGAGGCGGACCCCAAGTTCGACCCTCCGTACACCACGGTGAACGTGGGCATCATCGGCGGCGGAAAGGCGAAGAACGTCATCCCGGGTGAGTGCCGCTTCATCGTGGAGTGGCGGCCCATCCCCTCGCAGCGGACGGAGCTGGTGCCGGAGAAGGTGCGCGCGCTCGTCCAGGAGCTGGCGGCCGAAGAGCCGGGCTTCGAGGCGGAGGTGCGGATCCAGCGGATGGACCGCGGGGTGGAGACCAGCACCGGGTCGGAGGTGGTGCGGTTCCTGGCGGAGGCGACCGGGAAGCCGCCGGCCACGGTGGCGTTCGGCACCGAGGCGCCCCAGATGACGCAGCTGGGGGCGGAGGCAGTGGTCTTCGGGCCGGGAAACATCCAGGTCGCGCACCAGACGGGGGAGTTCGTCCCGGTGGAGGAGCTGTGCCGGGCGGAGGAGATCCTGGAGCGGGCCATCACGCGGTTCTGCGGGGCGGGGGGCGCATGACGGAGCCGGATTCGCTGGACGGAGTGCCGGTCTCGCACCGGCGGGTGAAGCTCTCGGAGGTCGAGCTGCACGTGGCGGAGGCGGGGTCCGGGGACAAGCTGGTGGTGCTGCTGCACGGCTTCCCGGAGTTCTGGCTCTCCTGGCGCGCGCAGATCCCCGCGCTGGCGAAGGCCGGGTACCGCGTCGTGGCGCCGGACCTGCGCGGGTACAACACCTCGGACAAGCCGGCGGGCGTGACGAATTACGACGTGGTGAAGCTGGCCCGGGACGTGGCGGAGCTCATCCAGGCCCTGGGGGCCGAGCGCGCAGACGTAGTGGGGCACGACTGGGGCGGAGGGGTGGCGTGGATCTTCGCCATGCTGCACGGCGAACGGCTTCGGAGGCTGGTCATCCTGAACGCGCCCCATCCAACCCAGTTCCAGAAGTTGCTCCGGCGGGACCTCGGGCAACTGCGGCGGAGCTGGTACATGTTCTTCTTCCAGATTCCCTTCCTTCCCGAGGCCCTCATCCGCGCCGGGAACTTCGCCGCCCTGCGCAACGCGTTCCGCGGGCTGCTGGAGCGGGGCCGGATGAACGAGGACGACTTCGCGCGCTACCGGCAAGCGCTCTCGGAGCCGGGGGCCCTCACCGCGATGCTGAACTACTACCGGTCCGCGATCCGGCGCTCGCCGCGGAAGAACCCGCCCTTCCAACCCATCGCCTCGCCGGTGCAGGTCATCTGGGGCGCGAAGGACCGCTTCCTCAAGCTGGAGTTGGCGGACCCGCCCTCGAAGTGGGTCCCCGACGTCCGCGTGGCGAAGGTCGACGCCAACCACTTCGTGCAGATGGACGCGCCGGACCAGGTGAACGCGAAGTTGCTGGAGTTCCTGGGAGGATGATGTCGGCGGCGTTGATCCTCGATGGCAACTCAGGTTCCCGTGGAGGTCGCCCTCTGAGCGGGCTCTGTGAAGATCGGAATCAAACCAACGGTACGTCGCCAGCCTGGCGAGCACGCCGCGCCGGCCAGAGCGCGAACAGGAGCACCAGCGCGACGAGCACCAACGTGTTGGGGAGTCCCGCCTCCGGGCCGAAGCCGCCGCCCGTCCAGAGCGCGTCGCCCGGAGGCGCGCGCACCAGGAACGACTCCCGTCCCGGGAACCCGCTCACCGGCTCACCCCAGAGAGACGACTGCGACAGGTTCCAGGCGAAGTGGAACCCGACCGCCAGCCACAGCGAACCGGTCCGCTGCACGGTGAGCGCCAGCCAGAAGCCCGCCAGCATGATGTTGGCGATCGCCAGCCAGGTGGCGTGGGCGTTGAACGTGTGCAGCAGCCCGAACCAGACCGAGGTCCCCACCGCGGCGCCCCACCGGCCCACGGCCCGCTGCATCTGCCTCAGCACGTAGCCGCGCAGGGCGATCTCCTCCGCGAGCGCGATGGCCACGCACATCACCGCGGTCCACCAGACGCTGGCCGCGATGGTGGAGCCGGCCTCCGTGGAGGGCCGGAAGTGCTCGTGCCCCATCCCTGCCGGGATCAGCACCACCAGGCAAAGCGAGACCAGCCCCACCGCTGCACCCTGGGCCGCCCGCATCCACCACCGGGCGTCGCGGAGGTTCGCGTCGCCGAGCGGCCAGTTCACCATCCGGCACGCCAGCCAGGTGGCGCCCATCACCCAGGAGACGCGCGCAAAGAGCGGCACCAACGCCTGGGGCTCTCCCAGGCGGGTCGTCATCCAGAACCGCCGCCCCAGGAACAGGTGGTTCAGCAGGGCCTCGAACCCTCCGCCCGCCGCCGCCATCAAGGCGAACAGCACCACCGCCCACCCGGGCCGCATCGACCCGTCCTCCCGGCGGAGGCTGAACCGGCCGAGGGCCGCCCCCGTCAGTACAGGCACCGCTGGCAGGCCTGGCCGGACGGACCGCACGCAGTGCTGCACCCCGAGCACACGCCCACCCCGGGCCGGAGCTGCAGCGAGTCGCAGCTATGGCCGCAGCGCAGGAAGCCGGCGTTCGCGGTGCATCGCCCCGCCGAGCAGACCGTGCACGGCGGGCAGGCGTTGCCGCAGCTGCCGCAGTTGCGCGCGTCCGTCTGGAGGTCGGCGCAGCTCCCGTTGCAGTTGCGGTGGCCGGGCTCGCACCGGGGCAGGCACTTCCCCTGGTAGCCCGCGTCCGGGGCGTAGTCGCACACCTGGGTCGACAGGCACGCCTGCCCGCAGCCGCCGCAGTTCTCCGGGTCCGTCCCGGTGTCGGTGCACGCGCCACCGGCCTCGCACTGGGACACGCCTGACGTCTGGGCGCAGAACCCGTCGATGCAGAAGTAGCAGGCGTACTGGTCGCAGGGCTGGCCGCACTTGCCGCAGTTCTCGCGGTCGTTCTTGAGGTTGACGCACGCGCCCGCGCAGAGCGTGAAGCCGGCCGAGCACGCCGGCGCCGGCACGCACTTGCCGGCGCTGCACGTCTCGGTGGGGCTGCACGTGGCCCCGCACCGGCCGCAGTTGAAGAAGTCGGTGGGGAGGTCGCTGCAGCGCCCGTTGCAGAGGGTCCGGTTCGGCGGGCAGATCAGCGTGCAGACGCCGGCCGTGCAGGTGTGGCTCGAGTCGCACTGGACGCCGCACCCCCCGCAGTTCAGCGGGTCCGTCTGGACGTTCCGGCACTCGCCGTCGCAGGCGATCTCCGGGGTCTCGCAGTTCAACCATGGAAGCGGCTGGGTGCGCCCGCACGACAGCGCCCCGGCGGCCGCCACCGCCAGTACCACCAGTGCCACCCGCACAGCCCGTTCAGTCCGGTTCAATGGACGACAGTGGAGCACGTCCCCAGGTCGCGCAGAACTTTCTTCGCCTCGTTCACCAACTCCACGCCTTTCAGCCCTTCCGGGACCCTGGCCATCAGCTTCATGTCCGGGGTGAGCCGGTAGGCGCCGCGGGAGCGCTGCACCAGCGCCGCCATCTTGCCCGCGTCCAGCTTCGCGTCCGTCCCCAGGGCGAACACCAACCGCCCGGGCCCGCTCTCCAGGCCCCGGAGCTGGAGCTCGCGGAGGTCGATCTTCAGGCCGGTCAGCTCGCACAGGTGGTCCACCTCCTCCGGCGGGTCGCCGTAGCGGTCCACCAGCTCGGCCCGCAGGTCGCCCAGCTCGTCCTCCGACGCCGCCACGGAGAAGCGCTTGTAGAGCACCAGCCGCTGGTGGACGTCCGGGACGTAGTCGTCCGGGAGCAGCGCAGCGAAGGGCAGGCTGATCTCCGGTTCGATCTTCGAGGGCGGCGGTTCGCCCTTCATCTCCGCCACCGCCTCCTCCAGGAGCTGGGTGTACAGGTCGAAGCCGATCTCCGCGATCATCCCGGACTGGTCCTCGCCGAGGAGGTTGCCGGCGCCGCGGATCTCCAGGTCGTGCGAGGCGATGGAGAAGCCGGCGCCCAGCTCGGTGAACGCCTGCAGCACCTCCAGCCGCCGCTGGGCGTCGCGGGTGACGTTCCGCCGCGCCGGCACCACCAGGTAGGCGTAGGCGCGCTCCTTCGACCGGCCCACCCGCCCGCGGAGCTGGTAGAGCTGCGCCAGCCCGAACTGGTCCGCGCGGTTGACGATCATCGTGTTGGCGCTGGGGATGTCGATCCCGCTCTCGATGATGGCGGTGCAGAGCAGGACCTGGTGCTTCTTCTCCACGAACCCGGTCATCACCTGCTCCAGCTGCCCCTCCGCCATCTGCCCGTGCGCCACCACCACCGTCACCTCCGGGCACAGCTCGCGGACCAGCTTCTCCATGGAGTGGATGGACTGGATGCGGTTGTGGACGAAGAACACCTGCCCGCCGCGCTGGATCTCCCGGAGGATGGCCTCGCGGATCTGCGCCGGGTCGAACTTCACCACGAAGGTGCGGATGGCGCGGCGGTCCGCTGGCGGCGTGGCGATGATGCTCATGTCGCGCACGCCGGACATCGCCA
>DATBSS010000433.1:0-6545 GCA_036559665.1 Myxococcaceae bacterium
TCCAGACGTAGAAGTCGCGCTCGGGAGTGCCGGGCTTGGCGCGGCGGGCGCGCTGGAACCACGGGTGCTGATCCGACGTGTGGTTCAAGACCAGCTCGGTGATGACGCGCAGGCCGCGCCGGTGCGCCTCCTCCACGAGGATCCGGACCTCGTCGAGCGTCCCGTAGGCGGGGTGGACCGACGTGTAGTCGGCGATGTCGTAGCCGTCGTCGCGCAGCGGGGACGGGTAGAAGGGGAGCAGCCAGAGGCAGGTGACGCCCAGGTCCTGCAGGTAGGGCAGCTTCTCCACCACCCCCCGCAGGTCGCCGATGCCGTCCGCGTTCGAGTCGTAGAACGCGCGCACGTGCAGCTCGTAGATGACCGCCTTCTTGTACCAGAGTGGATCCGCCGGGCTCATGCGAAGTAGTCGAAGTCGTTCTCGCGCTTGTGGAAGCGCAGCACGTGCCAGATCGCCGCCGGGTGCTCGGGCGTGAGCGACGCGGTCGCCCACCGCCCCTTCCACAGCGACCGGCGGTCCGAGAGCAGCTCGTGCACCTGGTAGCGCTCGTCCGGGCCCAGGCCCAGCTGCTCCAGCGGGACCTCCAGCACCGCCTCCTGCGGCTCGAAGGGATCCAGGCTCACCGCCACCAGGACCTGGTCCGCCCCGTCCCTCGAACGCTTCCCGTAGAAGAGGACGCGGTCGCCCTGCGCGTGGTGGAAGCGCAGGTTGCGGTACTCGCGCAGCGCCGGGTGCTCCTTGCGGACCCGGTTCAGCGCGGCCACCAGGTCGCGGATGTGGCCCGGCCGATCCGGGTCGCGCGCCACCAGCTGGTACTTCTCCGAGTCCAGGTACTCCTCCAGCCCCGGGCCCAGCGGGCGGCCCTCGCACAGCTCGTAGCCGGAGTAGATGCCGTAGGAGGAGGAGAGGGTGGCCGCCAGCGCCAACCGGATCCGGAACGCCGGCGGCCCGCCGCCATGGAGGAAGGTGGGGAAGATGTCCGGCGTGTTGGGCCAGAGGTTGCCGCGGAAGTACTCCGCCGCCGGCGCGGTGGTGATCTCCTCCAGGTAGTCCCGCAGCTCGTCCTTGAAGTTCCGCCAGGTGAAGTAGGTGTACGACTGGCTGAAGCCGACCTTGGCGAGCTGCTTCATCATCTTCGGGCGGGTGAACGCCTCGGAGAGGAAGACCGCGGACGGGTGGAGGTCCTTCACCTCGCGCAGCAGCCACTCCCAGAAGGGGACCGGCTTGGTGTGCGGGTTGTCCACCCGGAAGATCCGCACCCCCTGGTCGATCCAGAACAGCACCACCCGCTTCAGCTCGTCCCACAGCGCCTGGCGGTGCGGGCCCAGCCAGTCGAAGTTGACGATGTCCTCGTAGCGCTTGGGCGGGTTCTCCGCGTGCTTGATGGTGCCGTCCGGGCGGTGGGCGAACCACTCGGGGTGCTCGCGCAGGTACGGGTGGTCCGGCGAGCACTGGAAGGCCAGGTCCAGCGCCACGTCCATCCCCAGCGCCTCCGCGCGGCGCACGAAGTGCCGGAAGTCCTCCAGCGTGCCCAGGCGCGGGTGCACCGCCGTGTGGCCGCCCTCCCCGGCGCCGATGGCCCAGGGCGATCCCACGTCCTCCTTCTGCGCCGCGGGCGCGTTGTTCCGGCCCTTGCGCGCGGTGCGGCCAATGGGGTGGATGGGCGCCAGGTAGACGACGTCGAAGCCCATGGCGGCGATCTCCGGGAGCCGCTGCTCGGCGTCGCGGAAGGTGCCGTGGCGGGACGGGTCGCGCGAGGCGGAGCGCGGGAACAGCTCGTACCAGGCGCCGGCCTCCACGCGCGGCGGTTCGGCCATCACCTCCGGCGACCGCTCGTAGCGCGACGCCGCGGCGCGGTCCGGGTGGCGGGCGGTCAATTCCTGGAGGCCCGGGTCCAGGGCCCGCGGGACGGCGCCGTCCTTCACCGCCCGGGCCGCCTCGCGCAGCGCCCGCGCGTCGGCGTCGGCCCGGGCCTTCGCGGCGCGCCCGGCGCAGGACTCCAGCAGCGCCGCTCCCTCCAGCAATTCGCTCCGCACGTCCCAGCCGGCCTTGACCTTCCGGTCCAGCTCCGTGACGAAGGAAGCCCAGGCGTCCGTCCAGGCCTCGATGGTGAAGGCGTAGCGGCCGGGCCGGGGGAGGGTGAGCTCGGCGGCCCAGCGGTCGTTCGACTGCTCCTGCATGGGGACGGTGCGCCACTCCGTCTGCTCGGCCAGGGGGGTGACCTGGCGGTAGACGACCTGCGCCCGGAGGACGTCGTGGCCGTCCTTGTAGATGTCCGCGAGGACGGTCATGGGCCCGCCGGCCAGGCGCTTGGCCGGGAAGCGGCCCCCGTCCACCTCCGGCTCCACGGACTCGATGCGGATCGCGTCCATGGCCTGGAAGGTAGGGAGGATGCGGACGCGGCGGCTGGGCGCAGGTACAGTGCCAGGCCATGCCGGACGCTCAGCGAACGACCTGCCCCAGCTGCGGCGCGCCGTCCGCCAGGGACTGGCGCTGCGAGCGCTGCGGCGGGCTGATCCGGTCCGGCGACCTGGAGGTGCAGCAGATCATCTCGCTCACGCCGCGCGGCCGCGTGTACCGCGGGCGCCTGGGCGACCAGGCGGTGGCGGTGAAGGAGCTGGTGTTCGCCGCCGCGCCCGGGCCGGAGACGCTGGAGCTGTTCGCGGAGGAGGCGGAGCGCCTGGGCCAGCTGGACCACCCGGCGCTCCCGAGCATCATCCGCGCCTTCTACGAGGGCGAGGGGGACGACCTCCGGCTCTACCTGCTCTGGCAGTTCGTGGAGGGGGTGACGCTGGAGAAGCTGCTGGACGACCACCGGTTCGAGGAGAACGAGGCCAGGGACATCGCCGAGGACGTGCTGGGGGTGCTGGGGTACCTGCACTCCCGGCAGCCGAAGGTGCTCCACCGCGACCTCAAGCCGTCCAACATCATCCGCCGCCCGGACGGCGGGCACGCGGTGGTGGACCTGGGCTTTTCGCGCGAGCTGGCCGAGGAGCCGGAGATCAACGCCGCCTACGGCTACCAGGCGCCGGAGCAGGTGATCGGGGACGCGGATGAGCGGAGCGACCTGTACTCGCTGGGGATCTCGCTGGCGCGGCTGCTCTCGCGGCGGGACGTGTCCGACCTCTACGGGACGGACCTCACCGTCGTCTTCCGCCCGTACGTGAACGCCTCCGCGCCCTTCCTGGACTTCATCGATGCGCTGGTGGCCCGTTCGCGCGAGGGACGGTTCAGCTCGGTGTCGCGGGCGCAGAAGGCGCTCCGGGCGCTGACCGGGGCCTCGAGCGGACAGGAACGGGCGCTGGGCGCGTCCGGGCCTGCGCCCAGCACGCGGCTGGTGCCGGCGGAGATCTTCCAGTTCCGGCCGAACCGGGGGCCGCCGCCGCCGCCCGAGGAGTCCGGCTCCGGACCGGTGGTGACCGGCAAGCTGATCTGGGTGCAGTCCAGCCGCATGCCCAGCGACGCCACGCCGTCCGGGCGGCCGTGGTGCGCGGTGCTGGGCGGGAAGCGGCTGGGCCTGCGGCCCGGGTTCGCGTACCTGGTCGGGCGCGGTGACGACGCGGACATCCGCATCGAGGACGACTGGGACGGCGCGGACACGGTCTCCCGGCGGCACGTCACGCTCACCGTCAACCGGATGGGGCTGATGGTGCGCGAGATGGGGAGCGCCAACGGGACGGTGGTGGGGCGGATGCCGCTGCCCAAGGGCATCGGCACCATGCAGCTGAAGGACCCCACCAAGGTGCGGCTGGGCCGCTTCGTGATCCGCGTCTTCCCGTGGACCGGGGAAGAGGCGTGATCGATCAGATGGGCTGACCCGGGGTCACTCCTTCATCAGCGTCCTTGCCGGCCCGCCGCCCGGTGGACGCCGGCACCTACGGCGCGCCGGCGACGGCGTGCACCGCTGCCTGGGCGGAGCTCCTGGCGGTCGCCTTCGAGGCCGCTGGTCCCAGGTGGAGCGGCAGCGTCCTCATCCCGCGCAAGCCGAAGCTCTTGCGCCAGCGGACCTTCTCCCGCGGCACCGCGAGGCGCATCTGCGGGAAGCGCCGCAGTAGGTCCAGCATCGCGATCCGCCCCTCCAGGCGCGCCAGCGGGGCGCCCAGGCAATAGTGGACGCCGTAGCCGAACGACACGTGCCGGTTCGGGGTGCGCGCCACGTCGAGCTGGTCCGCGTTCGCGAACGCCGCCTCGTCGCGATTCGCCGAGGCCATGAGCAGGATCACCGTGCTCCCCCGCGGGATCCTGTGGCCCTTGATCTCCACGTCTTCGCGGGTGAAGCGCGCGAGCTGCGTGACCGGGCTGGAGAAGCGCAGCAGCTCCTCGATGGCGGAGTCGATCAGCTCGGGGTGATCGACGATCTTCTGGAGCTGGTCCGGGTGCTCCATCAGTGCGAGCGTGCCGTTGCCGATCAGGTTCACCGTGGTCTCGTGCCCCGCCAGGAGCAGCAGGAAGACCATGGCGACCAGCTCCTCCTCGTTCAGCCGGTCCCCGGCCTCCTCCGCCCGGACCAGCGCCGTCACCATGTCGTCACCCGGCTCCTCGCGGCGCAGCGTCACCAGCCTCCGCAGGAAGCGCTCCAGCCGGAACGCGGTGGGGGCGTAGAGGAGGAAGCCGATCGCGCCGTTCGCCAGCGTCTCGGTGATCGGCATCATCATCTTCCGGAACTCCATCCGCGCCTTCTCCGGGACGCCCAGCATCTCCGAGATGACCGTCAGGGGCAGCGGGAGCGCCAGGTCGGCGATCAGATCGCTGGTGGGCTTCTGGCCGGCCTCGTCCAACATCCGGTCGACCATCTGCTGGATGCGGCCGGACAGGCCCTCGATCATCCCCGGCGTGAAGGCCTTGTGGACCAGGTCGCGCAGGCGCCGGTGGTTCGCCCCGTCCTTCCCGATCATCGTTTGCTGGAAGATCCGGAACAGCCGTGGGATCCACCAGCGGTTGAGCGGGCTCTCGCTTCCCTCTCCCTGAGAGGCGGGGTCGTTCGCGAACCTCGGGTCGCGGAAGGCGGCGTAGACCTCCTCGTGCCGGGGGAGCAGGAAGACCGGCCCGCGGTTCAGGAAGGCCTGCGGGCCGACTCCCTTCCTCATGGGCAGGACGGGGCCCATGCTCCGCAGCCGCGCGTAGAAGGGATACGGGTCGTTCCAGACCTGCGGAGCGCTGAATTCGCGTGCGATGTCCATGTCCATGTCGCTCCTATCTCCTGCGGGCACTGCGAGATGCGCGCTTCACGCGAGGCTGGGCGCCGTCGAGGAAGCACCGCAACAAGACCTCCACCGTCCCCTCCACCGACGCCGACTGGCTGGAGAGGAGCTGCTCGAAGACGACGGCCTGCACCATGCCCATCAGCAGCGTGGGGTAGTGCGCGCCGTCCTCGGGCCGCAGCAGGCCCTGCCGCACGCCGTCGCGGTTGAGCTCCTCCAGACGGCGGGCCACCTCCCGCGACATCCCCTGGTGGCGCTCCAGGGACTTGTCACCGGGGACGCCGTGCACCATCGCATCCTCGAGGAGCAGGCCGAACAGCCGGAGGTGCGTCCAGGCGTGCTCCAGGAGGCACTGGAGGAATCCCTGCAACCTCGCGCGGTAGGGCAGGCCCTCGCTGCGCTCCAGCGCCCCATCCAGCCCGGCCAGGAGCTCCTGCCCTCTCAGGTCGAGCAGCGCGTCCAGGAGCCGCTGCCGATCCTTGAAGTAGTTGTACAGCGTCCCCACCGAGACCCCGACCCGCGCGGCGATGTCCTCCATGCGCGCCGCCCGGAGGCCCTGCGCGGTCATCACCTGCTCGGCGGCATCGAGGATCGCCGACCGCACGCCCTGCTTCATCTGCAGGCGCAGGGACTGAATGGTAACTCTCTGGATTGAAGCGGGATTCATTTCGATGAGGGGCGAAGCTAGCCGGCTGTGAAATGCCGATCAAGCCCGGCCCCGGATCCGGGATCACCCGCCGCTGAAGGCGCGCCGGCGCTCAGCGGCCCGCGATCGCCGCCACCAGCTCGCGGCAGAAGGCGGGGATGTCCTCCACCACGCGGCCCCAGACGACGTTGCCCTCGCGGAAGGCGGGTTCGTCCACCCAGGTGCCGCCAGCGTTCACCAGGTCGTCCTTGATCCCCAGCGACCCGGTGCAGCGGCCCTTCACGATCTTGGCGGAGATGCCCACCAGGCCGGCGTGGCAGATCAGGCCCACGATCTTCCCGCGGGCGTGGACGCCGCGGACCAGCTCCAGGACGTGGGAGGAGCGGCGCAGCTTGTCCGGGGCCCAGCCGCCGGGCACCACCAGCGCGTCGAAGTCGTCCGCCTTCACCTCGGCGTAGCCCTGGTCGCAGCGGGCCTTGAGCCCGTTCTTTCCGGTCCACGTCCTGGCCCGGTCGCTCCCCAGCACGGTCACCCGCGCGCCCTCCTCGCGCAGGCGCATCACCGTCACCCAGAATTCCAGGTCCTCGAAGCCCTCCTCCACGAAGACGCCGATCTGTTTTCCCGCGAGCCGCATTCGTCGACCTCCCTCTGGACACCTGAAGGTACCCCTTGCGAAGCCGGCGAGGGATGGGTGAGTCTG
>DATBSS010000434.1:0-15156 GCA_036559665.1 Myxococcaceae bacterium
CAACTGGCCGCTGACCTCCATCGACGTGGCCGGCCACGAGATGTCCCACGGCGTGACCTCCAACACCGCGGGCCTCATCTACTCGGGTGAGTCGGGCGGCCTGAACGAGGCCACCTCCGACATCATGGGCACGAACATCGAGTTCTACACCGCCAACGCCAACGACGTGGGCGACTACCTGATCGGCGAGGAGATCAACATCAACGGCGACGGCACCCCGCTGCGGTACATGGACAAGCCCTCCAGGGACGGCGCGTCCGCGGACTGCTGGTACTCGGGCGTGGGCGGCATCGACGTGCACTACTCGTCCGGCGTCGCCAACCACTTCTATTACCTGCTCTCCGAGGGCAGCGGCGCCAAGACCATCAACGGCGTCTCGTACAACAGCCCCACCTGCGACGGCTCCACGGTGACCGGCATCGGCCGCGCCAAGGCGGAGAAGATCTGGTACCGCGCGCTCGCCACGTACATGACGGCGTCCACCAACTACTCCGCCGCCCGTACCGCGACGCTCAACGCGGCCGCGGACCTCTACGGCGCCGGTTCGCCCGAGCAGACCGCGGTCGACGCGACCTGGGCCGCCGTGAGCGTGGGCCCGCCGGTCCCGCCGCCTCCCCCCACGCCGCTCACCAACGGCGTGCCGGTGACCGGCATCTCGGGCGCGCTCGGCAGCAACAAGTACTACTCGCTGGACGTTCCCTCCGGCCAGGCCACGCTGACCTTCACCATCAGCGGCGGCACCGGCGACGCGGACCTGTACGTGAGGCGCGGGGACTATCCGGACGCCGCCACCTACGATTGCCGCCCGTACACCGGCGGCAACGCCGAGACCTGCACCTTCAACAACCCGGCCGCCGGCACGTGGTTCGTGATGATCAACGCCTACGCGTCGTACTCGGGCGTGACGCTGACCGGCACCTACTCCGGCGGCGGGGGTGGCGGCGGGTCCCTGGTGAACGGCAGCTTCGAGAGCGGCTCCACGCCGTGGGCGTTCACCGGCTATGGCACCTACCAGAACACCGGCTCGGCGCACGGCGGCATCGCCTACGCCAAGCTCGGCGGGACCAACAACGGTTCCGGCACCGTCTCCCAGGACTTCCAGGTGCCCGCCTCCGGGAACAACCTGCGGCTCTGGTTGAACGTGACCTCCAGCGAGACCGGCAACAAGAAGCGCGACTACCTCTACGTCGAGGTGCGCAACACCTCGGGCGCGCTGCTGGGGACGCTGGCCACCTACAGCAACCTGGACAAGAACGCCTCGTACGCGCAGAAGGGCGCGTTCAGCCTGGCGGCCTACGCGGGCCAGACCATCCGGCTCCAGTTCCGGTCCACCAGCAACGGCTCGGCGCCGACCGACTTCCGGATCGACGACGTGACGGTCGGGCAGTAGCGCTCGTCCAGTTCGTCTGAGCAGTTCTGCCGGGCGCCCCGTCGCATTCGTGCGAGGGGGCGCCCGGTGCGCTTTCAGCGTCGCAACTCGGGCCGCGGCCAGCTCGTCCCTCGACACGTCGGAGGAGCTGGATGAAGTGAAGTGACTACCCTCGTGGCGTCTGGAGTTGCACCAGCGCGGCGAGGAATGCCCGGAGGTCCACCGGCCCGGCTTTCGCCGCAGCATGGATGCGCGCCATGTCCAGGTGCTCGTAGGCATGGACGACGAGGTTCCTGAAGCCCGCCGCTTTCGCGAGACGATTGGCGAGTGCCTGGTCGAGGTGGCCGGCCTGGGCGAGCATCCGGAAGGCGTCGGCATAGGTCGCAGGAGCGCCCAGCTTGAGCTGGACGCACGTCGACATGGCCAGGTCGATGACAAGTTGGACGGCTTGCCAGAGGTGAAGGATCACCGTGTCCGATGCATCGGACGCGGGCATGAGATCCTCCGGACGTTCCGGAAGTCGGTCGGCGATGCGGCCGAGGTGTCTTTCCAGGGCTGACGCCTTCTCGGCGAGCATCGCGCGGTCGAGCGTCATGGCACCAACTCCGACAGGAGGGCATCGTAGGCGCGGCGCAGCACCGGCTCGACATCGCACCAGAAGTCCGCGGCCTCGAGTTGGAGCTCCTGGAAACGACCCGGGCGGGCCTCGAAGATCGGGCGCCCGTCGCGCACCGCCCGGAAGCGCAGAAGCGCGCCCGCCTTCCTCAAGTCGACGAGATCGATCCGGTCCGTTCCAAGCGCGGTGACCAGGGGCGGCAGGAGATCCAGCGGATCGAACCGCTCGTCGGCGAGGTAGCCGAAATCCCAGTCCGAGTCCTGGCGCGCCTCCCCGCGCGCCCGTGAGCCGAAAAGGACGAGGAGCTCGAGCCCCTCATGGCCGGCCGCGATCGCGCGGCAAGCTTCGATCTCCTGTGCAGCGGCGTCATCCATGCGCGGTTCGACCAGCACCATAGTATGGCGTCCACGGCCATCGCCTCCGTGACAGAGGCGGTTGGTGCCGAACTTGCGGCTCTACCAGACCCCGCCGCAGATCCGCTTCGAGTACCTCTGGGTGGACCGGAGTGGCGGGCCTGGCCCGTGGATGCCGGCGTGTGGCGGTTGCGCGATGAGTACTCCCGCCATCGCCCAATCAGGCGCAGTAGGCCAGGCACAGACCACCTGGCCACCGTCACGTTTGTTACGGTCATCGTCCGCTTGTGACCGCTCGTCTGCGCCCCTCAGCGCCGCAGCTCGTGGGTCAGACGACCGCGGGCGAGGTCCAGCGCCAGCACGCGGCCTGCGTCGTCGGCGATGGCCACCGCCTCGCCCGTGAACCGGACGGCGGCCAGGTGCGCACCCGGCAGCTCGACGCGCGCTACCACCGCGAGCTGCGCGGTGTCCGCCACCGTCACTTGCACGCTCCCGGGCGTAGGGCTGACCGCGGCCGCGAAGCCGTTGCCCGCGGACGGCGGGCGGTTGGCGGCGAGCGAGCCGATCTCGATGGACCGCTGGAACTCCCGGGTCCGGAACACCCGGAGGTGCTGCGCGACCGCCTCCAGCGGCTGGCCGGTCGCCGCCAGCAGCCCGGGGTAATCGGCGCAGGCTACCGTCCCGTCCGGCGCCACGGCGAAGAGAGACATGGTTCCCTTGGCCCCGCCCTCCAGCTCCGTGCGCGCGCGCAGCGTGAGCGAGGGGAGCTCCAGCGTCCAGCGTTCGCCCATCCCCCAGTCGGGCTGCACCAGGACGTGGCACTGCGCCCGGTTGCGGGCGATCCCCAGCACTCCGCCGGGCAGCTGCGGCAGCCGCCACAGCGCGCGCAGGCCGTCCGCGCGGGCGTCCACCGCCAGCAGCGCGCCGACCTCCGAGGCGAACCACACGTCCCCGTCGTAGTCCTTGGCGAACGCGCGCAGCGGCGCCTCGCACCAGCGCTGGGCCTGCCCGGTGCGGAGGTCCAGCCGGGAGAGCAGCTTCAGGTCCCCGCGCGGCGCCACCGCGATGGCCCGGTCGCCGTGGTCGGAGACGACCACCGAGTGCGCCGGCACGTCGAAGAGGTGCACCCGCCGCCCGTCACGCGTGCACACCTCCGCGCCGGACTCGCCCAGCGCCGCCAGCACCCGGCCCCCGGGGAGCAGCGCCACGTCGTACACCCGCCGCTGCCCCGGCACGCCCGCGCGGTGGACGAGCAGCCCCCCGAGGCGCGGGCGCACGGGCGGGAGCGGCGGCAGGTCCGCCTCCACCGCGGGCTCGCCGGCGATCCGGGCCAGCCGCTCCAACTCCTGGCGGGTGACCCAGCCCGCGCCCTCCCCCGCGTCGCGCGCCAGCGCCCGCACCGTCCCGCGCGCGAGGGCGGCCAGCGGAGGCGAGAGCACCGCCTGCTTCGTCTTCTCGGCAAGGCCCTTCAGCTCGTCCGCGAAGGCGAAGCGCGCGCCTCCGTCCTCCTCCAGCGGCGCCTGGAGCAGCGCCAGCGCGCGCGGCCGGATCTCGCCGAAGACCTCGGCGTCGGCGGACAGGCGCCGCACCAGCGCCCGCGCCCCGGTGGATCCGCCCACCTCGATCGCCCGGTCCAGCCAGCCCAGCGCCAGCGACATCGCGCCGGGGATGGTCCAGACAACGTCCGCCGCCTGCCAGTAGTTCCCCGCTTCCGCCAGCGCCCCCGCCCAGACCAGCGCGAAGCTGCGCGCGCGGTCCGGGTGCGTGCGATTGAGCCGGAGCATGGCGTCCGCGAAGGCGCCGGTCCTCCGGGCCACCAGGAGCGCGCGCTCCACGTCGTCGGCCAGGAACCACTGGCGCACCACCAGGCCGGCCGGCAGGCCGCGCGACTCCGCCAACTCCGCGGCGAGGCGCAGCCGCCCGTGGCGCTCGAGGAACAACACCGCCTCCTCGTGGGCCCGCAACAGTTCCGCCAGCACGAAGGCGGCGCGCTCGATCTCTCCCGCGCGCTCCAGGCGTTGGAAGGTGCGCCGGTACAGGGCGCGGAGCTCCTCCATCAGGTCGCCGCCCAGGCCGATGGCGGCGCCGGGAGACCTGGGGCCGAGCGGGATGCTGAGGTCTTCGCGCGGCTTCGGCACGCCGAGGGCGGCTCGCGCGGGGCCGCCACCTTCTCCCCCCAGCGGGATGGCGTGCCGGAGCGCCTGCTCCAGGTCGCCGTCCTCGAAGAAGCGCATCATCCGGTTGAAGTATTCGGCCTGGCGCGCGCCGAGGATGCGCGCCAGCCCGGAGGCCATCGCGGCCTTCATCGCAGCGCGGTTCAGCCAGTCGGCCAGGCGGGACTGCCAGGTCGGCGGTGGTGGAGGCGCTGGGACGGTGGAGCTGCGGACCAGTTGCCCGGGGCCGGCAGAGGCCACCACGCCCGGTGGCTTCGCCACGGCCGTGCCCGGTCCCGCGAGAAACCGCGCCAGCGCTCGCATCACGCGGCCGGTGAAGGCGCGGAACCCGCGGGCCGGGGGCGGCTGGAGACCTTTTGCCAGCGCGACGCGCAGGGCTTCCGCCACCTCGGCGGCGTCCGGGCTCTCGGCCGGAACGGAGGCGCGCTGCCGCAGGGCCAGCTTCAACGGCTGGAGCGCCTCGGGCACCGGCTCCGGAGCGGGTCCCAGTCCTTGAACCGAGGCTCCCTCAAACGAGGCGAGATCCAGCCACCGCGCGGGATCTTCCAGCGTCGCGGCGCCGTGCGGCAGCGCCCACGCCTTGCCACCGTGCACCAGCACCACGCTCCCGGGCGGCGCCGCCAACACCTCCAGCTCGTCATTCGCGAGCGGCGCGGAGCAGAGCCACGTCCCCCGCCGGACCAGTGGAGCGCCGGGTGATTCGCGCGTGAGCATCCGGCGCGGGGTGGGGAACAGTACGGCCAGCCCACCTGCAAGGCGGTGGATCTCCGCGCCGGGCGTCCACAGCGAGAGGGCGCGCTCGCGCAGGGTGGCCTCGCCGCCGTTCGGCGAGAGGAACACGCCGCTGGCTTCTACGGATCCGCGGTGTACCGCCTGACGAGGCGGCCGCATCAGGAACCCTCCGCTGCGGCCGGCACGAACGAGCGCGCGAAGCACTCGGAGGTCCCGCGACCAAACCGCCCCGCGGCACGCGGTGCCACGACCGCACCGCCATTGCCCCACCGTGCGCAGCGCGGAACCTGACCCACGCTGCGCATCAGCCCTCCTCCTCGTCCCGGAGCGAGGCCAGGTCGATGCGAACGAGCGGCCGGGGCGGCGGCTTCAGCTCCAGCACCTTGCTTCGATGCCCGACCGCCGTCACGGTGACCATCCCGTCCGCGCCCAGCAGCGCGATCTCCGACCCGCGCCCGCTGGCGATCGCCTGCACGATGGGCGACCCCACCTTGAGGAGCGGCGTGTAGTCCGCGCGGCTCAGCAGGCCGACGGACCGCCGGTCGGGCTCGACGACCAGCAGCGCGGGCTCGTGGCCCTGGGGAGAGGCGGTGACACCGAACACCTCGCTCCCGGCGGCGTTCATCGAGTACCGGCGGGCGCGCGGGGCTTCGGTGAACACGTCCCAGTGGTCCGGTTCCTTCTCCACCGCGACCCACTGCGAGTCGCCGCCGAAGAACGCGTGCAGCCCCGGCATCCCGGACGTCATCCCCACGTCCTTGCCGTCCACGTTGTAGAGGAGGAGGTAGCCCGTCTCGCCCTTCACCCCGCGGATGAGGTGGAGCCGGCCTTCGCGCTCGGCGCACGCGACCACGTCGGACGCCACCCGGTGGATCGCCCGGTCCGGCCCTCCACCCAGCGCGAACAGGTGCCCCTCCGCGTCCAGGAACACCTGGACGAAGTTGGACCCGCGCTCCAGGAGCGATTCCTCCCGCACGTAGAGCAGCGCCGGCAGCGGTGCGGGGGCGGTGCCGGGGCTGGGCCGCGCCTTCCCATCCAGCGAGTAGGTGACCGGTTCCGCCCGGCGCTGGAGCCCGTGCAGCGAATACCCCGCCTCGTCCTGCACCAGCACCACCCGGGCGCCGCGCATCCACCCGGCGGCGATCAGCGTCTCCTCCGGCCTCAGCTCGAACGTCTTCGGCAGGCCCGGCGACATCCGTGGCGAGTTCGGCACCGGGTGCGCGCTCACGCTCCCGTCCCGGTGGCGCACCAGCAACCGCCGGCCGTTCTGCGCGAAGGCGATGCCGTTGGCCGGCGACAGCTGCGGCTTCTGAGGCGTCACTGGCGCCCGGCGCACCGAGAACGGATCGCGCAGGAGGCGGACGCAGTCGGCGGCCGCCGGCAGCGGCAGCTCCACCGGCCGCGGCGCGGCGCCCTTGCGGCGGACGGTGGCCACCAGGTCGCGCCGGCCCAGCTCGAGCGGATCCTCCAACTCCACGCGGCTCGCCGCGGCCCCGCCGGCCTGCACCGTCCTCGGGCTCCCCACCACCCACAGGTCATCCGCCTCGAGCGGCGCCCCGGCCGTCTGGGCCCAGTCCGCCGCGTCCTCCGCCCGCGCGGTTCGCGTGGTCCTGGAGAACAGGAGCTGGAGAACGGACGCTGGAGTGACCTCGTCCCAGACGCGCCGCGCCTCGTCCTGCAGCACACCCCAGCCGAAGGTGGCCCCGTCGCGCCGGGCGCGCTGCGAGAGCACCACCAGCGCCGCGAGCTGGCCGACCCGCGGCTCGCCGATCAGCTCGGGCCCGGCGTCGAACAGCGCCAGCGAGCGCCTCGAGCCGCCCGGCCGGTGGAAGGACAGCGCCAGGAACGCGTGCTCGCGCTGCGCCGCCCGCCGCAGGAACTCCTCCGGCGCCTCGTCCGCCAGCAGCCACTCGGAGATCAGCAGCCGCTCGTAGGACCCGCGCCGGCTCAGCCCCTCGTACCCGTTCGGGTCGTCGGAGATCTCCTCGGCGGGCCGGGAGAGCGGACCCATCGCCTGGGCCAGCCTCCGGATGCACGGGCCCAGGGAGAGCGCCAACTCGGGCGGGAAGAGGGAGAGCGGCTCCGCCCAGGCGGCGAGGGCCGGCGGGAGCGGGGTCACGCCGCGCCCTCCAGCCACTGCCGCAGCGCCGACCGCTCCATCGGGCGAGCGCCCTCCAGCGGCACCAGCAGCGGCGGGTCCAGCACCACCGCCATCGGCATCGGCGGGGTCCGCCGCCTCAGCATCACCGCGCGCTCCACCAGGGGCAACGGCACCGCCGGGCAGAGCGCCGTCGGCAACAGCAGCCCCGGTGCCTCCGGGTCGCGGCCCAGGTACTGCGCGCCGTCCACCCAGGGCAGGTCCTCCCCCGCCCCGATGACGAGCAGCAGCGCATCGCCGGACACGCCGCGGAGCGCGCGCAGCCGTTCATCCGGCATCGCCAGGAGCCTCTGGGCCAGCGCGCGCGCGGCGGGTCCGGTGGCGGCGGCGGCGGCGGGCTCCAGCGGCGGCTCGCGGACGCGCCACCGCAGCGGGAGCCGCGCGGGGTCGTCCCGATCGGGCGGCGGTGGTGATCCACTCATGGAGCCATGCTCCGGGCTCACGGCCCGGCCCGGACCGCGGCGACGATCTCCTCGCGCAGGGCGCGAAGGTCGTCCGGCAGTGCCTCCGGCGCGAAGCCGGCGTCGATGGCCCGTGCCACCTCCTCCAGCCGCAGGCTCCAGGCGGAGCGCGCCTGGTCGTCCCCATTCTTTGGCCGGGCGCCCAGCGCCTCGCGGCCGAACTGGATCAGCCGGATGGCGCGCGCCTTGGGGCCGGAGGACGCCTCCGCCGACGCCGCCGGCAGCGTCGGATTCTCCGACCTCGCCAGCAGGTCGCGCAGCGCGGCGCGGGCCAGCGCCTGCCCGTCAGCGGTGGGGACGGCGTAGACGATGGGCCAGAGGTCCGCCTCGGTGGGCGAAGCGCGCCCGGCCAGCGCCGCCGCCGCGGCGAGCAACCGCTGCACCTTCACCGCCCGCCGGTCGGAGAGCGTGACGCCGGACTTCCGGAGCAACCGGATGGCGTGCGCCAGCGGACCCCGCACCGCCGAGAGGTCCGCGGCCACGGCGGCGGCGGAGAGCGCGTCCAGGTCCGCCACGCTCGCCGCTCCCTCCGGCGCGGAGGCCTGCAGCCGCCAGCCGCCCTCCAGCAGCTCCTCCAGCTGCGGGTCCGGGATGGACTCCAGGAAGATTCGGCCCAGGAACCGGTCCGCGAAGGCGGCCAGCGACGGGTCCTCCGGGATGGCGTTGGACGCCGCCACGCAGATCCGCAGCGGGACGGCGAGGCGGGTGTGGCCGCGCCGGAAGGTGCGCTCGTTCAGCAGCGCCAGCAACGTGTTCAGAATGGCGGTGGAGCCGAGGAACACCTCGTCCAGGAACGCCACCTCCGCCTCCGGCAACATCCCGGCGGTCTCCGTCTCCACCACGCCTTCCTTCAGCCGGCGGAGGTCCACCGGGCCGAAGATCTCCGACGGCTCGGTGAAGCGGCCCAGCAGGTATTCGAAGTACCGGCCGCCCAGCGCGCGCGCCACCCGGCGCACCGCCTCGCTCTTCGCCGTGCCCGGCGGGCCCACCACCAGGAGATGTTCGCCGGCGACCGCGGAGAGGGCGATCAGCTCCACCAGCGCCTCGCGCTCGACGAGGCCGTGCGACGCCTGGGAGATGGCCGCGCGCAGGCGCCCGGCCGCTGACGGGAGATCGGACATCTTCAAGAAAGACAGGAAGGGGGAGATTAACGGGGCTGGCGCGGCGGTGCCATGGAGCCTGACCTGGACACCTCCTGCTCACAGTGCGCCGTCTCCTGGGGGTAGAGGTCGGCCGCCGCCGCGCGCAGGAACTCGGCGCAGGTGGCGGCCGCTTCCGAGGTCTTCCCATCCGCCTCCTGGAGTTGGTGCAACGCGTAGCGGCACGCCAGGTCGCTCCCGGCGCAGGCGCGGAACGACCGCTCGGCGGCCTCGCGCGCGCCCTTCTCCAGCTGTCGCAGGCCGCGGGCATACAGGCCCTCCGCCTGCATCGCTTCCTGGAGCACCGGCGTCTGCACGGCGGTGGCGCGGGTCACCAGCTCGATGGCGCGCCGGCAGGGGAGACTTTGGGAGTCCGCGTCGAGGCAGGCGCGGAAGGCGTTCTGCGCGTCCTGGTAGCGGGCGGCCTCCACGTACGCGGCGCCCAGGTTGAGCCACGCCGTGGGATGGCGCGGGTTCAGCTGCACCGCGGCCTCCAGATGCGTGATGGCCTCGGCCACCTGGTGGTCCTCCAGCGCCAGCACGCCCAGGTCCTGGTGCGGGTCCGCCAGGTTCGGGTTCACCAGCAGCAGCGTCTTGTATTCGCGGCGCGCCTCGTCCCGCCGGCCCAACTCCACCCACGCGATCGCCAGGTTGTACCGCGCCTCCAGGTAGTCCGGGTTCACCTTCAGGGCGCGCTCGAACAGCAGGCGCGCCTGGTCCGGGTGGCGCTGGCGGAGCTCCAGCACGCCGAACGAGCTGTAGGCCTGGGCCAGCTCGTTGTTCAGGCGGATGGCCTTGATGAAGTGTTCCTTCGCCGCGTCCAGCTTCCCCCGGAACATCTCGATGAGGCCCTTGTTGCACCACACCTCAGCGTAGTCGGGCGTGAATTCGAGCGCGTGGTCGCAGGCAATCTCCGCGTCGTCCAACCTCCCTTCGTTCATCAACCTCACGCACTGGACGTTGTAATCGACGGTCAAGGGGTGAAGGCGGGCGCGAGTCGGGCAGGCCAGGACGGCGGCGGCGAGGACGGCGACCACGGGGAGGAGGGCGCGAGGCACGGAGTGGCTCCTTGGTCTCAGAGGCGCGGTATTGTGGCGCACATGGCAGCCATCCGGCCGTACCTGGCGCTCATCGTGGCGATCATCCTGGGGGCGATGGCGTACACCAAGGCGCAACCGGTGCTGGCGTTCGGGAAGGTGGCGAAGCCCGCCACGGCCAAGGTGACCGGCGTGCATTCGTGCAAGGAGCGCCCGCCGCCGGACGGGAGCCGGAGCAACTTCGACGGCTTCGCCGAGTGCGCCGACATCGCGTTCCGGGCCATCAGCGGCCGGGAGGTCCAGGGCGCTGTGCGTGGATGGCCCGGGCGCTCGAGCAAGGGCGAACAGATCGACGTCCTCTACGACCCGGAGCGGCCGGAGCGACACGAGCGCGACGGGGTGCTGGACCAGTGGTGGCAGCCGGGGCTCTTCGGCCTCGCCACGGCGCTGGTGCTGGTGCGCGGCACGGTGGGGTTGGGCCGGCAGTACAGCTCCTGACCCGGATATTTCACACGAGCTCTGGACGACCGGGCACCGGAGTCGGGCTGGTGGCCCTCCGCTGAGCGCGGGGGAAGGCGCCCGGCGCAGGCATGCGCTGGGCAAGCGCCGCGCTATCCTCGCCGGCTGCATGTCCGACCGCGCAGAGCAGGCCGCCCGCTGGCTGGAGGGCCGCATCGCCGAGATGGAGGCGGCGCTGGCGCCGCTGGTGGAGATCAACTCCTTCACCGAAAACCCCGAGGGCGGCCGCCGGGTAGGCGCCGCGCTGCGCGACCTGTTCCTTCTGCCGGGGCTGTCCGCGGAGGTGGTCCGCAGCGAGCGCTTCGCCGACCACCTCGTCTTCCGCTCCCGCCCCGAGGAGCGCGGCGGGCTAGCGCTGATCGGCCACCTGGACACGGTCTTCCCGCCCGGGAAGTTCGAGGGCTACCGGCGAGACGGCGCGCTCCGCCGAGGGCCGGGCGTGCTGGACATGAAGGGCGGGCTGGTGGTGGTGGCCTTCGCCCTGCGCGCGGTGGCGGAGGCGCAGGGCGGCCTGGAACGCGCGGTCCCGCTGCGGGTGGTGATCGTCGCCGACGAGGAGGTGGGCTCCCCCGAGGGCCAGCCGCTCATCCGCCGCGCCATCGAGGGCTGCGCCGCGGCGCTGGTGTTCGAGTCCGGCCGCGAGAAGGACGCCATCATCACCCGCCGCAAGGGCACCGGGGCGGTCACCGCCGCCGCGCGCGGCAAGGCGGCGCACGCCGGCAACGCGCACGCCGAGGGCGTGAACGCCATCTGGGCGCTGGCCCGGTTCATCGACCGGGCGCAGCAGCTCACCGACTACGGGCGCGGCGTCACGCTCAACGTGGGGAAGGTCTCCGGCGGCCAGGGGAAGAACACGGTGCCCGACGAGGCCGAGGCGCAGATGGACATCCGCTTCTGCGCGCGCCCGGATGGCGAGGCGCTGATGGCCCAGCTGGAGCGCGCCGCGGCCGAGGCGGCGGCCAGCGTCCCCGGCGCGCAGGTGAAGCTGTCCGGCGGCATGTCCCGGATGCCGCTGGAGCGGTCCGAGGCGAGCGCGCGGCTGCTGGACGAGTATGCGGCCTGCGCGCGGGCCTCGGGCCTTGGTGGAGAAGAGGCGGCGCTGGTGGGCGGTGCGTCGGACGCCAGCACCTCTTCGTCGATGGGCATCCCGTCCATCGACGGCCTGGGGCCGCGGGGAAAGGGGTTCCACACCGTGGAGGAGCGCATCGAGGTGGACACGCTGGTGCCCAAGGCGCAGGCGCTGGCCCGGTTCCTGGTGGGACGGTCATGATCGCCCAGGTCGCCACCGCGCTGGTGTTCTTCGCCGGGGAGGGCGTGGACCCGGCCGTGGCCGCGGCCACCAAGGCGGCGGTGAAGGAGCGGCTGTCGCGCGAGGGCGGCGCGCCGCTCGACCTCTCCGCCGAGCACCGGACGCTGAACACCCGGACCCCGTTCGTCGACTTCACCGCCCCACCACCCGCGTTCCTCCCGCCGGAGTTGGCCGCCGCATGGAAGCGGAGCAGCGAGGCGTGCGCGCAGCAGGTCGGCCCGACCGGCCCGCAGCGCTCTCCCCGCGACCGGGCCGCCGCCGCGGCCCAGGCGAGCTTCTGCAGGCAGTCGCTCGGGCTGGCCATCTGGGACCTGCTGCTGGTGGCGAAGCACGTGCAACGCGTGGTCCAGGTGCAGATGCTCGCGAACCCGGCCAGGCAGCGCAGCACCACCTTCGGAGCCTCGCTGCTCGAACCTGGCGGAGTCGTGCGGACGCTCACGGCGCTGGACGTGAACGCGGACCGCTTGACCGCCGCCGTGCTCCAGGCGGTGGAAGACCTGCTGGGAGGCGCGGGGACCCGGGTGTCGCCGATGCCGCACGCGCTGCCCTCGGTCGGAGTGCCGGAGCTGGCGGCGGCTTCGTTCGACCCGCCGGCAGGACCCGCCAACGCCCCGGCCTCGTGCGCCGGCCTGCCGGCGCGGCTGGAGGTATTCCCGCTCGGGAAGATGACCCGGGCCATCGAGGTCGCGTACCTGACCGTCCCCGCCGGGAAGCGTACCGGGAAACCGCTGCGGTGCGACCTGGTGCTGTATCCGGAGATGGACGTCCGCGGCGGGCCGGTCGCCAGGGCGCGCCTCTCCTGTCCGCCTGCGCAGGTCCGCGGGTCGGGGACCGCCGCCCAGGCGCCGAAGATGGTCGCCACGCTGGTGGACGACGTGGTGGCGGCGCTCTGTTCCCCTGAGAGGCCGCAGTAGCGCGCGTGATGCCCCGGCCGGCGGACCGCCCGCCCGGCCGTTACCCCTTGGTGGGTCCCCTCAAGGGCGCCCCTCGCCGAGACGAAGGCGGCGAGCACCAGTGGGAGACGTCACATGACGGGAAGCCTCTCAGTGCTGGCGGCGGCAATCGGCGCGGGCATCGCGGTGTGCGGGGCGAGCCTGGGCATCGGCAAGCTGGCGGCGGCGGCGATGGAGGGCATCGCGCGGCAGCCCTCGTCCGAGGGCGGCATCCGGACCTCGATGATGCTGGCCGCGGCGTTCATCGAGGGCGCGGTGATGTTCGCGCTGGTCATCTGCATGGTGATCGCCGCCGGCCGGTGAACGCCGGGCGCCTGTGCTAGGCATGGTGGCCGCTCCATGGCGGTGACCATCGAAGAGGTCCGGACGAGGGCCCAGCGCCGGGCGTTCCTGGAGCTGCCCTTCTCGCTCCACCGCGGCGACCCCATCTGGTCGCCGCCGCTTTTGGACGACCTCTCCCGGTCGCTCTCCGACAAGAACCCGCTCTGGCGCGACGGCCGCGGCGAGCGCCAACTCCTGCTGGCCACCGACGGCGGGCGCCCAGTGGGCCGCGTCCTCGCACACGTCCACCACGCCTCCAACACCGCCCACGGCGAACGCGCCGGCTTCTTCGGCCTGCTCGACTGCCCCGATGACCTGGAGGTGGCGCGCGCGCTGCTGGACGCCGCCGCCGAGCGCCACCGCGCGCGCGGGCTCACCGAGCTGCGCGGGCCCTACGAGCTCAACATCCGCGAATGCATGGGCGCGGTGGTCCAGGGCTTCGACGAGCCGGCCTCCTTCAGCCAGAACTGGAACCCACCCCACATCCCCGGCCTCCTGGAGGGGTGCGGGCTCAAGCCGGTGATGAAGCTGGCGACCTTCCGCACGGACGACATCTCCCGGATCGACCCGGAGGCGATGCTGGAGGCCAAGCACCGCGCCTGGTTGAAGGACCCTCGGGTGGTGGTGCGCGGCTTCGAGAAGAGCCGCTTCGAGCAGGACGTGCGCGCCGCGGTGGCGCTGCTCAACGAGTCATTCGTGCAGAACTACGGCTTCGTCCCCATGGACCCGGCGGAGGTGGACTTCATGGCCGGGCCGATGAAGCGGGTGGTGCGCCCGGAGCTGACCGTGTTCATCGAGCTGGACGGGGCGCCGGTGGGGGTGGGGATGTTCCTGCCTGACTTCAACGCCCTCTTCCGGCGGATGGGCGGGCGCCTGTTCCCCCTGGGCTGGGCGAAGTTCCTGGCCGGCTCGCGTTCGCTGGACGCGGCGCTGGCGCAGTTCATCGCCACCAGCCCGGCGCAGCAGGGCCAGGGGCTGATGCGCATCGTGATGGCGGAGCTGATCCGCCGGCTCCAGCGCGAAGGGTTCCGCACCCTGGACAGCACCTGGATCTCCGAGAGCAACAAGCCCTCGCGCGCGCAGGCCCGAGCGCTGGGCATGCGCGTGAAGCACGAGCTGCAGCTCTACGCCCGCGCGCTCTGAAAGCTGAAGTAGCGGATGAGGTGGTACCCCAGCGCGAGCGAGAAGCTGAACGCGAAGAGCATGGTCGACTTCAGCGGGACGCGCTGCTTCTGCTCCAGCACGTCGGCGACGATCAGCTCGTGGCCGAAGCTCCCTACGCCGAGCCCCAGCCCCACCACCGCGCCGAAGAGGAGCATCTCCCAGCGCGTGGCGCCGCTCGGCGGGAAGAGCGCCGCGGCCACCGCCCCACCCACCACCGCGCCTGGAACGGTAGTGAGGACCTGGACCAACCAGGAGCGGAGGCGCAGCCGCTCGCGCGCGGCCACCCAGGCGGTGTCGCCGGCCTTGGCGCACAGGAGCGCCAGCAGGTCCCACGACCTCCCGTCGCCCAGGCCCTGGAAGTCGGTGTCCAGGAACAGCGAGGCGTGCGCCCAGAGATACCCGTAGACCAGGCTGCCCAGCCAGGACAGGCACAGCTTCTGGAGGAAACCCTCGGGACGGGCGCCCGGCGTGGTCGCCGCCAGGATGAACGCCAGCCCGAACACCGGCATCGCCTGGAACAGCCCGTACCAGTGGACCTGCGCGGCGCCGAAGAAGGCGACGGACACCAGCGCGGCGGGAATGAAGAAGCGCGGGTAGCTGACGAGGCCCACCATGTTGGCGAAGTTGAGCAGCGCGCCCAGCGCCACCACCCCGAAGACCACCGTCAGCCACCGCACCGGTATGAACGGGCCGATGAACAGCGGCGCGTACGGCAGCAGGAGGTAGACCAGGTGGTAGCCACCGCGCCGCTTCCAGGAGTCCCACGGTCGCAGGAGCACATCAGCGGCGAGGAGGACGGCGGCGCAGGCGAAGTAGGCGGTAGGCATGGATTTCAGCTCAGGAGACCGTAG
>DATBSS010000435.1:0-3093 GCA_036559665.1 Myxococcaceae bacterium
TAGTCGTCCGGGCGCCGCTGCAGCGCCTCGAGGAAGGCCTGCGCCGACTCGCGCCCCCGGCCGGCCGCCCGGTAGATGTGCCCCAGCGCCGCCCAGGGCGCGGAGATCTGGGGGCCCACCAGCTGCGTCGCCGCCTGCAGCGCGCTGATGGCCCCCGCCACGTCGCCCCGGTTCTGGGCGAGCGCCGCCATCAGGAGATGCGGCCGCGGGTCCCGCGGCTCGATCCGCTGGGCCACCATCAGCTCCTTGCCGGCCTCGGCGTGCTTGCCGGCGGAGATCAGGTACTGGCCGTAGTTGAAGTGCTCGGCGAAGCCGGAGTGGCGGTCGCGGGCCACCGCCTCCAATTCGGCCGCCGCCGCCTTGTCCCCGGCGGCCAGGCGGATCAGCGCCCGGTGGCTGCGGGCCTCCAGGTGGTCCGGCTTGAGCTTGAGCAGCGCCTCCAGCGCGGCCAGCGCCGGCTCCCGCCCCTCCAGGGCCATGTGGGCCTTCGCCAGGCCGAGGAGGCACCGGGGGTCCTGGGGAGCGGTCGCCAGGGCGGCCTGGAAGGACTTCAGCGCCTCCGCCGGCATCCCGGCGGCGAGGAGCCGGTTCCCCTCCGAGTCGCTCGCCAGGACCGCCATGCGCGCCGCTTGTAGCACGCGGTTGCAGAGCCGCGCAGCTTTCTGGTGTTATGGCACGAATGGCTCTTTGCTTGAAGGCAGAGCCAGAGCCGGAGCGCCGTCATGTCCGATATGAGAGTCCCCCAGCAGTCGCAGCAACAGATCTCGAAGCTGGTCGCGGACTTCAGCGGCCAGATCGAGAAGGCCGCGGGGACGGAGGTGGGCCAGCAGGCCGGTCAGGTCCTCAAGGACGTCGCCGAATCCATCTTCCACGAGGCCAAGGGCGCCGAAGGCAAGGACGCCCAGCGCCTGCCCAGCGCGCTCAACACCCTCCAGCAGAAGCTCAAGGAGCTGGGGGTGGACGGCGCCACCATCGGCGAGGTGCTGAACCGGCTGAACGAGATCCTGGGGAAGAACCGCGCCATGCGGCCGGCCCGCACGCTCAAGAAGGCCCTCAAGGGCGCCAAGCTGTCCGGCGCCTCCCCGGAGAAGATGGCGGAGCTGGAGGCGGCCATGGACAGCCAGGAGGAGGCCGCCAACCTGTTGGAGGAGCGCGAGCAGCAGCAGCAGCAGGCCAAGAAGAACCGGTACGGGAACTTCTAACGGTTGACTGGAAACTTTGGCTCCCCAGCGACAGACGATGAGTCCGGTGGATAAGCAGAGCGACGACGCGTCGTACCTGGCGAGCACCCTGTACTCGCCGGAGCGCGTCTCCGCCTGGGTGCGCGGGGAGATCACGCTCGCCGAGCTGTCCGCAGTCTCCGGCGCCGAGATGCTGGAGATGGCCGTCATCGGCTACTCCATGTACGAGCAGGGCCGGTACGACGACGCCCGCGTCATCTTCGACGCCCTGTGCGCGCTGGACCCGCGCGAGGCGTACTACCGGACCGCGCTGGGCGCCGTGTACCTGGCGCGCGAGAACCTCGAGAAGGCGGAGGAGCTGTTCAACGAGGCCATCCGCCTCAACCCCAAGGAGATCGCCGCCTACGTCAACCGCGGCGAGGTCTGCCTGCGCCAGGGCAAGATCCTGGAGGCGGCGCGGGACTTCAAGCGGGCGGTGGACCTGGACCCGGAGAACCGGGACCCGCTCACCCGCCGCGCGCGCCTTCTGGCCGCGGCCGCGCTCCAGACGCTGGAGGCTGCGTCCCCGTCCATGGCCTCCGACCCGCGGATGGCCGCCGCCCCGAGGTACGGCTCGTCCTCGTCCGCCGCCCAGAAGCCCGCCTCCCAGGTGGTCTCCCAGAAGCCGGCGCCCGCGAGGTCGCCGCAGAAGTCCAAGCCCGTGTCCTCCAAGCCGGCCGGTTCCAAGGTGCAGGCCCAGCCGCGTGGCGGGGCCGGAGCGCAGCCGCGGAAGAAGTGACCGCGGCAAAGGGCTCGTATGGCGGGGCGAGTACCGGTCCACTACTTCGAGAAGAAGAAGAAGGCGGTCTCCCCCAGCGAGCGCCCCACCGAGGAGATCCCCCGGCCGCTGGGCCTCTCCCGCCGCGCCCCGTCACTGGGCGAGATGGAGCCGCCCATCGCCACCCTGCCCACCACCGACCCGCCGGACCCGGTGAAGGGGCGCAAGCGCAAGAAGAAGAAGGGCGCCTCCGGCGAGGTGGAGCTGGTGACGGACCCGTCCGTCAAGCTGCCCATCGAGAAGCTCGACGCCTGGCTCCACGACGGCGCCAGCGGCGAGGTGCTCAAGCAGATGAGCCGCAAGCAGATCGCCGAGCTGTGCCTGTTCGGCCACCACCTGTTCGAGGCCGGGCGCCTCCCGGAGGCCAAGGTGGTGTTCGAGGCCGTGGTGGGGCTGGGTGTGGAGGATGCCTTTCCCCACACCATGCTGGGCACCATCTACCTGGCCCAGGGTCAGGCGCCGGCTGCGCTCCCGCTGTTCGAATCCGCCATCAAGCTGGACCCCAAGGACGTGGCGGCGTGGGTGTACCGCGGGGAGATCCGCATCCACTCCGGGCAGCTCAAGCAGGGGCTGTCCGACCTCAAGAAGGCCACCAGCCTGGCCTCGGCCACCGACCCGTTCGTGACCCGGGCCCAGAAGCTGATCGACCGGGCCAAGGCCCGCGGCCGCGCCCGGCGCTGATCTTCCACCCCCGGATGGGGTAGGATGCTTCCTTAGCCGATGGGGAAGAACTTCATCTCGAAGTACTCGGACATCGTCCTCGCCATCATCGTGGTGGCGATCGTCGGGATGATGATCGTCCCGCTGCCGACGGCGCTGCTGGACGTGCTGCTGACGTTCAACATCAGCCTCTCGGTGATGCTGCTGTTGACGTCGCTCTACATCCCCCAGGCGCTGCAGCTCTCCGTCTTCCCCACGCTGCTGCTGATCACCACCATGTACCGGCTGGCGCTCACCGTCTCGACCACCAGACTGATCTTGTCGGTGGGTGACGCAGGCGAGGTCGTCTACGCGTTCGGTAACTTCGTGGCGCGCGGCAACTTCGTGGTCGGTGGCATCGTCTTCGTGATCCTCGTGATCGTGAACTTCATCGTG
>DATBSS010000436.1:0-7915 GCA_036559665.1 Myxococcaceae bacterium
GACCGCGGTGATGTTGTCCTTGCCGCCGCGCTCGTTGGCCAGCGCGATGAACTTCTTGGGCAGGTCCTTGCCGGGCACCGCCGCCACCAGCGGCGCCACCTCGTCGTCGTTGAGGTAGCCGTGGAGGCCGTCCGAGCAGAGCAGGAAGGTGTCCCCCGGCACCGCCTCCACGATCAGCGTGTCCACCTGCACCGACTCCTGGATGCCCACGGCGCGGGTGATGACGTTGCGGTACTGCGAGGACGCCGCCTGCTCCTTGCTGATGGTGCCCGCCTTGAGCTGGGCGGCGACCAGGGTGTGGTCCTCGGTGAGCCGGTGGCACTGGCCGTTGCGCACCAGGTACACGCGCGAATCGCCCACGTGGCCGATCACGCCCTTGTTCCCGGAGAGCGTCAGGCACACCAGCGTGGTGCCCATGCCGCGCTTGGTGCTGTCCGCGACGGCCTGCTTGTAGATCTCCGCGCAGGCCTTCTGCACCGCCAGCTCCACCAGCGCCGCGGCGTTGCTGCGGTTCTGCTGCGTGGCGTTGGACGCCAGGTCCTTGAGCACCTGGCGGTTGGCGCTGATGTGTTGCTTGACCACCTCGGTCGCCTTGGCCGAGGCGACCTCCCCGGCGGCGTGGCCGCCCATCCCGTCCGCCACGACGTAGAGACCCAGCGAAGGGTCCACCAGCATCGAGTCTTCGTTGTGCTGGCGCTTCCGCCCGACGTCCGTCAGGCCGTACGCTTCCATCGTCAAGCCGCACCACCCCGTTGCAAAAACAACCTGGCGATGCCGGAGACCTTAGGTGCGGCGCGGAGGGTGCGCAAGCGCCGCCGACGCGGCGCTTGTGAGGGCGCGGTGAAGCGGCTAAGAGGCGCGGCCGGAGGGGAATCCCGTGGCCACGTCGCTGAGGACCTTCGTTTTCCTGGACTCGCTACAACCCCAGCTGGCGGCGCACATCTGCACCACCTGCCGCGGCTATTTCCCGGTCCCCTACGTAGCCTCACTGTTCGTGGAGATCGCGCCCGGCATGGCGATCCACGGGATCATCGACGTGGCCCTCAAGGGCACCAAGGTGCAGCCGGCCACACTGGTAGTGGAGCGCGCCTACGGGATGCTGGAGGTGCACAGCGAGGACAAGGGCGAGGTGCGCAGCGCCGGGGAATCCATCCTCAAGCACATCGGCGTGGCGGAGGAGGACCGCCTCAAGCCCAAGCTGGTCTCCAACACCATCATCCGCGCCATCGAGCCGATGCACGCGATGATCCTCGACAAGATCCGCTTCGGTTCGATGATCGAGCCCGGCCAGTCGCTCTTCATCCTGGAGTGCGAGCCGGCGGCCTACGCCGCGCTGGCCGCCAACGAGGCGGAGAAGGCGGCCGACGTGCGGCTGGTGGACGTGACGCCGTTCGGCGCCTTCGGACGCCTCTACATGTGCGGCAGCGAGGCGGACATCGACTCGGCCTCCGAGGCGGCGGTGGCGGCGCTGAAGTCCATCACCGGCAAGGAGAACGCGCCGTTCAAGGACAAGTAGTCTGTCGTTGCGAGCTTTGCGTGTTGAAGAAAGGCGAATCGAATGGCTGACGCGCTGGGGTTGATCGAGACCAAGGGCTTCGTGGGGATGGTGGAGGCCGCGGACGCGATGGTGAAGGCGGCCAAGGTGGACCTGGTCGGCTACGAGAAAATCGGCGGCGGCTACGTGACCGCGATCGTGCGCGGCGACGTGGCGGCGGTGAAGGCGGCCACCGAGGCCGGCGCCCGCGCCGCCGAGCGCGTGGGCGAGCTGGTCTCCGTCCACGTCATCCCGCGGCCGCATTCGAACATCGACCTCGCCCTCCCGCTGGGGCGGCAGGACAAGGCCAAGGCGGAGCTGGGCGAGACCTAGCCCATGCTGCTCGGCAAGGTGGTGGGGACCGTGGTCGCCACCCGCAAGGAGGAGGAGATCGAAGGTCTCCGGCTCCTGGTGGTGCGCGGGCTGGACCTGGAGGGCAAGCCGACGTCCACCGTGGTGGTGGCGGTGGACGCGGTGGGCGCGGGCGTGGGCGAGGTGGTGCTCTATGCCTCCGGGTCGTCGGCGCGGCAGACCAAGGTCACCAAGGACCGCCCGGTGGACGCGACGATCATGGCGATCGTCGACGAGATCGAGGTGGGCGGGACGCTGAAGTACGTCAAGAGCTGAGGGCGTGGCCGTGAACCTCACCGAGAAGCAGATCAACGTCATCGTGGACCAGGTGGTCCGCAAGCTCTCTCCGGAGCTGTCGGACCTCCCCCGCCCGGAGAACCGGCCCGCCCAGCCGCCGCAGGGCCACGCCGACGACCGGCGCGGCGCCGAGCGTCGCTACGGCGTGGACGGGGTGGTGCCGGGGACGCCGGGGCAGCCGGGCCGGGCGCCGGCGGTGATCCGCGGGCGGCGCGGCATCTTCGACGACCTGGACGGCGCCACCTCCGCCGCCCGCGCCGCCTTCGAGCAGTGGAGCGAGACGCCGCTGGAGACGCGGAACGTGGTCATCGAGGCGATGCGGGAGACCACCCGCCGCCTGGCGGAGGACCTCGCCCGCCGCGCGGTGGAGGAGACCGGGCTCGGCAACGTCAAGGACAAGATCCAGAAGAACCTGCTGTGCGCCAACAGGACGCCGGGGACGGAGATCCTCCGGCCGCTCGCCTGGTCCGGCGACCACGGGATCTCGATCATGGAGCGCGCGGCGTTCGGGGTGATCGGATCCATCACCCCCACCACCAACCCCACCGAGACCATCATCAACAACGGGATCGGGATGGTGGCGGGCGGGAACGCGGTGGTGTTCAACGTCCACCCGGGCGCCAAGAAGACCTCGGCCTACCACATCGAACAGCTCAACGAGGCCATCGTCGCGGCGGGCGGCCCGGCGAATCTGCTGACCGCCATCGCCGAGCCGACCATCGACTCCGCTCAGGCGCTGATGAAGCACCAGAACGTGCGCCTGCTGGTGGTGACGGGCGGGCCGGCGGTGGTGAAGGCGGCCATGAACTCGGGCAAGCGCGCCATCGCGGCCGGGCCGGGCAACCCGCCGGCGGTGGTGGACGAGACCGCGCACCTCGAGAAGGCGGCGGCGGACATCGTCAACGGCGCCTCGCTCGACAACAACATCGTCTGCATCGTGGAGAAGGAGGTCTTCGCCGTCTCGTCGATCGCCGACCGCCTGAAGAAGCTTATGGCGGAGAACGGCGCCTTCGAGGTGACGGGGGCGGCGATCAACCGGCTGGAGAAGCTGGTGATCACCGAGGCGCACCCGACCAAGGAGTGGGTGGGGCGGGACGCGACGAAGATCGCCGACGCGGCCGGGATCCGCGTCCCCGCCGGCACCCGGCTGCTCTTCGCCGAGGTGGACCCCAGCCATCCGTTCGTGCAGCTGGAGCTGCTGATGCCGGTGATCGGCTTCAGCCGGCTGAAGACGGTGGAGGACTGCATCGCCGCGGCGGTGCAGGCGGAGCACGGCTTCGGACACACCGCCACCATGCACTCCACCAGCCTGGACAACCTCCACGCCATGGCGCGGGTGATCAACACCTCCATCTTCGTGAAGAACGGGCCCTCGTACGCGGGGCTGGGCCTCACCGGGGAGGGCTACACGTCCTTCACCATCGCCTCCCCGACCGGCGAGGGGCTGACCACCGCGCTCTCCTTCACCCGCGAGCGGCGCTGCACGCTCAAGGACTACTTCCGCATTGTCTGAAGCGTACGCGAGCGTGGTCCTTCCCGATCTCGGCGGCCCGGCGCTGGCGGTGGTGGAGCTGGACTCGATCGCCCGCGGCTTCGTGGTGGCGGACGCGCTGCTCAAGCGGGCGCGGGCGCGGATCGGCCTGGCAGAGGCGGTGACGCCGGGCAAGTACGTGCTGCTGTTCGGCGGCGAGGTGGGCGAGGTGGAGGAGTCGTTCCGCGCCGCGGTGGAGGCGGCGGGGAGCTCGCTGCTGGACCAACTGTTGCTGCCGCAGGCGGCCGCCCCGCTGGTGGCCGGGCTCCAGGGACGGTTCCACCAGCGCGAAGAGGAGAGCCTGGGCTTCGTGGAGACGCAGACGGTGGCCAGCGCGGTGCGCTCGGCGGACGCGGCGCTCAAGCGCGCCGAGGTGTTCCTCACCCGCCTCCACCTGGCCCGCGGGATCGGCGGCAAGGGGTACTACGGGCTCTCCGGCAGCCTCCACATGGTCCAGGCCGCGCTGGAGGCCGCCGCTCAGGCGATCGACGCCGGGATGCTGGTCACCACCGAGATCATCCAGCGGCCCCACCCCGAGCTGAAGGGCCGCGTGACGTAGCGTCAGTCCCGGAGCGGCCGCCCGTCGGAGTCGTTCACCTTGCCGGCGAGCATCATGATGCCGTCGATGAACGGCCACAGCCAGCCGACGCCGCAGGTCACCCAGGTGACGGCGATCTGGGCGATCCCGATGGCGACGTGCCCCGTGTAGAAGCGGCCCACCCCGAACGGGCCGAGGAAGATCTGCAGGAGCCCAGCGACCATCTTGCTCTTGTCCGAAACCCCGCCGAGCGCGCGCGGCGGCTGGGAGACCATCATCCCCGGCGAGCCCGGAGGAGGAGGCGGCGGCGGGGGTGGCGGCGGCGGTTGCAGCTGTCCGAGGTGGCTCGACAGGTTGGTGCTGCACGTTGGGCAGACCGTCACGCCCTGCGCGACGCGCGTTCCGCAGTTGGGACAGAACATGGGATTCCCTAGAGGTCGACGGACAGCAAGAGTTGGCCACCGAAGCCGGGCACCGGGTCGCCGCGGCCCTTGAAGGTGCCGGCGAGCGCCTGCACCTCCATCTTCGGCGTCACCAGCCAGGAGGCGGTGGGGCCCGCGGCGATCGCCACGTCGTTGGTGAAGTTCGGCACCCTGACGCCGGTCGGGTCCTGGAACTCCGCCTGGACGCGGGCGTCCACGCCGATGCGGAGCGCGTCGGACAGGCGGTAGCCGGCCAGGGCCTTCACCTCGCCGTCCTTGCCGTTCTCGCCGACCTCGAAGCCGAGCACCGCGTTCAGGATCAGGTCGATCGGGCCCAGCTTCCGTCCGACCGCGACCAGGAGCTCCAGCTCGCCGCGGTGGGGGCCGACGTTCGGGTTGAGGGTGAAGCCGATCCACTTGTAGCGGGTGCCCAGCGCGAGGTCGACGCCGTGCGAGACCTGGTTCAGCACCTGGTACCGGACGCGGGCGCTGGGCCCGAAGGTGCCCTCGCTGAGGAAGTACCCGCTCACGTCGCCCGCGAGGTGTTCGACGGGGGTCCACATCACGTTGGCGTTGACGGTCCCGGCGGCGCCGCCGGCCACCTGTCCCTCGCCGCCGCCGGAGATGCGGATGTTGCCGGTGTCGGGGGTGGCGGGCGCTTCGGTGAGGAGGCCGTCGCGGTCCAGGCCGGCGGCGAGCGCCGGCGCGGAGAGGCTGAAGCTACCGAACAGCAACGCCGCCACGACCAGGGACATGCACTGGTTCATGGCGGCGTCTTACCACGAAGCGTCAGGCTAGGCCGGGGGAGCGGCGTCGACGTTCGGCGGTGCAGTGGGCGTGCACGGGACCGGGGTGCAGGCGGCGGCGGGCTGGTACGTCTTGACCTTGGTCAGGCGCTGCGGCTCCCAGCCCACCGACAGGTTGACGAAGGGGATGAAGAAGCCGGCCGCGCCGAACTCGAAGGCGACGTACATCTGGTCGGTGAACTTCACGCGCGCGCCGAAGCCGGGGTTGACGAGCGGGAGCACCACGTTGGAGCCGTCCTGGCCGGGGCCGGCAAGGAACCCGCCCGCGAGGGTGGCGTAGAGCGTGAGGGGCTCGACGGTCTGGAAGTACATGCGCAGGTCCGCCAGCGCGCCCACGCCCCAGTTGGCCTTCGGGATGCCGAGCGCGGTGATGGCCGGCGGGTTGTTCATCCCCAGCAGGTGGAGGCCGAAGCCGAAGCCGCTGGGCGCGGAGACGCCGATCTCGAAGCCGAGGGTGGGCGCCACGCCGTTTCCGCCGGGCGGGATGCCGACACCGGTGCGCGCGCCGGCGAAGAAGCGCGCCGTCTCCGCCCAAGTCGGGTCGTTGTTGACGAGCGAGGGAGCGTCCCGCATGTCCTGCGCAGCCGCCGGCACGGCCGCGAACATCGCCAGCATCATGAGCGTGGTGGTTTTCATGACCGGCCCTCAAAGCAGCCGTCGTGCCAGGCCCCTTTCCCTCCTCCCTTCGGGGGGTTGGGCCACCCCGGTGTGCCACCCCGTGCACGCTTCGCAGCGCACCGTGCTCGCGCAGTTGCACAGCTTGCCCTCGCCTCCCGCGGACGGTATGAGGCGCATCCGCACGGCTAGGTAGCTCATCTGGTTAGAGCGGCGGTCTCATAATCCGCAGGTAGTCGGTTCGAGTCCGACCCTAGCCACTTGGTTTGGTTGTGAAGACGGGGGGTTGCGTGATGCCGCCCGTCCGCTTGAGTCCGCTGCCGTCCGGTCACCTGCGTTACCGAAAGGGCCTGACGTTGGGCACCCCTCAGGACCCGTGGCCTGAGCCGCCGTTGGTGCCGGCGCGTGGGTCCTCGCGCAGGAGGGCGACCAGGTCGCGAACGTTGCGGACGTACCCCGGGAAGCCCGAAGGGTCATGGAAGCTTCCCGCGCCGGCGGTGGGCGTTCTGTCCAGCACGCGCTCCGCGGCGTGGAGCAACTCGCGGAGCGCGGCCGGCTCCAGGGAGGCGCAGTCGAAGTAGCCCACGGACCTGTCGGTCCGGCCGTCGAGGAGGCGCGCAGCGAGCGTCGGTAGGCGCTGCTGAAGCTCTGCGGCCAGGTCTGCAAGGACGTTGTCGAAGATCCAACCCGGTGGCATCCAGATGGATCCCTCATTCACGATCAGGGTGCCCGCCATGCTCCACTCGTTGCAGGATGATGCGGGCCCTGTTCCTACGCACCCGGTCCCTTGGGAGACGGCCGCTTTAGGAACCCCTTGAAGCCGCACCACTCGGGAAAATCACCGACGAGGATGAAGAAGTCCTCGATGTTGATCATCCCGGCGGCTTCCAGCCGGCGCACGAACTCCGTCGCCGCTTCGGAGCCGAAGTGAGGTCCAAAAGAGACCAGCTCCTCGCTCGCGTCGAGGGGCTTCTTGGCTTCCATCAGCTCGAGCAACTTCCCGTAGCTCACGCCCCGCTGCTCAAGAGCGGCGCGCCTCACCACGAGGCCGAACTCCGAGGTCAAGTTCACTGCGGTCATGAGCTACATCCCCGGCGGGCAGGTGATCGTGACGTTGTAGATTGGCATGTTCTGGACGGGTTGGATGATCTGGAACCAGCCCTCCTTGCCAGCCGCATTGAGCGCGGTCGAGGGCACCGCGAAGTCGATGCGGATGGGCCCGGTCCCTCCAGGTCGCGGCGCTCCTGGCACCGTCACGTAGACGCGACCGCTTTCGCCGCCAATACCGTGGGGAATGTACGTGCCGCCGTTCTTGAGCCAGAGCTTCGCTTCCGCCTCGTTCACCCAACGGCTGACCGGGACATGGCCCTTCGGCAGTGGTCCGGTCGCTGCCCCGGGACCGCGCGGACAGATCACCCGCCCGGTCTCCTTCGACTCCTTGGAACTGGCTTGCGTGCCACCGAGACCGACAATCGTGGCCTCGTTGGCGAAGACCAGGCTGATCGTGCCGGTGGCACTGACCGAGACGGAGCCACTCGACACCGCCCCGAGGCGAAACCCCATCGCCTCCCCGTTCGCAACCGCCTGCCCTCCTCCGGGCAGCCGGGTCACCGGCACCGACATCCCGGTCGCTGCGCTGAGCCCCAAGGTGACCAAGGTGGTGACGATCCGCACCATGGAAGGCCCCATCCGGTTCCCGTAGGCCCGCCCGGCGTCGTAGAGCGCCGCGAACGTCTGCGCCGCGTCCGCCGCCTTGCACATGTCGCGATAGCCCAGGACGAAGCTATGGAACCCGTCCCAACCGAGGAACGCGACCATGTT
>DATBSS010000437.1:0-9769 GCA_036559665.1 Myxococcaceae bacterium
GGCTCGTACGACAACGGCGAGCAGATCTACGACCAGGGCGAGCGCCTGGTGGACGCGAACGACAACGGGGTGTTCGACCTGGGCGAGAACTTCTTCGACGAGAACAACAACGGCACCTGGAACGGACCGGACGGCGTCTACCAGTCCGACAAACAGGTCTCGACCGAGTACCACCTGCTCTACACCGGCCTGCCGGAGAACGGCAGCCTCGTCCCGACCCCCTTCTCGGGCTCATGCGGAGCGGGGCTCGGGAAGGGCCTCTCCCAGAACCTGTCGATCTCCCTCGCCGACCAGAACCTCAACGTCCCCATCGCCGGCACCACCCTGGGCATCCTCCACACCGCCACCAAGGGGTCGGTGCGCCTCAACGGCGGGACCACGCTGCTGGACTCGTACGGGTTCGATCTCGACCGGGTGCTGGTGAACCCGGCGACCGGGCTTCTCTGCCAGCCCGCCAATCCGATCTGCCACTTCAAGGTGCAGTTCTACCAGTGGTCCGCAGGGTTCATCAGCACCACTGGGACGGTGATTGGCGCCGCCACTACCGACACGTCGCCGTGCGCGCCGGACACCGTCACGGTGAATTCGACCACGCAATCGATCATCGTCGGAATCAGCGCGGGAGGAGCGATCGAGTAGCGATCGGGGAGCGCTACCGCTTCCAGTCGTACGCCGACAGCTCCGTCTCGCGGAAGAAGTACGCGATCTCGATCTTCGCGTTGTCCAGCGAGTCGGAGCCGTGGACGGTGTTCTTCTCCACGTTGGTGGCGAAGTCCTTCCGGATGGTGCCGGCGGCGGCGTTGGCGGGGTTGGTGGCGCCCATGATCTCCCGGTTCTTCGCCACCGCGTTCTCGCCCTCCAGCGCCATCAGCACCACCGGGCCGGAGGTCATGAACGTCACCAGGTCGCGGAAGAAGGGCCGCGCCTTGTGGACCGCGTAGAAGCCCTCCGCCTCCTTGGTGGAGAGCCACTGCATCCGCATCGCCACCGGCTTCAGCCCGTTCTCCTCGAACCGGGCCACCACCTTCCCGATGATCCCCTTCTCCAACCCGTCCGGCTTGATGATCGACAACGTGCGCTCGAGTGCCATGGGGGCGCCTTCTAGCCGATGGCCCGCTGGCTGGGTAGCCCGCCGCCGGATGCCCGCGAGTGGCTAACCTGATGGGCGCCATGCGCGCCACGCTCGCCCTGCTGCTCCTCGCCGCCGTCCCTGCCACCGCCGGGGCGCCCCCGTTCGGCTCCCGTGAGGAGCTCAAGGGGCAGGTCCGGGAGCTCCTCCTGGCGCACTCCTGCCGGGAGTGCCACCTGGGCTACCTGAAGACCGCGGTGCCCAAGGCGCTCAAGGTCTTCGACCTGGCGAAGGAGGACTGGTCCTCCACCATGACGGACCGCCAGTTCCGCCCCCTGCGCGGGCGGCTGTCGGAGCAGGCGACCGCGGCCGAGCTGGACACGGTCGACCACTTCATCCAGGCCGAGCTGGCCGCGAGGGCAGGCGGGCCTACTTCTTCCTCGGCCCCCGCTTCACCGCCTCCTGGAGCGTCGTCCCCAGCTCGGCCGGAGAAGGCGCCATCACCACCCCGGCGGACTCCAGCGCCTTGATCTTCTCCGCGGCGGTCCCCTTCCCGCCCGCGATGATCGCGCCCGCGTGGCCCATCCGCTTGCCCGGCGGCGCGCTCTGGCCAGCGATGAACCCGGCCACCGGCTTGGTGAATTCGCGGGCGATGTAGTCGGCGGCCTTCTCCTCGGCGCTGCCGCCGATCTCGCCGATCAGGATGACCGCGTCCGTCTCCGGGTCGGCGTTGAACAGCCGGAGCACGTCCACGAAGTCGGTCCCGTTCACCGGGTCGCCGCCGATGCCCACCGCGGTGGACTGGCCCAGGCCCAGGTTGGTGAGCTGGAACACCGCCTCGTAGGTCAGGGTCCCGGAGCGCGACACCACGCCGATGCGGCCGGGCTTGTGGATGTGCCCGGGCATGATGCCCAGCTTGCACTTGCCGCCCGGAGTGATGACGCCCGGGCAGTTGGGGCCCAGGAGCCGCGTCCCCGGCCGGTCCTGGAGGAAGCGCTTGGCGCGGACCATGTCCAGCACCGGGATGCCCTCGGTGATGGTGACCACGAGCGGGATGTTGGCGTCCGCCGCCTCCATGATCGCGTCCGCGGCGAAGGGCGGCGGCACGAAGACCACGCTGGCGTCGGCGCCGGTCTGCTTCACCGCGTCCGCCACCGTGTTGAACAGCGGCACCTGGTCCTCGAACTTCTGGCCGCCCTTCCCCGGCACCACGCCGGCCACCACTTGCGTCCCGTAGGACAGCATCTGCTTCGCGTGGAAGGAGCCCGCGGAGCCGGTGATGCCCTGGACCACCACGCGGGTCTTCTCGTTGACCATGATGCTCATGTGCGCGCCTCCCTTAGCCCTTCACCGCCGCCACGGCCTTCTCGGCCGCCTGGCGCAGGTTGTCCGCGGGGATGATGGCCAGGCCGGATCCCTTGAGGATCGCCCTGCCCTGTTCGACGTTGGTGCCCTCCAGCCGGACCACCAGCGGGACCTTCAGCCCCACCTCGCGGGCGGCCGCCACCACGCCCTCGGCGATCACGTCGCACTTCATGATCCCGCCGAAGATGTTCACCAGGATCGCCTTCACGCTGGGGCTGTGGAGGATGATCTTGAACGCCGCGGTCACCTTCTCCTTCGAAGCGCCGCCGCCCACGTCGAGGAAGTTGGCCGGGCTGCCGCCCACCAGCTTGATGGTGTCCATGGTGGCCATGGCCAGGCCGGCGCCGTTCACCATGCAGCCGATGTTGCCGTCCAGGGAGATGTAGGCCAGGTCGTGCTCCTTGGCCTCGGCCTCGGTCGGGTCCTCCTCGTGGATGTCGCGGTACTCGGCGAGGTCCTTGTGGCGGGAGAGGGCGTTCTCGTCGAAGTTCATCTTCGAATCGAGCGCCACCACCTTCCCGTCCTTGAGGATGACGACCGGGTTGATCTCCGCCAGCGAGGCGTCCGTCTCCACGTAGGCGCGGTAGAGCGCCTTGCAGAAGGAGACGAACTTCGAGATCGAGTCGCCCTGCAGATTGAGGGCATAGGCCAGCTTGCGCCCCTGGAAGTCCTGGAAGCCGACCGCCGGGTCCACCGTCTCGCGGAGGATCTTCTCCGGGTGCTTGGCGGCCACCTCCTCGATCTCCACGCCGCCCTCGCTGGAGGCCATGAAGGTGACGCGGGAGGTGACGCGGTCCAGGGTCACGCCCAGGTACAGCTCGCGGGCGATGTCCAGGCCCTCCTCGACGTAGAGCTTGCGGACCTTCTGGCCTTCGGGACCGGTCTGGATGGTCTTGAGCATCATCCCCAGCATCTGGGTCGCCAGCTCCCTGGCCTGCGCCGGGGACTTCGCCAGCTTCACGCCGCCACCCTTGCCCCGGCCGCCGGCGTGGATCTGCGCCTTCACCACCACCACCGGCGTGCCCAGCTCCTTGGCGGCCTTCTCCGCCTCTTCGGGCGAATGCACCAGGATGCCGCGCGGGATGGCGACGCCGTACCGACTGAAGATCTGCTTGCCCTGGTACTCGTGGATTTTCATTGTTGGGAGGAGCTCCTGGTCCGGGGGCGGAGGTTCTGCGACCTCCCGGCCCCCAGGTCAAGCCCTCTCGCGGCGGCCGGGGCTCACGGTCAGAAGCGGAAGTCCGTGCCGCGGGCGTCCTCGAAGTTGGTGCCGGCGGTGCGGGCGCCGGTGAGGTCCGCGCCGGTGAGGTCGGCGCGCTCGAAGTTGGCGGCGGTGAGGTCGGCGCCAGCGAGGCGGGCACCGCGGAGCGAGGCCTTCTCCACGTTGGCCATCCGCAGCTCGGCACCCTCGAGGTTGGCGTCGTCCAGGTGGGCCTTCTCGAGGTTGGCCTCGGCCAGCTCGGCGCGGGAGAGATCTGCGCCGCGGAGGTTGCACTTCTCCATGTTGGCCCGGGAGAGGCGCGCGCCGCGCAGGCCGGCGCCGGCCAGGTCGGATTCCTCGAAGTTGCCGCCCTCGCACTGGAGACCGGAGAGGTTGGCCCCGGCCAGGACCGACTCCTCGAAGTTGGCGCCCTGGGCGCGCGCGCCCGCGAGGTTGGCGTGGTGCAGGTCCGCCTCCTCGAAGTTGGCGTCCTCGAGGGAGGCACCCTCCAGGTTCGCGCCGGTGAGGTTGGCCTCCTCGAGGTTGGCCCCGGCCAGCCACGCCCCGGAGAAGTCGGCGGTGGAGAGGTCGGCCTCCTCCAGGTTGGCGCCCTCCAGGTGGGCGCGCCGGAAGCTGGCGCCGGTCAGGCGGGCCTCCTCGATGTTGGCGCCGGAGAGGTCCATCTCGTCCAGGACGGCGCCGGAGAGGTCGATTCCCTCCTCGGCGGCGTGCTCCAGCGCGGAGACCACGTCCTCGTCGTTGGAGGTGAACAGCACGGTGCCTGCCCGGTTGCGGATCTGCGTCATCGCGTCGCTCCTGTGTACCGCGTGTGATGGGTAGAGGAATAGCGGGCGGGGGGCGAGCGCCGGATGGCCGGGAGCGCCAGAACGCATGGCCGGGCGTGCCACAATGCGCTTCCCGTGCCGCGCCCGCGCCGCGAGATCCCGGTCCGCACCGACGCGGTGGCGCCCCTGCTGGAGCTGTGCGCGCGCGGTGGGGTGGATCCGGCGCGGTTCCAGCGGCGCTTCCGGCTGCCGGAGGGCGCCCGGAGCGAGCCGGAGATCGAGGTGGCGCCGGGCACGCTGGGGGAGCTGTTCGACGCGGCGGCGCGGGAGCTGGGGGATCCGGCGCTGGGGGTGCACCTGGCGGAGTCGGTGGCGCCGCAGCGGTACAGCCTGGCGGAGTTGGCGGCCCGGGCATCGCCGACGGTGGGGGAAGCGCTGGGGCGGTGGGTCCGGTACGCGGCGCTGGTGGAGTGCGCGCTGGTGGAGGGGGAGGACGGCGCGCGGTTCACGCAGCGGTTCCCGGGGCATCCGCGCGGGTTGTCGGCGCACGTGGATCAGTGGGCGCTGGCGTACGTGCTGGTCCAGGTCCGGGCGCTGACCGGGGTGGAGGTCGTGCCGCGGTCGGTGTGGTTCATCCACGCGCGCGTGAGGGATCTCGAAGCGCTGATCGGGTTCTTCCGCACGCGGCAGATCCACTTCGGGCGGCCGGAGAATGGGATGGTGCTCCCGAGGGAGGCGCTGTCGTTGCCGCTCCGGAGCGCGGACCCGCGGCTGCTGGCGACGGCGGACGCGCTGGCGCGGCGGGAGCCGGGTGGGAGGCCGGCCGGGGGCGCGGACCTGTCGCCGCGGGTAACGGTGTTGCTCCAGGAGCTGATCGCGGGAGACGAACCGCTGCGGGCGCGCGCCGTGGCGACGCGGCTGCACATGAGCGTGCGCACGCTCCAGCGGCGGCTGGAGGGTGAGGGGGCGTCGTTCGGCGCGCTGGCGGACGCGGTGCGGCGGGAGACCGCGGAGGCGCTGATCGGTGACGTCTCGGTGCCCCTGGGCGAGGTCGCCTTCCGCGCCGGGTTCAGCGACTTCGGGACGTTCAGCCGGGCGTTCCGGAGGTGGACCGGGCAATCGCCGGGCGCGGCTCGAGAGACCCCGCGCGGGCGGTGAGACCCCGCGGGCCGCGCGTCCATCAACTCAAGGAGGTGGCCCAAGCGCATCGGCAGACATCGCCCCGGTCGCAACGCCATGTAGCTTTGACGGGCGATGGAGCATGCCGAAACCCCATCTCTCATCGAGGGCGAAGTCCTGTGGGACGTCGTCGACGAGCACCTGGACGAGGCCGAATTCGCGCTCGAAAGCTGGCGGCGCGCGCTCCATTCGCCGCTCTATACGCTCGATGAGCTCGCGCGGGGCCCCGAGGCCCGGCTCTTTGCTCATGTCGACGCATTGTTGATTCACGGTAAGAGCGTCGCCGGCAGGCTCCTGGTGCCGGAGCTCGAAGCACCGGATGATCCGGTGTTCGAGCGCAGCGTCGCGGCGGCGCTGGTGCTCCTGGCGGCCGGCCGCTGGGACATCGTGTGGAGGGCACTCTCCTCGGAGGTCGCGGTGGTGCGAGCCGCCGCGGCCGAGGGGCTCGTGCTCGCCGGTCCCCCGGAGGTGGACAAGGCCATCGCCTCGCAGCTCGACCCGGGTTGCGTGGGCCCGCCACCCGGGCTCCGCGCGACCTTGCTGGAGCTCGCGTTCCGGCGGGGGTTGGACCTTCCCGATCTGCTCGGTGCGCTGGGGAGCATCGAGCCCGGCGAAGCGGCCGCCGCCGCGATGGCGGCGCGAGTGGGCGATCCCGCCCGTTACCTGCCTGCGCTGGAGCCACTGCTCGACCATCCCGATCCATGCGCGCGCGACGCGGCTCTGATCACCGGGCTTTGTCTTGGCTCGACACCCACCTGGCGGCACTGCCTGGCCCTGGCGGCGAATCCGGCGCGGCCGGAGCCGCTGGCGATGCTCCTGGTGGCGTTGCTGGGTGGACCGGAGCAGCACGCGATCCTCACCGGCCATCTGACGCGGAAGACCCACTGCACCGCCGCGCTGGCCGCGCTCGCCTGGACCGGGCAGGCCGCGGTGGTCCCCACGCTCTTGCCATGGCTCGCGTCCGGCAATCCCGCCGTCGCCAGGCTTGCGAGCTTCGCCTTCGCGAACCTCACCGGCGTGAGCACCTCCGAGCGGCCCTACGCGTCCAGGGAACGGGCCCAAGAGGAGGACGCCCTTCCCGACCTGGAGGACGACGATCTCGATGCGGACCTGCTCCCGTGCCCCGAGGACGATCTGCCCCTGCCCGACGTGGAAGCGATCGAAGCTCACTGGAAGCGGCACGGCGGCAAGCTGGACGCACGCCAGCGCATCCTCGCCGGTGTGCCCTGGACGCTGGCCGCGTGCTTCGACCAGATGGAGCACGCGTCGCTCTACGTGCGCCGGAGGCTGGGCCTCTGGCTCCTGGTGCGCTCCGGAGGCGCGGCGCGCATCACGGGACGTGCGTGGTCGAGCGCGCTGCGCGACCAGGTCATTCGCGCGCGTTCGTTGACGCCGCGGGCCCTGACGAGATGGTTCGGAGGCTGGTAGCCCTCCATGTGGGCCATCGCCAACCGCACGCCGTACGCCGCGGAGCGCAACTGGACGCGCGACAAGGACGGCGTGCACTGGTGGCTCGTCGCGGTGAAGGCCACCTTCCAGGTCGCGCCGGGGGGCCGCCTGACGCTCGCTGAAGAACAACCGCCTCCGTTGCTCGCCCCCGAGTACTTCGGAGCGCCTGGGCAATCCAGCCTGCGCTACGACTCGGACCTGCTCGCGGCCAAGCCGGGCACGGAGGTGCTGGTCCTTGCCCACGCGCACGCGCCGGGCCGGCGGCCCGCGAAGACGGTGCCTGTCGTGCTCCGCGCCGGCGGCCTGGAGAAGCAACTCGTCGTCCACGGCGAGCGGGTCTATGACCTGGGCCCGTTCGGCCTGACCACCACCTCGCCGAGCCCATTCACCTCGCGCCCCATCCGCTACGAGGTCGCTTTCGGGGGGAGCGATCTCGAGGACGAGGATCCCGGCCGGCACCGCATCGACGAACGAAACCCGATCGGCCGTGGCTTCGCGCAGCGCACGAGGCGGTTGATCGATCAGCCGGCGCACGCCGTCGAATACCCGGCCGGGGAGGCTTCCAAGGTTGGCCCGGCCGGTTTCGGCCCCATCGACCCGGCGTGGTTGCCGCGACGCGCGCTGGCCGGCACCTACGACGAGGACTGGGTGAAGACCAGGAAGCCGCTCCTGCCCGGCGACTACGATCCGGCGTTCGCGCTGTGCGCCCCCGCCGACCAGCGCCTCGCCCGGCCGCTCACCGGCGGCGAGCGCTTCGGGCTCCTCAACATGACGCGGGAAGGGACGCTGGTCTTCGATCTGCCACGCATCTCGCTCGGGTTCACCTCGTTCTTCGGCAGGAAGCGCCGGCCACACCCGGCGCTCCTGGCCACCGTCCTCGTGGAGCCCGAGGAGGAGCGCCTGTCGCTGGTCTGGCAGAGCACCCTGCGGGTGCCCGCCCCGGAGACCGACTCCCTGGACGCGACAGAGGTGGCCGAGGTGAGGGGTGGTGCATGAGCGAACCGGTGGAGATCGTCGCCGTGGGCGCGCGGACGCCGGTCGGCCTCACCGCGGAGACCACCGCGGCCGCGGTGCGCGGAGGGATCAGCCGGCTTCGCGAGTTCCCGTTCGCGAATCCAGGTGGCGAACCGATCGTGGTCGCGGCCGATGGCCAGCTGGCCACTTCCCTGGAAGGGCGGGAGCGGCTCCTCCCGATGCTCCAGCACACGCTCGACCAGGTGATGCGCAAGCTGGCGCAGGGCAAGTCCCACCGCGGCAAGACGCAAGTCTTCCTCGTCCTGCCCGAGGAGCGGCCCGGGTTCTCGGGGCGCGACGCCACGTGGGTGTCCGGCGCGGTGCATGCGGCCTTCCGAGCACAGCAGATCGAAGTCGAGGTCGAGACCAAGGGGCGCGGCCATGCCGGGGGCATTCGCGCCGTCGAGGCGGTCGTCCGCGACTGCGCCGGGTCGCCCAGGACGCTGTTCCTGGTCCTGGGTGTGGACAGCTATCACCACCCCGAGACACTTCTCTGGCTGGAGCGCAGGCGCCAGTGCTCGCAGCCGGGCGTTCGCGGCGGCTTCTTCCCGGGCGAGGGGGCCGCCTGCCTTGCGCTGGCCGGCGCCGATCTGCGCGCCCGCCTCGGCCTGCCGGGCCTGGCCGCGGTGCGCGGCGCCCAGACGGCCCGGGAGGCACGCCTGCGCGACAGCGAGACGGGGTCCCTGGGCGTGGGAGCGACCCAGGCCGTGCAAGGCGCGACCGCCGGGCTGGAGCTCCCGAAGCGCGCCGTCGATGCCGTGTACATCGACATCAACGGCGAACGCTACCGGAGCGAGGAGTGGGGCTTCGTGGCGATGCGCACCGGCCAGGCATTCAAGTCGTTCAAGTACGAGGCACCGGCGGACTGCTGGGGCGACGTCGGGGCGGCGTGGGCGCCGCTCGCGGGCGCCCTGGTGGTGCAGTCGTTCGCGCGCGGGTACGCGCCGGGTCCCCGCGCGCTCGTGCTCGCCGGATCCGAAGGCGGGATGCGGGGGGCCATGCTCCTCGAAAGGATTTCCAGATGAGCGTCTCCGTCAATCCACCGAAGACGCCGGTGACCGAAGGCAGCAACGGCGTCGCCGCGGCGACCGTACCCAACGTCTGCAAGATGCCCGGTCCGCCGGCGCCGTTCATACCCACGCCGCTCCCCAACATCGGCAAGAGCGGGATGTCGCCCAAGGGCTATTCGAAGAGCGTGACCATCGAGGGGGACAAGGTCGCCATCCGCGGCGCGACCTTCAAGTCGATGGGCGACGTCGCCAGCCAGGGGACCGGGGGCGGAATCGTCTCGAACAACACCGAGGGCCCCACGAGCTTCGTCGGCCCGGGGTCGATGGACGTGAAGATCGAGGGGAAGAACGTGCAGTTGCTCGGCGACCCGATGCTGAACAACTGCGGTCCGAGCGGGAGCCCGGCCAACGCGGCGACCATGCTGGGCCTGTTGCAGAAGATCGAGGGTGGCGTGAAGGTCATCGCCATCGAGGCCGACGAAAAGTGTCCCTTGTGCGAGAAATCGCACGGAGCGCTCGAAGAGACCGAAAAGACCAAGGCCAGCGCAGCCGAGCTCGCCAACCACTACAAGAAATTCCTGACCGATCGCACGAACAAGACCACCATGCTCGGGGTCGTCTACTGCAAATGTGCGCAGCCCACGAAGTACGCCGATCAGTCTGGAAGGACCACGAGCGCGCTCGTGAAGGCGGCGAA
>DATBSS010000438.1:0-4729 GCA_036559665.1 Myxococcaceae bacterium
ACCCCCGCACGCGCCAGCACCTGCGCCGTCACGCCCCCCATCCCACCCACGCCCAGCACCGCCACCTTCGCTACGCGGAGGAGCGACTGCTCGTTCTCATCGACGAAGCCGATGTTCCGGGTGAACAGCTCTTCGTAGGGCGGTTGGGCGGAGGTCACAGGGCGCAATCTACTGGCGCAGGCCGTGCAAGACTTGTGCGTCATGCGTTCGACCCTCGCGCTTCTCGGCCTGTCCGCCCTGTGTGGGTGCGCCGGCCCCGCTCCCTCCACGGCCTTCCGGGCCCGCGCTGCGCAGTACGGTGCACAGGAGGACGTCGGGCTGACGCGTTTCATGCTCGACGACTTCTCCGGGCTGTCGATGGAGTCGCTGCAGACGTTCGCCGTCCCCTGGAAGGTGACCAGCACCGCGCTCCTGCTCCACCGCAACGCGGAGGGGGCCAGCTTCGACGAGCGGGGCGCATCGCGGCTGATGGAGCGCTACGGCTTCGTCGTCCCCGACCGGATCGGCAACTGGGACCCGCGCACGCCCGCCCCGATCTCCACGCGCCCCGCCGGCATCGTCACCGGGATGCTCCAGCTGGCGCCGGGGATGGAGTTGGAGGTGGCGAACAACGGCTGCGCCACCTGCCACGCGGGGCGGATGTTCGACGCGAGCGGCGCGCCCACGCGCGAGGTGTGGATGGGCCTGCCCAACGGCTCCATCGACTTCGAGCAGTACTCGCGGGACGTCTTCGCCGCGCTCTCGGTGATGGCCGGAGGCGGCGACGACGAATTCGTGGCCGCGGTGCGCCGGGCCTTCCCGGAGGTGAGCGGGTCCGAGCAGCGGGCCATCCGGGGCGTGGTGCTGCCGCGCGTCCGGGAGATCGTGAAGAAGCGGCGCGCCGTCGGGAACTTCGTCAGCTTCAGCGGCGGCCAGCCCGGGCTCACCAACGGCGTGGCGACGCTCAAGATGCAGCTCGGCGTGCTCGACGAGAAGGACGCGCCGAAGGAGACGCTGATCGTCTCCATCCCCTCCCTGGCGTTCCGCGACCTCAAGACGTCCCTCCTCTGGGACGGGGTGTACGCACCGGTAGGCCGAGCCCGCTACGCACGCATCACCGAGGCGGACCTCACGGCCGCGCACGTGGATGCGGTGGGGGCCATCCCGTCCGTCTTCACCACCGGGACGCTGGGCATCCCCATCCACATGGGCGCAAAGAACGTGGAGAAGATCCGCGAGGTCTTCCGCTCCACCGCGCGCGTCCCGCAGCCTTTCTTCCCCGGCCCGGTGGACGCGGCGAAGGCGGACCGCGGCGAGCGGCTCTTCGCGGACAAGTGCCAGGGATGCCACGGGACCTACGACCGCTCGACGAAGCCGGCGAAGCTGGTGGAGTTCCCGAACCATCTCTCCTCGCAGTCCACCATGGGGACGGACCAGAGCCGCTGGGCGGCGGCGGCCGGCGAGGTGCTCGACGCGTTTGCGCGGTCCGACTTCGGCGGGTACGTGGAGGCGAAGACCTCCGGCGGCTACGTGGCGCCCATCCTCACCTCCACCTGGGCGTCGGCGCCGTACCTGCACAACGGCTCGGTGCCCACGCTCTGGCACTTCTTCCACCCCGAGTCGCGTCCGGCGCGTTTCCTCGTCGGCGGGCACCGGCTGGACTACGCGCGGATGGGCATCGCGCTGGATGCGCAGGACCCGACCCGGTACCCGGCCGGCTACGAGCCCACCTCGCGCCCCGTCGTCTACGACACCGCCCAGGCGGGCCACGACGCGCGCGGCCACGAGAAGCAGCTGCAGGGGTTGAGCGAGGAGGACAAGGACGCGCTCACCGAATACCTCAAGCTCCTCTGAGCAGCCCGCGCCGCGCGCCCGGGTAGGTCCACAGCTTCATCTGGCGCGCGGCCTGCGGGCGCAGCGGGGCCGGGAGCCGGCTCTGGACCCAGTTGGTCATCACCTTGGTGTCGAACTGGCCGAGCTGGAGGAAGTCGTCCCCGCGCGAGTAGTCGAGCTGCCGGCGGCAGAACTCGTTCGCCTCCTCCTTGCGGTGGCGGGGCGCATCGTCGAACGACTTCTTCAGCGCATCCGAGCCGCCGGTGTAGCTGCCCTGGATGACGAACCGCTCCTCGTCGAAGACCGCCTCCGGGCCGACGCCGAACTCGTGGCGGTGGTGGGCCATGATCTGCCGGGCGATCTCCCGGTGCAGCGGCGGCGGCGGGTGCACGGCGTCGTAGGAGGGGTAGACGTCCAGGAAGCGGTCGGCCACCGCGCCGAACACCGCGGGCACCTCGGTGACGTTGGAGATCCACACCGGGCGGTCGCGGAGGCGGTGGTAGAGGGAGAACGCGCCCAGGCCGTAGAGCAGGCCCTGGTACCCGCGGCGCTGGTAGCTCGGGTGGATGACCAGCAGCCCAAGGTGCATCACCTGGATGCGCCGGCCCTTCACGTCGATGTCCAGGCGGGGCATGGCGTTGAAGCCCACCACGTCGCCGGTAGGTTCGTGGCGGCCGATGACGATGAGGCGCGTCTCGTAGGGGCGGCGCTCGGGGCGGAAGACGCCGTAGGTGAGGTCGCCCGGGATGGCGGCCTGCGCCACCCCGCGTACCTCGTCGCGGAGGCGGGCGAGCTGCGCGTCCGGCATCCACTCCCCCGGCCGGTTGTAGATGGTGGCGGTCACCTCGTCGGTGAGCCGGACGCGCACCTCGCGGTCCCGGGAGAAGGCGCCGCGGAAGAGGCGGATGACGGTGGTGGAGAAACCCAGGCGAGACCCTCCTGACGGGAGAGCATGCCTCTGGCATCCTCCGGGCGCGATGGCTCTCGACTTGGCGAGCGTGGACCGGGCCCTGGCGCAGGCGCGCTGGTCCCCCTCCGCGCACAACACCCAGCCGTGGCTGGTGGAGTACACCGGGGACGGGCGCATCGAGGTGCGCGCGGATCCGGCCCGGGCGCTGCCGCACTCGGACCCGTTCCAGCGCGACCTGCGCCTCTCGCTGGGCGCGTTCGTGGAGGCGCTGCAGATCGCCCTTGCCGCCGAGGGCGAGCGCTTCGAGCGGGAGCCGGACACCCGCCGCAGGACCGGCGCCGGCCACGGTGCTCTCGCTGCCGAGGGCGAGCACTTCGAGCGGGAGCCGGCGTCGCCGCCGGGGAGCCCCTACGCAGTGCTCACCCACCGCGGCCCGGAGGCGAAACCGGACCTGGAGGCCGCGTCGCTGCTCCGGCAGCGGCAGACGTCGCGGCTCCCGTACTCCCCCCGGCCCATCGAGCCCTCCGCGCTGGAGTCGCTGGCGGAGGCCGCGCGGCGCCATGGCCTGAAGCTCCACCTCGCACCCGCGGGCACGCCGGAGCGCGAGCGCTGGTCGAAGTGGCTGTTCGCCGCCAGCCGGGAGAGCTGGCTGGACATGCGCGCCACCACGGAGCTGAGGCGCTGGGTGCGGTTCGATCCGGAGGGCATGCGCGCGCCGGAGGACGGCCTCTCCACCCACTGCCTCGGCCTGAGTACCGCCGAGGCCGCCGCCCTGGTGCTGGCGATGCGACCTGGGCCGTGGAGGGCGGCCGCCAAGGTGTTCGCGGCACCCGCGCTGGCCGAGCAGCTCGCGAAGTCGGAGGTCGCGGCGGCGGAGCAGGCTCCGTGTTTCGGGGTGCTCTCCTGCGCGGCGGACCGGGGGGACGCGGGCGAGCACGGCGGGCCGCTGCTTCGCGTCTGGCTGGAGGCGACGCGGCTCCGCCTGGCCATCCACCCGCTCTCGGTGCTGCTGGACCGGCGGGGCTGGGAGCTGGCGAAGTCGCTCCAGGTCTCCCCCCGCCAGCTGGTGCTCGCGTTCCGGCTGGGGAGGTCCGTCCCGCCGCCGCGCTCGGGCCGCCGCGGCGTCGAGTCCTTCGCCAAGCGAATCGGCTAGCCCACGGCTAACCGGTTCGGGGCGGCGGGAGCTTCACGCCCGCCGGTCCCAGCACGTCCTGGAGCACGAAGTCCGTCTGGTACCAGCGCTCCAGGAGCTCGCGCAGGCTGCCGGCGAGCCTCACCGGGCGCTCGGTGAGCGTGGGCTCCACCCAGACCACCTCGATATCGCGGTCGTCCTCGTCATCCGGCACGGCGAGCGAGATCAGCCCGCGCCCGCGCAGCTCCCCCAGGACGTAGAGGTTGGCGGTGGGATGCAGGTCCCCGTCGGCGATCTGCAGCGGATCTCCGCGGCCGCGCGCGGGCCAGAAGATGGGGTCCGGCAGCGCGCGCGGCTCCACCAGCGTGCAGGCGGCCGCGCCCGGAACCCCGGCGCGCGCGTGGATGGCGATCCCGTTCAGCTCCGTCCAGAAGAGGTCCAGGTCCTCGGGGAGCGGGCGCCCGAAGCTGGCCTCGAACTCCTCGGCGGCCATGCGCACGCCCTCCGGGTCCGAGGCGCCGATCCACGCGTAGACCCACTCCTTCGGCGCGCACAGCCCGGAGCGCCGCCAGGTCGAGGCCAGCCCGTGCGCCTCGCTCAGCTTCTCCCGCATCGCCTTGAGGGTGGCCCGCACGGCGGACGTCATCCGCGGCCGATTCTGGACCGCGACCGCGCTGGCGCAAAGTCTCAGGCGGCGGCGTTCAGCCACTCCTCGTAGGCCGAGAACCCGTACTCGCGCCCGAGGAAGTCCTTCACCAGGTCCGCCGCGTCCTTGGACCCGCCCGCCTCGAGGATCGCCCGCCGGTACCGCCCCGCCACCCCGGCGCTGAGCAGTCCCTCCTTCTTGAACGCGGTGAACAGGTCCTTGGCGATCA
>DATBSS010000439.1:0-6974 GCA_036559665.1 Myxococcaceae bacterium
TCTGGAACCCTTCCACGGACAGCATCCGCACCAGGTCCGCCGACCCATCCCGCCCGAGGCGCGCATAGAGCTTCTGCGCGGTCTGCGCGAATTGCTCGTCGGTGAGCAGCTCCATGCCGCCATAGCGCTCGCGGAGGTGCTCCTCCACCAGGCGCAGGTTGAGCGTGTCCCACCCGGGGAGCCCCGAGTTGAGAGACATCCCCGCGCCCACCAGCACGCGCAGTTGCCCGTGCGTGTACGCCAGGTGGAGGTCCGAAAGGATCGCCTCCGAAGGGTCCATCTGGACCTCGGATTCCCTCCGCGCCGACTTCCTGCGCTCGCGAGCCGCCACGGTCCCGGGGCTTTATCACCGAAACCGACGCGCGCGGCGCGCCCCGGCTACAATCCGACCCGGCCCACAAGCATGGAGACTCCGGCACAGCGCGCCCAGGTCCTGGTGGTCGATCCGGACGCGGCCTCCAGCAGCCTGGTCTCGCTCGCCGCCGAGGGGCTGGGGGCCACGCCCACGGCGGCGCGCACGCTGGCGGACGCGGTCACCCAGCTCGGAACGCGCGCCTTCTCCGCGGTGGTGGCGGAGCTGGAGCTGCCGGACGGGGATGGCGCCGGGCTGATCGACATGGCCCGGCAGCGCGGGCTCTCCCCGTCCTTCGTGATGCTCTCCTCCGCGCCGACGCTGAGGGCGTCATTGTCCCTGATGCGCGCCGGGGCGGTGGACTGCTGGGTGAAGCCGCTGGAGAGCGCCTGGGTCACCGAACGGCTCAAGGCGGTGCTGGAGCACAGCGCGGCGGAGCGGGACCGGGATCGCCTCCAGCTCGCGCTGATGCAGGCCTCCGCCTGCCGGGACATCCTCCGCGCGGCGCTCGACCGCCGCCCGCTGACCATCCTCGCCGAGCGCTCCGCATCCTGGGCGATGAAGCTCCTCGCCTGCGAGGGCGCCACCTTCACCTACCGGACCGCGGAGTCGGAGATCGAGTACCTGGCGGCGCTGGGCGGGGCGGCGACCATGAAGGGCCGCAAGCTGGCGGTGGGCGACAGCTCCACCGGCGAGGCGCTGGCGCGGCGCGCGCCCGTGATCTTCGACCCGCTCCAGGCGCCGCCGGCCTCGCGCGCCCGCGCCGAGCGCGACGGCGTCCGCAGCGGGCTGATCGTCCCGCTGATCGTCCGCGACCTGCCCTCGGGCACGATCGGCGTCACCTCCAGCCGCCCGCAGGCGTTCTCCCAGGACCACGTCAACCTCCTGGTGGCCCTGGCCAGCTTCATCGCCGAGGCGCTGGAGCTGCTGGTCCCGCCGAAGACCTGAGGCTATCGCGCGGGGCGGGGGCGGGCGCGCTCCACGCGCAGCGCCTTCGTCCCGTGCTGCTTGCCGCTGATCGCCTCGAACGCCGAGGCGTCCTCCTCCGCGACCAGGACGTACGAGTAGGTGCCGCGCAGCTCGGTGGTGGCGACCTTGCCGGGGGGCGCCCCGGCCGCCTCCAGCGCCGCCACCACGGCGGTCGCGTCCGCCACGCCGTCGGTCTTGCCCAGGTTCACCCAGACCCGGACCTGGCCAGGCTGGAGCTGGGCGGCGGGCTCGGCGGGCGGTGGCTTCGGGGGCCTGGGCTCGCGGGCCTCCCGAGGCTCGTTCCCCTCCCGGGGCTCCCGGCTCTCTCGAGGCTCCCGGCTCTCCCTCGAGCCCCGGCCGCGGTCGCGGTCCCGGTCCCGGTCGCGGCGGCGCTCCCCGCGCCCTCCACGGTCGCGCCCTTCTCGCGGCGGCCGCGGCTCCTCGGTGCGGGGCGGGAGGTGCCGCCCCTCCGCCTCCAGCGCCGCCTGGGCCTTCTCCATCCGGTGCCGGCTGAAGAAGTAGCGGAGCAGGAAGGCGATCAGGTCGTCCGCGTCCGGGCGCTGCCGGAGGCTGCCCGCCAGCGGCAGGAACGCCTCGTACACGCCGCCCGAGGAGACGTCCTTGATCTCCCGCACGTGCCGTTCGGTCCACAGGCGCAGCGCCTCGTCCGGATCCGGCATCGGCTTCTTCTCGAAGGAGATCTTGTACTGCTTCTCCAGCGCGGAGAGGGTGCCGATCTCCCGCCCCGAGACCAGGTTGAGCGCCACGCCCTTCTTGCCGATGCGGCCGGTGCGGCCGACCCGGTGCAGGTAGACCGCCGGGTCCTCGGGCAGCGAGTAGTTGATGACGAAGCCCAGGTCGGAGATGTCGATCCCGCGCGCCGCGATGTCGGTGGCCACCATGAACGCCACCTCGCCGCGCTTCACCTTGGCCATCACCCGTTCGCGCTCCTTCTGCGGGAGGTCGCCGTTGAGGAGCTCCGCGTCGAAGCCGTTGCGGTTGAGCACCGCGGTCACCAGCGAGGTGTCGTCGCGGGTGTTGCAGAAGATGATCGCCGAGTCCGGCTCCTCCATCTCCAGCAGGTAGATGAGGTTGCGCGGCTTGGGGAACGCGTCCGAGACGTCGTAGCGGACGTGGTGGATGTGATCGACCGTGAACACGTCCCCGGACATCAGGAGCTTCTCGGGGTCCTTGGTGTACTTGGCGATCAGGTTCTGGATGTCGGTGGGGACGGTGGCCGAGAAGAGGAGCACCTGGCGGCCCTGGGGGAGGTGGTCGAGGATGCGGGTGACCTCCTCGTAGAACCCCTGGTTCAGCATCTCGTCCGCCTCGTCCAGCACCACGTGGCGGCAGTCGTCCAGGATGAGGTTCTTCCGCCGGATGTGGTCGTAGACGCGGCCCGGCGTACCCACGATGAACTGGGTTCCCGCCTCCAGCGCGTCCTCCTGCGCCTTCATCGATGTGCCGCCGTAGATGGCGGCCACCTTCACCCCGCGGTACTTGGACAGGTCGCTTATTTCCGCGGCCACCTGGAGCGCCAACTCGCGGGTGGGGCAGAGCACCAGCGCTCTGACCACCTTGTCGTTCGGGTCGATCCGCTCCAGCAGCGGCAGCCCGAAGGCGGCGGTCTTCCCGGTCCCGGTCTTGGAGCGGCAGATCAGGTCCCGCCCCTCCAGCACTGGCTTGAACGCCTTGGCCTGGACTGGCGTGGGGTGCGCGTAGCCTCGCTCGGCCACCGCGCGGCGGATTTCGGGGGAGAGGCCCAGGTCGTCGAAGCCAATGTCCGCCAGGTACTCATGCGGGCGTTCGGCGCCAGTGTCGGAGGCCGGTTCAGGCGAATCGTCCGGGGGAGTCGGTGCATCGTCAGTCATCGGGAGGGGGCATAGCCTTCGCGTCATGGCGTGGCAACAATGGACGCGCGGAGATAGACAGAGCGTCATGGCGAGAGCCAAGAAACCCGGAGCCAAAGGGGGCAGCCAGGCGAAGCGCTCGCCCCGCCAGGCGCGCGAAGCGCCGGCCCCGGGCCCGGTGGTGGACGGCGAGGTCGTCGAGGGGGCGGTGGAGGCCGCCGAGCCCTCGGAACCCGCCGAACCGGCCCCTGAGGAGTTGCAGGAGGAGGTGGAGGTGGTGGATGCCGCCCCGGTCGCCACCCTCGTGCCTCGCGCCGAGGCGGCGGTCCCCAGCCGGGACGTCATGCAGCAGTACATGGCGGAGGTGACCCGGCACCCGCTGCTGTCGCGCGAGGAGGAGCACGAGCTGGCGGTCCACTACCGCGATACCGGCGACGTAAAGGCGGCGTACACGCTGGTGGCGGCCAACCTCCGGCTGGTGGTGAAGCTGGCCCACGAGTACCACCGCAACCCGCTCTCGCTGCTGGACCTGGTGCAGGAGGGCAACATCGGCCTGATGCAGGCGGTGAGGAAGTACGACCCGGACCGCGGCGTGAAGCTCAGCTCGTACGCCGCCTGGTGGATCCGCGCCTACATCCTCCGGTACATCATGGACAACTGGAAGATGGTGAAGCTGGGCACTACCGAGGCCCAGCGGAAGCTCTTCTTCAAGCTGCGCCAGGAGCAGGAGCGCCTCACCGTCCAGGGCTTCGAGGTCACCCCCAAGCTGCTCGCGGAGCGGCTGCACGTCACCGAACAGGACGTGGTGGAGATGGACCAGCGGCTGGGCCACGACGAGCTGTCGCTGGACGCGCCGCTGGGGGACGACCAGAAGCAGACCCGCGCCGACCGCATCCTCCCGTCCGCGGCCCCCAACTCGGAGGACGCGCTGGGCAACGCGGAGCTCAAGCAGGTGTTCCGGGAGCGGCTGGCGGAGTTCAGCAAGACGCTGCAGGACAAGGAGCGCTACATCTTCGAGCAGCGGCTGATCTCCGAGAACCCGCTCACGCTCCAGGACATCGGCGACCACTACGGCGTCAGCCGCGAGCGCGCCCGGCAGATCGAGGCCGCGCTGATCAACCGGATGCGGGATTACATGCGGCAGTCGATGCCGGACTTCGAGCTGCACCTGCCCGAGAAGTAGATGGCCCGCTACCTGATCACCGGCGGTGCCGGCTTCCTGGGCATCAACCTGGCGCGGTTCCTCCTCGGGAAGGGGCAGGACGTCACCTCGCTGGACGTGGCGGACTTCGACTACCCGGAGCGCGGGCGGATCCGCGAGGTGCGCGGGGACATCCGCCGGCGCGAGGACGTGGAGCAGGCGATGCAGGGGGTGGACGTCGCCGTCCACACCGCCGCGGCGCTGCCGCTCTACTCGGAGCGGGACATCCTCACCACCGACATCGACGGGACGCGGGCAGTGATCGAGTCGGCGCACGCGCGCGGCGTCCGGCGGTTCGTGCACATCTCGTCCACCGCGGTGTACGGCATCCCGGACCACCACCCGCTGCTGGAGGACGACCGGCTGGACGGCGTGGGCCCGTACGGGAAGGCGAAGATCGCCGCCGAGGAGATCTGCGCAGGCTACCGCTCGAAGGGGATGTGCGTCCCCATCATCCGGCCCAAGTCGTTCGTGGGGCCGGAGCGGCTGGGCGTGTTCGCGCTGTTCTACGACTGGGCGAAGGACGGGAGGTCGTTCCCGCTCCTGGGCGACGGGAAGAACCGGTACCAACTGCTGGACGTGGAGGACCTCTGCGAGGCGATCTGGCGGTGCGCCACGCTGCCCGAGGACCGCGCCGGCGACACCTTCAACATCGGCGCCAAGGTCTACGCCACCATGCGCGAGGACTACCAGGCGGTGCTGGACGAGGCCGGCTTCGGGAAGAAGATGGTCGGGCTGCCGGCCGCCCCGGCCATCTGGACGCTGCGGGTGCTGGAGGCGCTGGGCGTGTCGCCGCTCTACAAGTGGATCTACGAGACGGCCTCCAAGGACTCGTTCGTCTCCATCGAGAAGGCGGAGCGGGTGCTGGGGTACGCGCCCCGCTGGTCCAACCGGGACGCGCTGGTCCGGAACTACCGCTGGTACCTGGCCAACCTCGAGCGCTTCCAGCAGACCTCCGGCATCAGCCACCGCGCGCCGTGGAAGCAGGGCGCGCTGGCGCTGGCCAAGCACTTCTTCTGAGGTGGACGTGACCCGCTGGTCTTGCGTCCGGATGGCGCTGCCACTGCGCGCTCCGCGTCAGACCGATACCTGCGCCTCCTCGATGACGCTCGTGCCGCGCGCTCGCCTGGTGGCTGCGGGCCCTTCCCCGGCCAAGCGCCGCGCCCGGTACTCGGCGGCCGATTTACGGTCGACGATGGTCACGTTCCCGATCCGCCGCGTCCGGAGAGCACCCTTCTCGATGGCCTTGTAGACGGCGGCACGGGAGATGCCGATCAGGTCGGCCGCCTGCGCGACGCTGATCATCGAGCCGTCCGCTGGTGCGCGGGCCCGTTCATGCTCGTGCTCGGGCGCAAGGACAAGGCCCTGCTTGATACCCGCTCGGGTCGCGAGGTCGACAGCGACAAGGTACAGCGGGCTCTCGGCGATCTTGCGGTCGATTCGATTGCGCCCGCCCAGTGCGACCGAGCCGGGTCCGGCCGCAGCGCGGTAGACCTCGAAGTAGCTGATGCCCTGGCGGACCATCTTCTCGATGTCGGCCAGAAAGGTTCGCTCGCGCGCGTCCAGGCCGGCCAAGCTCAAACGTCGTCCATCGAGGAGCGTGTGCTTGCTGGGAGCCACCTTGGCCATGTCCCACCTCGCGCGGGTTGACATTTTCATAATAGTCATCGGTTGAAATTCGTCAACCTAGGTCATGGGCTTGTGCGCGGGGTCCCAGACGAACTCGGCCTCGCCAGCTCGCTCGAAGTACAGGCACTTCTGACCGAAAGAGCGGGCGGTGTCCTGAACGTACTGGCGGAGCTCATCCACCCGGCGTGGCTGCACGCCGACCTTGTACCAGTTGTTGTGATCCTCGATCGGGTTCGCCTCGCGCGGCAGCTCGGAGTCGAACCAGAGGCCACGGAGCGCGAGCCCCATGATGGTGGCTCCGCCGAAGCGCTCCACCGTCTCCAGCAGCCAGCCGTCGAACTTCGCCGGTGGATGCACCATGCCGGTCGCGTTCTCCGTGCACGGGATGAGGATGTTGAAGACGACCACGTCGGGCATCACGGACGTGCGTATCACGCCCCTCTGACCGAGAAGAGCATCGGAACGGAGCTACCGCTTCGTCTCGGCGGCGATGAAGGCCTTGGCGTACTCGGCGTAGCCCTGCGCGGCGAGTTGGTCTCGCGGGACGAAGCGGAGGGATGCGGAGTTGATGCAGTAGCGGAGGCCGGTGGGCGGCGGGCCGTCCTCGAAGACGTGTCCCAGGTGGGAGCCCGCCTTGCCGGAGAGCACCTCGACGCGGCTCATCCCGAAGCTGCGGTCGACGTGGGTCCGGACGCGGTCCTTCTCGATGGGCCGGGTGAAGCTGGGCCAGCCGGTGCCGGAGTCGAACTTGTCCAGGGAGCTGAACAGCGGCTCGCCCGACACCACGTCCACGTAGATGCCGGCCTCATGGTTGTCCCAGTAGGCGTTCTGGAACGGGGGCTCCGTCCCGGCCTCCTGGGTGATGTGGTACTGGCCGGGCGTCAGCTTCTGCTTCAGCGCCGCCTGGTCGGGCACCTTGTAGGTGGCGTCGCGCCAGGTGGGATCGGCCGAGAGGGCGAGCGCGGCCGCTGCG
>DATBSS010000440.1:0-5837 GCA_036559665.1 Myxococcaceae bacterium
CCCCGCGCCCCAGCGACGTGCGCCCCCGTAGCGAGACCATGGGCCCCAGCTCGACGTCCGGCTCCAGCGACACGCCCTCCTCGATGAAGGCGCTGTCCGGGTCCGCCATCGTCACGCCCGCCTTCATGTGGGCGGTGTTGATCCGCCGCTGCATCCCCTTGGCGCACGCCGCCAGCTCCGCGCGGTCGTTCACCCCCTGCACCTCGGCGAAGTCGACGTGGAGGGCGGCCACCGGCTTCTTCTGGGCGGCCATGTGGACCAGGTCGGTCAGGTAGAATTCGCCCTGCGCGTTGGAGGTCGAGACGCTCCCCAGCGCGTCCCAGAGGAAGCGCGCGTCCACCACGTACAGCCCGGCGTTCACCTCGGCGATGGCCGCCTGCTCCGGGGTGCAGTCGCGCTGCTCCACCACCCGGACCACGTGCCCGGCCTCGCGCACCACCCGGCCGTACCCGTGCGGGTTGGGCGGCGTGGTGGTGACCATGGCCAGCGGCGAGGCCGCCGCCTCGTAGGCCTGGATAAGCGCGCGCAGGGTCTCCAGCCGGAGCAGCGGCGTGTCCCCGTAGAGGATCATCACCGGCCCCTGGTGCCCGGAGAGCGCTTGCTGCGCCGAGCGGACGGCGTCCGCGGTCCCGCGCTGCTCCGCCTGGATGGCAAACTGGAGCGGCCCCTCCGGGAACAGCCCCTTCATCGCCGCGCTCACCGCGTCCGCCTGGTGGCCGACGACCGCCACCACCGGGTTGCACCCCGCCTCCACCGCTCGGGCGAGGGGGTAGGCGCAGAGCGGGCGCCCCAGGAGCGGGTGAAGCACCTTGGGGCGGTCGGACTTCATCCGGGTGCCCTTCCCGGCGCAGAGCACCACCGCGGCGTAGTTCGTCGGCATGACCCGCTGATCTAGAGACGGCCCGGCGCAGCGTCAACGTCGCCGAGCCGTCCCGGAGACCACGGGCCCGTTCCTACCGGGCGGTGAAAGAGCCGGAGGTCACCACCATCACGTCGATGGCGGGGGTGGCCTTGGTCCCGAACACCGCCAGCGCGGCGGACTGGGCGCGGACCGCCGCCTCGTAGGTGGCGTAGGCGGAGACCACGGACGAGCCCAGGGAGGTGAAATTCACCGTCCCGGTCGCGGAGAGCGCCGTGTCGAAGGTGTTGCCCAGCGTGGAGTTCAGGGTGACCAGGGCGAGGGTGCTCGCCGTCAGGGCCGCGTCGGCGGTGATGGCGGTGCCGGCGTTCACGCCCATGTAGGTCCCCAGGATGGACCCCTGCACGGTGCCGTTGCCCTGGATGGAGGACTGGTACGCGAGCCAGGCCTGGGCGGAGGTCGTCGCGCTGGTCGAGGCGGTCACGGCCGCGCGCAGGACGGCGGCCGCGGAGGTGGCGGCGTTCACCGTGGCGTCCGCCGCGCCGGCCGCGTGCAGGATGGCCGTCACCGCCGAGGACGAGGCGACCGCCTCCAGCGCCGACGCCTGCCGGAAGGACGCGTCGATCACCGGGTCGGTGGCGGCCGTGGCCTGCAGCCGCGCCGCGAGCGTGGCGCGGAACGCGGACGAGCCGCAGGTCTCGGCCTTCGCCTGCTGCTGCTCGGAGATGCCGGCGGCCGCCCGCGCCGCCAGCAGCTCGGAGAAGAAGAGGCCGTACGTCTCCGTCGCGTTGTCGCCGTGGTCCAGCTTGACGCCGAGGTTGGCGGCGGCCGACTGCTCGGCGGCGAAGAGCGCCTCGTGGTCGACGGTAAGGCCGGCCTGCTCGTAGCTCTCGTCCTGGGTGCGCTGGGCGGAGATGATCGCCTCCGCCAGCGCCTGGACCTTCGCGTCCGGATCGGAGGAGGCCTTCACCGCTGCCGCGACCTGGCTGTTGATGCGCGCCCGGACGTCGACGGAGTTCGCCTGGGCGGGCGTGGAGCCCCGGCGGATCATCTGCACCAGCACGGACGCCTCCACCGACGACTCGGTGTCGAGCGGCGCGGCGACGTACGTCAGGCCGCTGGGCTGGACGTTCTCGTACATGCCGGAGGCGACCACGTTCCCCTGCGCGTCGAGCGCCTGGATGAGGATCCGCTCGCCGCCCGGGAAGCGGATGGAGTACTCACCGGACGCGCTCAGCTTCACGGTGTCCGAGTACTGGATCTTCGACAGCGTGCCGTCGGTGCCGATCTGCATCAGGCGCACCTCGGTGGCGGCGGAGACCGTCCCGCTGCCGCCCAGGCCGCCGGTGTCGCTGAGGCCCTGCTGCTGGGTCCCCTGCTGGTCGCTGACCTTTCCTCGAAGCGTGGAGTACTGATCGCAACCGGCGAGAGACGCGGCGACGGCGATCGCCGAGAGCAGGCGAGTCAGTGCACTGGTCGACATTCGTGGCGTTCCTTTGAGCTTGGTTTCCCGGCCCTGGTTCTGCGGGCGGCGCTCCAATGCAGGCGCCGCGCCGCCCGCGCAAGCGAGCGCCGTCGAGGGGTTGCGCGCGGAAGGGCGTGGCTTACCCTGGCGCGCGTGTCGCGCGGGCGACGGTTCTGTGATGTGCGCCCAGGGAAGTGTCCGCCGGCGAGCTCGCGAGCGAACAAGCGCGAGATCCAGGCTCACGGGCTCGCGCCAACGCCGAGGCCAATCCACTCGCTCAGGATCTGGCCCATCGGCGCTCAGGGCCGCGCGGAGGCGGGGCGCGCGCGTGCTCCGCAGGCGGGCGTGTACCCGATGGCGCACGCCTTGTTGCGGACGGCCAGCGCCTGGATGCGGTCCCGGGTGATACCAGTGCCCTGCTCGTACGCCTCCGCCAGGTACTTGCACCCCAGCCCGTCCCGCAGGTCGCACCCGCGCTGGTAGAACTCCACGGCGCGCTTGTCGTCGCGCCCGGCGCCTTTCCCCTCGCCCGCGGACAAGCCGACCATGGTGCAGGCGCGCCCGTCGCCGGTCCCGCAGTCCTTCTGGTACAGCGCCAGCGCCTTGGCGTAGAGCTGCGCCGCGCGCGCCGCGTCCGCCTTCACCCCGTGGCCGTGGTCGTACATCCATCCCAGCGACCGGCACCCGAGCGCGTCGTTCTCGTTGCAGCCCCGCTCCAGCAGGTGCACCGCGTCCTTCGCCTCCGACTCGGTGAGGGAGTCCTTCACGTGGGTGATGCCCAGGTTGGAGCAGCCGCGCGGGTGGCCGCCGTCACACGCGCGCTGGAAGAACGCCACGCCCTTCGCCGTGTCGCGCGGGACGCCCATCCCCTCGAGGTAGATGACGCCCGCGTTGGTGCAGGCGGCCACCACGCCCTTCTTGCACTGGTTCTCCACCGCGCGGACGTCCGGGGGCGCGCGGACCTCCTGCGCGAGCGCGGGCGCGCTCAGCACCAGAAATAGCACCGCGAACAGTACTGACCCTCGGACGTTCATGAGCGGCGCGCCGGCCATTATAGTCCGCCGCCTCATGCGAACGGCCACGCTCCCTGCAGCCACCCGCGGCGGCCTGGTGGTTGCGGCGGCGCTCTTCTGCGCCTGCCCACCGCCGGGACCGGCGCACCCGGTCACGGTCACGTTCCACGTGAATGTTCCACCGTCCACGCCTACCTCCGCATCCGTGAGCATCGTGGGCGACGCACCCTCCCTCGGAAACGGGAGCGGCCCCGGGCTCGTGCTGGACAAACTGGCGGAGGGTCAGTTCTCCGGCAAGACCGACCTGGAGGCGCAGAGCGCTGTCCATTACCAGATCCTCCAGGTCCAGCCGGACGCCTTCGAGCTACGCGACGACTTCACCGTCCCGGACCGCTCCTTCACCGTGGGCCAGCAGGGCGCCCCGCAGACCGTGAACGTGACGGTGGCGCGCTGGGTGCCGCCGCTCTCCGACACCCAGGCGGTGGTGCTGTTCGAGGTCACCTCCTCCTCCACCACGCCGGTGGGCGCCTCCCTCTACCTGGCCGGGAACGCGCCGGAGCTGGGCGGGTGGAACCCGAAGGGCGTGCCGCTGGTGCTCCGCGCGGACGGCAAATACGTGGCTCGCGCCGCCCTCACCAAGGGGAGCACCGTCCAGCTCAAGGTGACGCGGGGGACCTGGGCCACGCAGGAGCGGGGCCCGTCGGGCGAGGACGTCCCCAACCACCTCTTCACCGTCCCGGACGAGGGCGGCACCGCCCAGGTCACCACCGCCACCTGGCAGGACATGGAGCCCGCCGCCGTCCTCACGGGCGACATCCGCTACGAGCGCGGCGTGCCGTCGGCGTACCTGGGCAACAGCCGCGACGTCATCGTCTACCTCCCGGTGGGGTATTCGGAGAGCACCAGCACCCGCTACCCGGTGTTGTACATGCAGGACGGGCAGAACCTGATGGACCCGCGGACCTCCTTCTCGGGCGAGTGGGGCGTGGACGAGGCGGCGCAGCGGCTGCTCCGGTGTGGCCAGATGTCGCCGGTCATCATCGTGGGCGTCTACAACTCGCCCAACCGCATCGCCGAATACTCCCAGGTCGCCGACCCCCGCTACGGCGGCGGGAAGGCGGACGACTACGGCCGCTTCCTCCTCGAGGAGCTCAAGCCGCTGATCGACTCGCACTACCGGACCATCGCCTCCGCGCCCTCCGGCATCGCCGGCTCGTCGCTGGGCGGCCTGGTGTCGCTCTACCTGGGGCGCGCCCACCCGGAGTCGTTCAACATCATCGGCGCGGTGTCACCCTCCATCTGGTGGGCGAACAAGGACATCACCACCCGCTACGCGGCGTTGACCTCCAAGCTGCCGCTGCGGATCTGGGAGGACATGGGCACCGCGGAAGGGACCACGCCACAGGAGGAGGTGGACAACGCGGTCGCCTTCCGCGACGTGCTGGTGTCCAAGGGCTGGGTGCTGGGAGACGACCTCACCTACCTGCAGATCCCCAACGCCGACCACAGCGAGTTGGCGTGGTCGAAGCGGATCGACCAGATCCTCGCCTTCCTCTACCCGCCGCCAGCGCCGTGAGCCCCGGGGGCACCCGCCACCACGCGGACGCCCAGCCGAGCGCCCTCGCCGCTGCCGTTGACGGCGATCTGGAAGCAGGGGCGCCGGAAGACGGTGTTCTGCGGGCCGGAGCCGCCACCCGGAGGCCGGGAGTCGCCGGAGTTGGAGTGGCTCACGCCGCCCTCAGGGTCCGGCGCTGCACGTAGGCTTCGATCGACGCCCGGTCCGCCGCCGAAAGGTCGATGAAGCGGATGTCCATGCCGCCCGCTCGGAACATGCTTCCCTTCACGGTCCGGGTGACCCTTCCCAGCACGGTGAACGGCCGGCTCCCGTCCGGGAGTTGCAAGCGAAGGGTGAGCAGCCGGTCCTCCGCCAGCGGCGCCGCCGTCTTCAGGAACACCCCGCGCGTGGAGATCTCCATCGCCTCGGCCACCTGAGGCCGGTTCCAGTCGAAGAACTTCACCTGGCCGGTCAGCGGTGCTTTGGGTTCGGGCGGCGCTGCGGGGGCGTTCATTCGGAGGACCTACCTCGCCTGCGGAAGGGTTCCGCGACGATATGCAATCCTCCGGCCATTTTGGACGCGGCTTCACCAGTTGCAAACTCCCCGGATTCCCGTCACTTCAACGACCATTGTCGCCACACTTCCCCGGCCCTGCCAGTGAGCGGCCCCACAATGGAGCGGCTCACTGAGCAAAAACGGCTACGACCGCTGGAGATTCCAATGCACAAAGCGCTGATCTGGACCGCCGTTCTGGCCGCGACCTTCCTGGCGGCCGGCGCGCGCGCGGACCGCCCCTACCGCGGCGGCGTGGCGGCCACGTCCCACCCGGCGGCGACGGCGGCGGCGGTGCAGATGCTGGACAAGGGTGGCAACGCGGTGGACGCGGCGGTGGCGGCGGCGTTCACGCTGGCGGTGGTGGCGCCGTACCACTCGGGCCTGGGCGG
>DATBSS010000441.1:0-6144 GCA_036559665.1 Myxococcaceae bacterium
GTTGTTGGTCGGGCGGCCGTAGAGCGCGCCACCGATGCCGATGCCCAGCAGCGCGAAGGAGAGGATGAGGCCGAAGGTGAAGACCGTCCCGCCCAGGAGCGGACCCAGCATCCGGTACCAGACCACCTCCAGCAGGAAGAACGCGAAGCCCACCACCGAGGCCGCGACCAGGACGAAGCGCGCGGGAGCGGTGGCGGCCTCCTCCACCGGTTCGTCCGCGGCGGGCGTGGCCGGGGGAAGCCCCGTCTCCCAGCTCCGGGAGAGGACGCGCGCCACCATCGCCACCAGGAGGTTCACCAGGCACGCGGTCCAGAGCGTCTGGCGGGTGCCCAGGGCCTCCAACAGCACGAAGCTGGAGAGGAACGCGCCCGCCACCGCGCCCATGGTGTTCGCGCCATAGAGCAGCCCGAGGCCCCGGCGCTGGGTGTCCTCGTCACTCTGGGCGGCCCGGACGACGGCAGGGAGCGTCCCACCCATCAGCAGCGTGGGCGGCGCCAGCACCAGGGCGGCCAGCACCAGCCGCAGCGCGGTGCCGAGGACAGCGCCCATCGCCGACTGTCCGCCCAGGCCCAGGTACGCGGCCCGGACCAACCAGAGCAGGCCCGGCGTGAGCGCGGTGGTCAGGGCGATGCCGATCTCGAGCTGGGCGTAGAGCCAGAGCGGGCGCGAGGAGCGGTCCGCCCGCGGGCCCCAGTACAAGCCACCGATGCCCAGACCGCCGATGAAGATGGCGAGCACCGCGGACGTCGCGAGCGTCGACGCCCCGAAGACCAGCCGGAACTCCCGGAACCACGCTACCTGGTAGATGAGCGCGCACAAGCCGGAGCCGAACAGCAGCGGGGCGAGCTTCCATGGCGTGGCGCGCATCGGGGCCGGTCACAGTAGTCGCTGGCGGCTCCATGACAAGGCAACGGCCCGTCGATAGGCTCCCGCCGGCCTTCACCCCGGCAAGGAGCTTCGATGCGGATCACCGTTTCACGCAGAGCGATCGCCCTGGCAGTGGCCCTCGGCGCCGCCGGGTGCAGCGACGCGACGCTCTCCGAGCTGCGCCCAGGCCTCCAGAACAGCAGCTTTCAGTGCTGGCTCACGTTGAACCTCAAGAAGGTCCCCAAGCGGGGAGACCCGACGGACATCCGGGTGATGTTCGATTCGGTGGTCCTGTACGAGGAGCTGAGCTTCGACTGGAAGTACCTCGCCGAGAACGACTACCAGCTGGTGGACCAGAAGGACTCGCTCGGCAACGACATCCAGAAGTACGAGCTCGACACCGCCACGACGGCCGACGACCCACCGCGCCCCGGAACGATGCGGGTGCAGTTCCTGCTCCCGTCGAAGCAGAGCGTGAAGCTCAAGTCCGGCGACAAGACGGACCTCACCGCCACCTTGTACTGGGGTGGCAAGGAGCAGGACTCCATCTCGCGAGGCCTGGCGATGGCGTACCAGTCGAGGTGACGTCCCCACCAGTGCCCGCGAAGCGCCTCCTCCTCGTCCTCTCCATCGCCTCGGGATGGTGCGGGATCGCCTACGAGCTCCTGTACTCGCGCGCCCTGACCTCGCAGCTGGGCGACATGTTCCACGTCAACGCCGCCATCCTGGTGAGCTTCCTCCTGGGCATCGGCGCCGGCGCCCAGCTCTCGCGCCACGCCGCGCGCCTCCTCTGGGCCGTGGAGCTCTCCATCGGCGCCTGCGCGCTCCTCGCCGCCGCCCTCCTCCACCTCGCCGGTGACCACCTGCTGGCCTCCGCCCTCCCGGGCATGGCCGCCAGCCCCGCCGCGGTGGTGGCCGCCGGCGTCGGGCTCACCCTCGTCCCCGCGCTCCTGGTGGGCTTCAGCGTCCCCTTGTTCGCCTGGTCCCTCCAGGCCGCCTCCAACGAACCCGGCGCGGGTGACGCCTTCCGCCGCGTCTACCGCCTCTACAACGCCGGCGCCGCCGCCTGCGTCCTGGCCCTGGAGCTCTGGCTCCTCCGCTGGCTGGGCCTGCAGCTGTCACTGGTCCTGCTCGCCCTGGTCAACGCGGGCAGCGGCCTCCTGCTGCGCTCCGTCCCACCGCCGCAGCCGCTCGCCGGGAACGAGGGCCCGCGCGCCTCCGGCCGCGAGGTGGCGGCCCTCGTCGCCGCCAGCGCGCTCAGCGGCCTCTTCCAGCTCTTCTTCCTCAAGCTCACGGAGATCCTCTTCGGCCCGTTCCACGAGAACTTCGCCGCGCTCCTGGCGCTGGCGCTGGTGGGCATCACCGCCGGCACCGCCTGGGTGGAGCGGCGGCGCGCCTCGTTCCAGCAAACCCTGGTGGCCGGCGCGCTCGCGATAGGCCTGTCGCTCGCCGCGCTCCGCCCCTGGGCCCACGTCTGGGGCGCGCTCAATGGGTCGCTGGGCATCGCCCCGGCCGCGAGCGGCGCGCTCAAGCTCCTGGTGCTGGCCGGAATGGGCCTGCCCGCCTTCGCCGCTTTCGGCGCCACCGTGCCCGCGCTCCTGGGCGAGGGCCGGGACCGGCGCGAGGCGGGGAGGCTCCTGGCCCTCTCCTCCTACGGCAACTGCGCCGGGTACCTCCTGGCGGCGCTGGTGCTGTACCAGCGGCTCTCCTACGGCGCGCTGGCGGCGGTGCTGGCCTTCGGCCTGTGGGCGTGCGCCGCGCTGGCCACTCCGGAGGCGGGCCGGCACCTCCTCCGGCTCTCCGCCCCGGCGCTGGGCGCGCTGGCGCTGCTGGTCCTCTGGGACGAGTCGCTCTGGCGCTTCAGCTACCGCGAATACCTCACCCCGGCGGCGCTGGCGCAGGCGCGGCGCTCCGCTGAGTCGGTGGAGGTGCTCCGCCGCTTCGACACCGAGGTGAAGCTGCTCCGGAGCAACGACGGCGAGGTGGCGCTGCTGATCAACGGCTACCGCAGCCTGGTGGCTTCGCAGTCCGGCCAGACCAACCGCAAGGAGCTGGTGGTGGGCGCGGCGCCCGCGATGTTCGCCGCCCGGCGCGACCGCGCGCTGGTGCTGGGCGTGGGGACCGGCATCACCGCCGGGGCCGCCGCGCCGCTCTTCCAGGAGACCACCGGCGTGGAGATCAACCCGGCGGTGGTGGCCGCCCTCCCCCGCTTCGAAGCGCACAACCTGGGCCTCACCCGCCGCCCCGGCTTCCACCTGGTGGTGGAGGACGGGCTCACCTTCCTCGCCCGGACCACGGACCGCTACGACGCCATCATCAACACCGTCACCAGCCCGCTCTTCTTCTCCTCCTCCAAGCTCTACACCCGCGAGATGTTCGAGCTGGCGAAGGCGCACCTGGCGGAAGGCGGCGTCTACGCCATGTGGTTCGACGCCCGGGTGACCGAGGAGGGCGCGCGCCTCATCTTCGAGACGCTGCGCCAGACCTTCGCCGACTGCGCGATGGTCTTCCTCTCCGCCGGCTACGCGCAGGTGGTATGCGGCGCCCAGCCGCTGCGCCCGCACCCGCTGCCGGAGGACGCCATCCCGCCGGAGCTGGCGGCGCGGCTGGCGAGCGGCCCGGCCGGCCTCACCCCCTCCCAGCTGCTGGCGTCGCTGGCCCTCCCCACGCCCATGCTCCACGTCGTGCAGTGGGGCGACGCGGTGAACACCCTGGACCGCCCGCGGCTGGAGTTCGCCATGGCGCAGGTCTCGCTCCAGGAGGGCTTCCGCGGGCGCCCGTGGACGCCGTACCGGCTGGTGCAGGCGGACTGGGGCCGCTCCGCCCTCGAGCCCGGGACGCCGTTGATGCCCGAGGCGAAGGCCCGGCGCTGCCTGGCGGTGCGGTTGATGGAGGGCCAGCGCGTGCCGGACTGCGAGGCCGCGCTGGTGGACCGGGCGACCGGGGCGCTGCCGGCCCCGTACCTGGATGGCCTGGCGGCCCTCACCGATCGGGAAGGCACGCCGGCCGAGCGGCTGCAGATCGCCGATCTGTTGTTGCGCGCTCACCGCCCGGAGCGCGCGCTGGAGCTCCTCGCCTCGCTGGAGCCGAAGCAGGCACACCGTCCCGCCTTCCAGGAGCTGCGCGCCCGCGCGCTGCTGGAGCAGGGCCAGGTCCCGACCGCCGAGGAGCTCACCCGCCTCTACCTGAGCGGACCGCTCCAGCCGGAGGTGCGGCGGCTCCTGGCGGCGGCGGCGGCGAAGCAAGGCGACCGCGAGGGCGCGCTGGCGCAGGCGCGGGTGCTCGTGCGGCTGGCCCCCCCGACACCGGAGGACATGGCGCTCCTCAAGAGCCTGGAGCTGGCGCCGTGACGGAACGTCCCCCCGCCGTCCGCGCGCTCGAGCTGGCCACCCTCTGCTCCGGCGCCGCCGCGCTGATCGCCGAGACGGTGTGGACGCGCGCCTTCTCCATCGTGGTGGGGTCCACGGTGGAGGCCGCCTCCGCCACCTTCGCCGCCTTCCTGGTGGGACTGGCCCTGGGCGCCGCGCTCGCCGGCCGGTTCGCGGACCGGCTCCGCCGCCCGATGGCCTTCTACGCCGCCACCGAGCTGGGCATCGCGGTGCTGGCCGGGGGCACCGGCGCGCTGCTCTACCTCTTCCGGGACGCGCTGGTGGTGGGCGGCGAAGGCGGGACGTTCGGGCGCGCCGCCACCGCCTTCGGCGCGGTGCTGGCCGCGGTGCTCCTCCCCACGCTGCTGATGGGCGCCACCTTCCCGCTGATGATCGCCGCCGCGCGCAAGGCCGGCGCCCCGGTGCGGGCGATCAACCGGCTCTACGCGCTCAACGTGCTGGGGGCGTCCCTGGGCACGGTGGTCTGCGGCTTCGTGCTGCTGCGCCAGGTGGGCGTGCGCGGCTCCATCCTGGCCGGCGTCCTGCTCAACGTCGCCGCCGCGCTGTGCTGCCTGCCGGCGCTGGAGCGCAAGGACTCCCCCGCGGCGGAGGCCACCGGCGCGCCTGCCGCCGCCGCCCCCTCCACCATCGCCCGCGTCCCCCAGTGGCTGCTGCTCCTGGTGGGCACCGCGAGCGGCGCGCTGGTGCTGGGCGCGGAGATCGCCTGGACGGAGCTGGCCTCGTACTTCCTGGGCAACCGGACCTACGCCTTCAGCACGCTCCTGGCCTGCGTGCTGGTGCTGCTGTCCGCCGGGAGCTGGCTGTCGGGGAAGCTCCTGGACCGCTTCGGCCACAGGCTGCCGGAGCTGCTGGGCGCGGTCGTGGCGGCAGGCGCGCTCGCCACGCTCCTCTCCGGCACCGCCTCGGCGTGGTGGGTGCAGCGCCAGGCGGAGCTGGAGGGCGCCTGGCCCGCCATCCACCAGATGGTGCTGCTCTACCGCATCCTCGAGGCGCTGTTCCTGCTGTCGCCCATGGTGCTGGCGCTGGGCTGCCTGTTCCCGCTGGCGCTCACCGCCTCCAGCCGCACCGAGGAGCGCTCGGGCGAGTCCGCCGGCGTCTTCTACCTGTTCAACACGGCCGGCTCGGTGGCCGGCTCGCTGCTGGTGGGCTTCTGGGCCATCGAGCGCTTCGGCGTCTTCGGGTGCATCGCCGGCCTGGTGGCGGCCGGCTGCGTGGTGGCCGCGGTGGTGTTCGGCGCCGCCGCGCGCGGGCGGGCGCGGGCGTACGGGGCGCTGGCCGCGGTGGGGGTGTTCGCGCTGGTGCCGGCCATGCTCCCGGAGCAGCTCACCCTGGTCGGCCCCGGCGAGGAGCTGGTCTTCCGCCGCGAGGACGCGCACGGCGTCTTCCAGGTGCTGCGCGCCGGGCGGGTGCTGAAGGTGACCAACAACCGGACCCAGCTCATCCACTACCTGGGCGCCTTCTCCACCTCCTTCGTCCAGCAGATGCAGGGGCACCTGGGCGTGCTCTTCAACCCGGAGGCGAAGACGGCGGCGGTGCTGGGGAGCGGCTACGGCATCACCGCCGGCGCGCTGGGGCTGTACCCGTCGCTCCAGCGGGTGGACGCGGTGGAGATCCTCCCCGCCATGGTGGAGGCCGCGGACCTCTTCGACCCGTTCAACCTGGGCTACCACCGGAACCCGCGCGTCCGGGTGGTGGTGGACGACGGGCGGCACTTCCTCGCCCGCTCCCCGGACCGCTACGACATCATCTCCATCAACGTCTCCGACCCGCGGTTGCCGGGTGGCTCGGCGCTCTTCCACGCGGACTTCTACGAGGTGGTCAAGCGCCACCTCCAGCCGGGCGGGGTGGTGGTGCAGCACGCCTTCGGCACCGAGACCGCGCTGGTGCT
>DATBSS010000442.1:0-3086 GCA_036559665.1 Myxococcaceae bacterium
CCTTCGCCACCCCGATGGGCTCGTACAACGCGGCGGTGGTCGCGGCCATCAAGGGCCACTACCTGTCGCACCGCACCGTGAACCCGGGCCTGAATTACATGGGCAACGACCTCTACGAGCTCAACGCGGACGGCGTCTACAACGACTCGACGGTGGCGGAGGTCTGCGCGCAGCTCGCGGAGGCAGCGTCGGTCAAGGGCTGGCGCATCCTCGTCTTCCACGAGTTCATCACCGCGCCGACGTCGAACCAGTCGCTCAGTTACCCCATCTCCTGGTTCGCGGGCATCCTCCAGTGCGCGCAGAGCATGCCCGGCCTCGACGTGGTGACGGTGCGGGAGGGCTCCGAACGGCTGAGGTGCGCGTCGCCGCCGTGAGCGGCGGTCACGGGACGAGCGCGATCTTCCCCTGCACGGCGCGCCGCTCCAGCCGCTCCAGCGCCTCGGCCGCGCGGGCGAACGGGAGCGTCGCGTCGAGGTGGGGCTTCAGCCGCCCGGCGGCGATCCACTGGAGGACCTGGTCGCAGTTGGCGCGGTTCTTCGCCGCTTCGCGCATGGAGAACGACCCCCAGAACACACCCACCACCTGGCACCCCTTCAGCAGCACCAGGTTGAGCGGAATCTTGGGGATGTCGCCGGCCGCGAAGCCGACGACCAGGAACCGCCCTTGCCAGGCGATGGCCCGGAGCGCGGCCTCGGAGTACGCGCCGCCGACCGGGTCGTAGACCACGTTCGCCCCGTCGCCCCCGGTGAGCGACTTCACGCGCTCCTTGAGGTCTTCGGCGCCGTAGTTGATGCCCTCGTCCGCGCCCATCTGCCGGCAGAAGGCGATCTTCTCCGCCGACGACGCGGCGGCGATCACCCGGGCGCCGAGCAGCTTCCCGAGCTGGATGGCGGCCACCCCGACGCCGCCCGCCGCCCCCAGCACCAGCAGCGTCTCGCCGGCCTTCAGCTGGGCCCGGTCGACGAGCGCGTGGTACGTGGTCGCGTAGGTCAGCAGGGTGACCGCGCCGGTGGTGAAGTCCACCGCGTCGGGCAGCTTCACCGCGGTCTGCTCCGGGACGACGACCTGTTCGGCGAAGGCGCCGTTGACCATGGAGGTCACCACGCGATCGCCCACCTTGAGCCCACCGACGCCCGGGCCCACCGCGCTCACCACGCCGGCCGCCTCCGCGCCGGGGACGAACGGGGGCTCGGGCTTGAACTGGTACTTCCCGTAGGTGAGGAGCACGTCGGGGAAGTTCACCCCCGCGGCGCGCACCGAGATCTGGACCTCCCCCTCCCCTGGCGATGGGGAGTCGATTTCGTCGACGCGAAGGCCCTTCGGACCGGTCAGCTCGTGGACTCGGACGGCGCGCATCCCGCGAACGTACGCCATGCGAAGCTGCGCTGACCATGTCCCCTGCGCTCCTCGTCCTCCAGCTCCTCGCCGCCGCCCCCGAGCTCACGCTCCTCCAGGACCCGGCCTCACCGCCCACCTGGTACGGCGATCAGACGCTGATCGCCGATGGCGCCGCGGCCGTCCTGGTCGGCGGCGCCTTCGTCGCGGACCATTTCATCGCTACCGGCTCTCCAGCCCGCTACGTAGAGGCGCTCGTTGCGTTGATCGGCGTGAGCGGCTACCTGCTGGGCGGGCCGTTCATCCACGTGCACCACGGACAGGTGGGGGAGGCCGTGCGGGACCTGATCATTCGCGTGACCAGCCTCTCCCTCGGCTTCATCGTCGGCGCGTTGGTGGGCTTCAAGGTCCAGAGCGATCCCGTCGGCGGCGCCGTCGTCGGAGCCATGTTCGGTGGCCTCTTCGCCGCCGCGATCGACGCGACGATGTTCGCATGGGCGCCGGCCAGGCCCGCCCACGCCGGGCGCCCGTCCTTCCGGTTGATGCCGGTCGTGGGCACGTCGCGCGGGGGCGCTCCGGTCGCGGGGCTGGGCGGAACGTTCTGACCTCCGTCTCAGTCGAACGCGAAGATCACCGACAGCGCGGCGCCCCAGAGTTGCTCGCCGACCAGCCCCCGCTCCGCCTGCAGCGCGAGGCGGACGTCCTGACCAAGGTCGAGGCTCGCGCCCAACTCGGCGGCGTAGCCGAACGTCGTCGCCGCGAAGGTCGCCGCCGCCCCGTCGACGCGCATCGTGGTGGAGATGAACCGCAGCGTCCCGACCAGGTCGCCGTACAGGTGCACCGGCCCCAGCGGGAGGTCCGCGCCGACCGAGAGGCGGACGTCCTTGCTGCTCAGCGCGTCGGCCGACACCAATCGGTCGACGCCGGCGATGGGATAGGTCCCTGTGACGTCCCCGCGGCTCCAGCGCGGGAGGGCGATCTGGAAGCCCAGGCCGAGCCGGAGGTGATGCGAGACACAGCGCTCCTCGACCCGGAGCCCATACGCGCGCACTCCCGAGAAGGGGGTGCTCTCGAAGGGCTCGACCATCTGGGACACGCCGGGGAGCTCGCCGGCTTCCCCGCCTTTGAACGCCAGCGGCGTGTCGCCGTAGCTCAGGTTCGTGGCCAGCATGGAGAACGAGAGCTGGAACTGCGAATCGTCCGCGCGCGCCTCCCGCGCCACCACCCCAGCCACGAACACGAACAGCGCCCAGGCCCGCGTGGCCTGGACCCAATGAAATGGCCGCATCCGGTCGACCCCTCTTCCGCGCCGCGCCGGCCCCCGGCACGCCGGAGAAGGAGCAACAACCACGCCGCCGCCAAACGCGCGGCGCCGCTGGCGTGCGCAAGCCGTTACCGGGGCGCTCCCGCCCTGCGGAGGACGCTTCGCACCGGAGGCGCTACTCCCCCGAACCAGGAGGGCTACTGCCGCAGCGGGACCGCGCGCTCCTTCCGGGCGGCGCCGGTGACGGGCGCCGTCTCGTCCAGCCCCCGCACCAGCACCTTGACCAGCGCGCGGATCCGCCGCCGGACCTCCTCGACGTCGGGCGGCGGCGGGGACGGGGAGAAGCCGGCCTCCTTGGCCGCGCGGAAGACCATCCAGGCCGCCTCGTTGACCGGGATGGAGAGGGGAACGTCCCGGAGGATCGTCCCCAGGATCTTGATGAAAGGGCCGTACGACGCCTCGTACAGGTCGCCGCTCACCGTGCGCG
>DATBSS010000443.1:0-3347 GCA_036559665.1 Myxococcaceae bacterium
CGCCTGAACGGGGCGATGGACCGGGGGCCGGCTTCTGCCGGCCCCTTTCATTTCCGCCGCACACTGCACATCGCACCTGCGAGCAGGTTGCTAGTTTTATAGCATGATGCTATATAGCTAGCACACTCCTCCGAGGTGCAACGGATGACTTCTGTTCTGGCGGTCGCATTGGCGTGGAAGGTGGCGCTGGGGGTACTCGGCGTCGCCGCGCTGATCTGGTTCCTGCTCGCAGCCTTCGTCGCGTCCCGCTGGCCCGCGCTGTTCCCGGTCCTCGGCAAGCTCCGCACGCCCCCGGCCCGGATGGCGCTGGTGGGCGTGGTGGCGGCGTTGGTGCTGGCGGCGGCGTTTGCTTCGCGCCCGGCCCTGGCCCGGAGCCGCTCTCATGATGACCTCGGGCGGCGCCGCCCCGATCGCCGGCTGGTGATCCACTCCATGGCTGCCGGCCAGCCCCAGTTCACCATGGTCCACGTCGGCAGCCCCTGCGCCCACGGCCACATGGACGCCGAGACGGAGGCCGACGTGGAGGTGAACGCGGAGGCCGGCGAGGCTGCCGACGCGTACGCCGAATCGCAGGAGGCCATCCGCGAGGCGCAAGAAGAGGCGCGGCAGGCGGCCGAGGAGGCCATGCGCGACGCCGAGGAGCAGGCGCGGGACGCCCAGCAGGAAGCTCGCGAGCGCGCCCAGGAGGCCCGGGAGCGGGCCCAGGAGCGGGTGGAGGCGGCACGGGAGCGGGCCCACGAGCGCGCGGAGGAAGCGCGGGGGCGCGCCGAGGAAGCCGCGCAGCGGGCGCAGGAGCGCGCGCAACGCGCCCAGGAGCGGGCCCAGGAGATCGCCGAGCGCGAGATGGAGCGCGCCCAGGAGGTCATGGAGCGGATGGGCGACGAGATGGAGAGCACCCGCGACGCGGTGAACGAGGGGCTGGAGTTCGACTCGGACGCCAGCGATGGGGACCGCCGCCATTCGCGAACCAGGATGGAGTCCTTCCTCGAGCGGCAGGCGCAGAAGGTGGAGCGGCTGGGCCGCGAGATGGCCGAGCAGCTCCGCGGCCTCGCCTCGAAGTTCGGCGAGGACGAGGGTGGGGACGACGAGGACGACCACGACGAGGAAGACTCAGTCGACCTCTGACGGGGCGAGCGCGGCCAGTTCCTCGAACACTTTCCGGAACTCGCCGCGCGCGCCGATGGCGCGGAGGTTCATCACACAGCCGGCCACCGCGCGAAAGAAGAGCAGCCCGTCCGGAGGCGGCCGGAACTTGAGCAGTTGGCGGAAGCGGGTGGTCTTCAGCGCGCGCAGGTCGCCCACCATCGTCGAGGTCGCGTAGTCGAACGGCCCGGGCCGCAGCGGCTTGCCGCCGATCTCCAGCACCTCGTTCATCAGCTCCCGGGCCTGGTCCTCCGGCAGGTCGCCCCATTCGAAGCCCAGCTCCCGCGCCACGGGCACCACGTCGAACGGCTCTCCGGACAGGCCGAGCGCCAGGAGCTTCCGGCAGGCGCCGGTGAAGCGCTCCGGGAGCCGCTTGATGGACCCGAAGTCCACCACGCCCAGCCGCCCGTCCGGCATCAACAGGTAGTTCCCCGGATGCGGGTCGGCGTGCACCATGCCCCCGGCGAGAAAGGGCCCCAGCACCGCCCGCAGGACGAGCCGGCTCACCCGGTACCGCTCCTCGTTGGAGGCGCGCTCCATGCCCGCCCCGAGGAACGCTTTCACCGTCTCCCCCGGCACCAGCTCCAGCGTCAGCACCCGGCGCGCGGTCCGCTCGGGCACGGTGGCGGGGACGCAGAGGTCCGGCAAGGCGCGCGCGGCCTCGCGGAACTCCTCGCACAGGCGGGCCTCGCGCGCGTAGTCCAACTCCGCCAGCAGCTCGCGGCGGATCTCCGAGAAGTAGCCCGCCATCCGCCCGAACGCGGCGTGCAGCGCCTTCGCCACCGAACCCATGTTGTCCAGGTCCGCCTCCAGCGCGGGGCCGATGCCGGGGTACTGGACCTTCACGGCCACCTCGCGCCCGTCCGCCAGCCGGCCGCGGTGCACCTGCCCCAGGCTGGCGGCCGCCATCGGCTCATGGTCCAGCTCGGCGAACAACGCCTCCGGCGGCGCGCCCAGCTCGTCCTGGATGACGTCCGCCACGTCTTCCCAGGGCATGGGCGGCGCCTCGTTCTGCAGCCGGGCCAGCACCGCGCGCACCTCGGGCGGGAACGACTCCGCGTCCATCGCCGCGAACTGGCCCAGCTTCATCGCCGCGCCCTTGAGGTCCCCCAGGGTCGCGGCCAGCTTCTCGGCGGTGCGCAGGGAGATGGGCGCGTCCTCGTCCCCACCCCGCCACCGCTTCACCGCCTGGCTGACGACGTCCGCGCCCACGCGAGCGCCCGCGCCCGCCAGCTTCCGCAAGCGCTGGAGGCGGCCCTGCGGGGGACGGCGCGGTGGGACCTTGGCCACGAACGGCATTTAACCCGGGGTGGGACGCATCTGCGCGACGACTCCTGGCGTTCTGTCCGTCCGGGTGATAAGGCCCACGCGCCTCCGCGGGGGCGGGGCGTACCAACCCCACGGAATCTCGGAACTTCCACGAGCTTGAGAACCATGACCTTCGCGTTCTTCAGGGGCCTCAAGGCCCCCCTCCGACTGGCCGGCGCGCTCGCGCTCGCGCTGGCTTCCCAGGCCTCCGCTTCCGAAGCGGACCTCCACCTTCCGGACCTCGGCTCCGTGCCGTTCATGGGCGGGACCAACGGCCGGACGCTGCTGATGAGCGGCCTGGCGGTGTGCGTCCTCGGCCTGGTGTTCGGCGTGCTGCAGTACTCGCAGCTCCGCAGGATGCCGGTGCACAAGTCGATGCTCGAGATCAGCGAGCTGATCTACGAGACATGCAAGACGTACCTCATCACCCAGGGCAAGTTCATCCTCCTCCTGGAGGGTCTGGTGGGCTTGGTGATGGTGGCCTACTTCGGCGTCTTCCTCGCCATGCCGGCGGTGAAGGTGATCACCATCCTGGCGTTCAGCCTGCTCGGCATCGCAGGGAGCTATGGGGTGGCCTGGTTCGGCATCCGGGTGAACACCTTCGCCAACTCGCGCACCGCGCACGCCTCGCTCGGCGGCAAGCCGTACCCGATCTACGCCATCCCGCTCAAGGCGGGGATGAGCATCGGCATGGTGCTCATCTCCACCGAGCTGTTCATGATGCTGGTCATCCTGCTCTTCGTGCCGGCCGACTACGCGGGTTCCTGCTTCATCGGCTTCGCCATCGGCGAGTCGCTGGGCGCGGCCGCGCTGCGTATCGCCGGCGGTATCTTCACCAAGATCGCCGACATCGGCTCCGACCTGATGAAGATCGTCTTCAAGATCAAGGAAGACGA
>DATBSS010000444.1:0-11635 GCA_036559665.1 Myxococcaceae bacterium
GTCCATGACGAGCCTCTTCTTAGCAGGCGAGGGGGATCACTTTCCCTTGAACACCGGCGGACGCTTCTCCAGGAACGCCTTCATCCCCTCGCGCTGGTCCTCCGAGCCGAAGAGCATGGAGAATCCCTGACGTTCCAGCTCGTTGGCGGAGCGGAGGTCGCCGTCCGCGCCGTACTCGATGACCCGCTTGGCCTGGGCGATGGCCAGCGGCCCCTTCTTCATCATCTTGTCCGCCATCGCCCGGCAGTGCTCCATGAGCTTGTCGGGAGGCAGGACGTCCAGCGCCAGGCCGATCTCCTTGGCCTTGGCGGCGTCGATCATCTCGCCGGTGAAGATCATCTCCTTGGCCCGGACGCGGCCCACCAGGCGGGTGAGGCGCTGGGTGCCTCCGAAGCCGGGGATGACGCCCAGGCCCACCTCGGGCAGCCCGAACCTCGCCTTCTCCGAGGCGTAGATGAGGTCGCAGCACAGGGCCAGCTCGCAGCCGCCGCCCAGCGCGAAGCCGTTCACCGCGGCGATGGTGGGGATGGCCAGGGCCTCCATCTGGTGGAAGACGCGGTGCCCGGCGCCGGCAAACTCGCGCGCCTCGTTGGGGGTGAGCTTGGCCATCTCGGCGATGTCCGCGCCCGCCACGAACGCCTTCTCGCCGGCGCCGGTGACGATCAGCGCCCGCAGGTCGGCGTTGGAGGAGAGGAACCGCACGGCCACCTCGGTCTCCTGGAGGGCCTGGGTGTTGAACGCGTTGAGCGCCTTGGGCCGGTCGATCGTGAGGATCGCCAGCGGCCCCTCGAATTCGAGCCGGATCGTCTCGTAGGCCATCAGTCCCCTCCTTAGTACTTGTAGAAGCCGCGGCCGGACTTCTTGCCCACCCATCCGGCCTCCACGTACTGCCGGAGCAGCGGGCAGGGCCGGTACTTGTCGTCGCCCAGGCCGCGGTGGAGCACCTCGGCGATGGAGAGGCAGGTGTCCAGGCCGATGAAGTCGGCGAGGGCCAGCGGCCCCATGGGCTGGTTGGTGCCCAGCTTCATCGCGGTGTCGATGTCTTCGGCCGAGGCCAGGCCCTCCATCAGGGCGAAGCAGGCCTCGTTGAGCATGGGGATGAGGATGCGGTTGACGATGAACCCCGGGTAGTCCTTGGAGACGACCGTGGTCTTCCCCATCTTCTCCGCCCGCGCGCGGGTGGCCTGGTAGGTCTCGTCGGAGGTGGCGGCGCCGCGGATGATCTCCACCAGTTGCATCACCGGCACCGGGTTCATGAAGTGCATCCCGATCACGGCTTCGGGGCGCTTCGTCACGGCGGCGACGCGGGTGATGGGGATGGAGGAGGTGTTGGTGGCCAGCACGCCGCCCGGGCGGACGACCTGGTCCAGCTCCTTGAAGAGGCGGCGCTTGAGGTCCTCGTTCTCGTTGACGGCCTCGACGGCGAAGTCCACGTCCTTCGCCTCGGCGATGGCGGTGGTGGTGCGGAGGGCGTCCAGGGCGGCCTTCCGCTTCGCATCATCCAGCTTGCCCTTCTCCACCAGCTTGTTCAGGCCGCCGCGGATCCGCTCGGCGCCCTTGTCCAGCGCCTCCTTCGCGACGTCCGCGAGGGTGACCTTGAGGCCGGCCTGGAGCGCGACCTGCGCGATGCCCGCGCCCATCTGCCCGGATCCGATGACGAGGAGGTGATCGACCGCCATGAGCGCTCCCTGGACTCGTTGGAAAAATGACCGCGGGCTCATATGCCGTGGCTGGCAGGCGGTCAAACGACGCGGAGCGCCGCGCCAGGTAGTGATTCCACTGACTCGACGCACGCAGGCGGTCGGCGCGAGGAAAAGTACGGACAGGTCACAACGGCACGGTGAAGGCAGAAAGAGGCGCGAGGAGGCGAGCCTGCCACCCGGCCTCGTTTCGAGGGGAAGCCACTGGCCCCCGGCGCGGCTTTCGCGCACCATGCGGATCACCGTGGGCGAGAACCGGGTCCCCCCCATCGAGTTCCCCGAAACTGCGGAACGTCTGGCGCTGGTTGCTGAGTTCGAATCGATCCAGCAGCTCTCTAGCGCCGCGCGCGCCCAGTCCGACTACCGCCTGGTGCTCCAGCGCTGCGACGAGGCGCTGCCGATGTGCCGGACCGCGCTGGCGCGCGTGCTGGTGGGTTCGCTGAGCGGGCTGGTGGCGACGTACCTGGGCGACTACGCCGGGGCGCTGGAGCGCGCCCTCAAGGCGGCCGACTACTTCGACCGCGACGTGCCGGCCTATACGCAGGCGCGCGCCGCCTCCGCGCTCCACCGCGCGCTGGGGAACGCGCTGCTGGGCCTGGGCGACGCGCAGCACGCCCTCTCCGAGTACGAGGCCGGCGCGGAGGCGTGTGACGTGTCCGCCGACGCCTGGGAGCACTCCTCGGCGCTCTTCAACCTGGGCGAGGCCACCGCCGACCTGGGCGACCCGGAGCGCGCGCTCCACTACTACCAGCAGGCGCTGGAGGTGAAGGGCCGCATCGGCGACACCTGGGGCCTGGCCTCCACCCATGCCTCCCTGGCCCGGCTGCACTCCACGGCCGACGAGCCGGAGCTGGCGTTGGAGGAGGCGCGGCGCGCCCTGAGTCTCGCGATGCAGACCAGCGACCTGAAGCTGCAGTCCACCGTCCACCGCACGCTCGCCGAGGCGTTCCTGGCGCTCGGGCACACCAAGGAGGCGCGCGAGCACCTCCAGGTCGCCGTGGAGACCGCGAACAAGGTCGGCGCGGAGCCGGAGCTCCAGGCCGCGCAGACCGCGCTGCGCAAGCTGGGTTGAGCTACCGGAGCTCGATCTCCACCGCCCGCTCGTCTCCGACGTCCGCCGTGCCGCGGAGCGCGCGCTCGGCGCCCGACGCGTCGCGGAGGAACGCCCGGCACGGGTAGCGGCCGCGCCGCAGCGGGATCTCCAGCCGCAGCACGGACGGGGCCTCGCCCTCGAACGTCCGCTCCTCGCGCGCGAGCAGCTCGCCGCCGCCCTCCGCGTAGAGCTGCACCTCCACCTGGGTGACCCGGGCGCCGGACGCGGGCAGCAGCAAGATCAGCTCGCGCGGTTGGGGGAAGAGGTTGGATCTCCACAGCCACACCCCCAGCGCCATCGCGACCAGGAGCGGCAGGCGCACCGCCAGCTTCCGGGACATCAGTCCTTCTGCCCCCGCTTCGGGCCGCCGCTCCCGCCGCGCCGCGCGGTGAAGTCCTTGATCTCCACCGCGGAGCTGGCCGGGTCCTCCGGCTTGAGCCGGATCTCCGCCTTCACCTCGAGGGTCATCTGCGAGAGCAGCTTGATCAGCTCATCGCGCAGCTTCTCCGACTGGAGGAAGCGGCGGACCTCCTCGGAGACGATGCGGCCGATCTCCGACTTGGTCTTCTCCGCCTGGGAGAGGATGACGCCCAGCAGCTCCTTGGGCAGCTTGAGCTGGCCGGCGAGCGCGCGCAGGCCCTCCTCGGTCATGAACAGCGCGCCCAGGCCCACCACCGCCACCTTGCGGACGAACTCGCTGACGAAGCCGCGGCCCTCGCGCTCGCGCTCGCGTTCGCGCTCCCGTTCCCGATCGCGCCCCCGCGTGTCGGGCGGCGCCTCGGGATCAAACGGATCGTCGTCGTCCTCCAGGGGATCTGCCACGGACGCTCCTCGCCGCTAGTGCTGGGGGCTGGCCTGCATCACCGGCAGCCGCACCCGCATGTTCTCCTGGGACACGCGCCCGGCGATGGCCTTGGCCATCTCCATGAAGGCCTTCGCCTCCGCGGACTCCGGGTTGCCCACCACGATCGGAATGCCCCGGTCCCCGCCCACCCGCACCTTCGGCTCCAGGGGGATCTCGCCCAGGAAGGAGATCCCGAACAGCTCCGCCGCCTTCCGCCCGCCGCCGCGGTCGAAGATCTCCGACTCCTTCCCGCAGTGCGGACAGAGGAACACGCTCATGTTCTCCACGATCCCCAGCACCGGGATGTGCACCTTGTCGAACATCTGCTTGGCGCGCACCACGTCCGCCAGCGCCACGTCCTGCGGCGTGGTCACCAGCACCGCGCCCGCCGCGCGGACCTGCTGGGAGATGGTGAGCGCCACGTCGCCCGTGCCCGGCGGAAGGTCCAGCACCAGGTAGTCCAGCTCGCCCCACGCCACGTCGCGCACCAGCTGGAGCAGGGCGCCGTGGAGCATGGGCCCGCGCCAGACCAGCGCCTGGTCCGGCTCCACCAGGAAGCCAATGGACATCACCCGCAGCCCATGGGCCTCCAGAGGCTCCAGCGTCTTGCCGTCCTTGCTCACCGGCTTGCGGCGGATGCCGGTCATCAGCGGGATGGACGGGCCGTAGAAGTCCGCGTCCAGCAGGCCCACCTTGGCGCCGCAGCGCGAGAGCGCCGCCGCCAGGTTGACCGCCACGGTGGACTTCCCCACCCCGCCCTTGCCGGCGCCGACCAGCACCACGTTCTTCACGCCGGGCAGCAGTTGGTCTTTGGACATCCCGGCCGGCGCGGCGCGGACCTGGGCGCCCCATTCGATGTCGAACTTCTTCAGGCCGGGGACCGCCTTGAGCGCCGCCTCCGCGTCCGCCTCGATCTTCCCCTTCAGCGGGCACGCGGGGGTGGTCAGCTCGATCTTCACCTTCAGCTCGTCCCCGGAGAGGCGGAGGTCCTTCACCATCCCGGCCCGCACCAAGTCCACGTTCAGCTCGGGGTCCATCACCTTGGACAGGGCCGCCAGGACGTCGCGCTCGCTCACGCTCATGGGAGTTCCACTAGCAACAAGGCAGGCGCCCCGCCAGCGCTAGGGCACAGGATTGATGACCTCTTCGAGCGCCCGGGTGAGCGGCTGCACCACCTTCGAGTCGATGCGGGTGGTGGAGAGGAGCTGGAGGGCGGCGCGGCAGACCTCCGGGTCCACCTGGCGGCCCAGGGTGAGCAGGTAGGGGTCGTAGCGGCCGCCCGCGGTGGACGAGGTGGCGGTGAAGGTGCCGGTCATCAGGCCGGTCTTCTTGTTCCACTCCACCGAGACGCGGGCGAACACGAGCTGGATGTGGTGGGGCGCGTCGCTCTCGTGCGTCCAGGCGAAGATCTCCGTCCCGTTGTCGCCCAGGAACCAGCGCACCGCGCCCTCGTCCGGGTCGGACTGGAGGGTGGATGGGTCGATCTCCCGGAGCGTGCCGCCCATCGACTTCAGCTGGTCGTCGGAGGGCTTCATTCGAGCGCGGCGATCCGGTAGTCGCCGGCCTCCCTGACCAGACGCACCGCGCGCCCCTCCCCCAGCGGGAACTGGACGCCCTCGCGGGACACCTCCACCACCAGTCCCTTCCTCGCCAGCGCCGCCCGCACCCGCGCCACCCGGTCCTTCGCCTGGGGCTCCAGCGCGAAGTCCTTCTCCAGCCGCGCCGGCGTGTACCGGTCCCGCCACGTCTGGGCGAGGCATCCGTACACCGTCTCGAAGTCGCGCGCCTCCACCGCCGTCAGGAAGCGCTTCAGCACCTTGAGGGCCACGACGTCCGGCGACGGGTCCGCCACGCGCCAGTCGCCGCCCTGCCACACCAGCTCCACTTCGCCGCTGGACGCGCGCATTCCTGCCAGCGACTTGAGGATGGCGTCCGCGCGATCGCGCCGCGCCTCGGCGGCCGCGTAGGTGGCGCGGAATTCCGCCACGCCCGGGCGCGTCCCTTCGTCCAGCAGCGCATACGCCGCGTCCAACTGCCCGTCACGGAGGGCTTCGGCGTAGCGCGCGGCGACGTGCTCGGGTGACGCCGTGGTGGCACACGAACACAGCAGCGCCGCCGCGGCCCCCACCAGGGCCCGAGCGCCCGCTAACTCCTTGGAGTTGCGACGAAAAAGTGCGGCGGTCAGGCCGTGAAGGATAGCAAAGGCCCGCGCCCTCCCAAGTTTCACGGCCCGGCCTCGCCTCCCCGTGCCCGCCGGTCTCCCACGTCAACCCATGGGAACCACAAGGTAAACAGGTGCGCCTGGCCCAGCGTACGGAGCATCGTCAGCCAAGAGAAGGACCTGCCGCGCGGGGCGTACGGGTGGAGCCGGAAGCGCTCGCTCGGGGTGCCGGCCAACTCCAGCGCTCGGCGGCAGGCCTCCTCGAACAGTCCGACCCGGTCCACCAACCTGGCCTCCAGCGCGCCGTGGCCGGAGTAGATGCGCCCCTCCGCGCGCTCGCGGACGGCCTCGCGCGGGAGCTGCCGGGCGGCGGCCACGTGGTCCAGGAAGGCCACGTAGGTCTCCTCGATGTCCGCCTCCAGCGCCTCGCGCTCCCGGTCCGTGAACGGGCGGGAGAAGGAGAGCAGCCCCGCGTTCTCGCCGCGGGTGATGATCGCGCGCTGGATGCCGGCGCGCGCCAGCAGCCCGGAGAGGTCGAACTTGCCGGCGAAGACGCCGATCGACCCGGCGATGGCGTGCGGCCCGGCCCAGATCTCGTGCGCGCCCAACGCGGCCATGTAGCCACCGCTGGCCGCCACCCGGTCGAAGTAGGCCACCACCTTCTTCTTCTTCTGCAGCCGCTTGAGCTCCTCCAGGATCAGCTCCGACGCCAGCGCCGAGCCCCCCGGGCTGTCCACGTAGAGCAGCACCGCCTTGCAGCGCGGATCGCGCGCGGCGGCCCGGATGGCCTTGGTGAGCGGCCCGGAGGCGGCCAGGTTCCGCAGCAGCGGCGGTGAGCTGCCGCCGGAGGCGTGGACGATGGCGCCGCGGACGCGGATCAGCCCCAGCCGCGGCGGCGGGCGCAACGTCCGCCAGCGCACGGGAGGGAAGCGCCGGCCGGCCAGGTACTCGTCCCAGGTCCGCAGCTTTGGCGCCGGATCCGGGCCGCCCTCGCGCTTGAGCGCGTCCTCGAGGTCCGCCTCGCCGCAGACGGCGTCCACCAGCCCCACCGACAGCGCCCGCCGCGCGCTGTAGGGCCCGCGGTCGATGCGGCCGGCGGCGTCGGCCGGCGGGAGCTTGCGGCCGGCGGAGAGGGTCTCCACCAGCTCGCGGTGGCGCTCGTCGAGGATGGTCTCCAGCGTCTGGCGCTGGATCTCCGAGACGGTGTCGTGGGTGAACAGCTCCGGCGCGGTCTTGTGGTCGCCGCGGCGGATGAACTGCGCGGAGACGCCCAGCTTGCTCAGGCCCTGGCCCAGCGCGGTGGCCTCGGCGGAGAAGCCGATCAGCTCCAGGCGGCCGGCGGGCGGCATCAGGATGCGGTCCGCCCGGCACAGCAACGCGTACTCGGCGTTGCCGGCGGAGGTGGCGTAGCCCACCACCTCCTTGCCGGCGCGCCGCGCCCGTTCGAACAGCGCCGCCAGGCTGTGGCGCTTGGCGGGGGCGACGGCGAGGTCGTCCAACTCGAACACCACGCCCCGGACGCACGGGTCGGCGCACAGCGCGTCCAGCCGATCCGCCAGTTCGTCGAGCGAGCCCACGGCGTCCGGCTCGGCCCGCTGGAAGAGCCGGGCGCCGCGCGCCTTGCGGTACGGCGGATCGCCCTCCAGGCGGAAGCGCACGTAGACCGCGGGCGCTTCGCGGCGGAAGAGGTGGAACGGGAGCGCCAGTACCCAGAACAGCGCCAGGAAGCCGTTGGCGATGATGGCGAAGAAGGCGCGGAGCATGGAGGGGTTGAGTAACCGCGCGGGTGCGACCCAAGCAAGGCGCGTGATAGCGTCCGCCGGATGAGACGTTGGGTGGCGACGGTCCTGCTGGCCTGGGCGGTGGTCCTGCCGGCGGCGGCGCTGGCCGCGGACGAGATCAAGGACTTCAAGCCCCCGGCGGAGATGACGCCCGAGGAGTTGGAGGCGTCCAAAGCGCGCAGCCGGCTGCCGGTGAACGCCTACTCCAAGCAGATCAGCGACGAGGTCACGCCCATCCCCTGGAAGGCGATCATCCTGTTCTCGGTGATCATCCTCCTCGCCACCCCGTACGCGTTGCGCTACTACCGCGCCACCGCGGGCGACGCCGTCCCGGAGCGGAAGAAGTCGCCCTCCCCGTCCGCAGCCGCCCGCGAACGGGCCGCCAACGAGGAAACGAAGGTCCGCAACACCGGCCCCGCCGGGGGCGACACCCGCGTCCCTGTGCGGCGCAACACGCGGTCGTAGCGCTTCAGGCGCGGCGCTCCACCGCCACCTCGCCGCGCTCCGCGTCCAGGTCGATCCGGATCTGCGGCAGGAACCGCTGGAGGACGTCCGCGTTGGTGGTGAGGTGCGGGGTGATCTCCGGCGTGGTGAAGCGCGTCCGCCCCGGTTGGGAGTCCCCCAGGAGCCCCGCCGCCAGCAGCGCCGCCGGGACGAGGATCTGGTCCGCCAGGTGCGGGTCGAGCGCGCCGGACCCGGCCATGAACTTCCCCAACTGCCCGGCGGCGTCCTCGCCCACCTGCTCCGCCGGCCGCCCGCGCTCCCCCAGCGCGGAGAACCCGGCCATGGTGTTCTCGAACTGCGCCCGGATGAACACCGCCGTCCCGCGCGAGAGCGTGCTCTTGAGCGGCCGGTTCTCGGAGTGCGAGTAGATCCCCCGCCGCTGGAGCGCCGCCACCGCCGCCGCGCCCTGCCGCTCGGCGATGGCCAGCGGCAACCCGGCGACGAACGACGTTACGCCCACCTCCGCCAGCGTCCCGCGCGCAGGGAGCTCCACCAGCGTGGGGGGCTGGGCGGGCCCGGACACCGCGGCGCCGATCTCGCCGCCACCCTGCGGGTAGAACCCCGCCTGCTCCAGGCGCAGCTCCGCGGACAGCCCGTAGGCCTGGACCGCCGGGAGCCAGACCGCGGCGAGGTAGTGGTACACGGGGCTGTTCGGCAGGTGCGTGCCGCCGCGCAAGGTGAGCCGCCCGCCGCCCGCCAGCGCCAGCGGGTAGAACAGGCACTGCAGCAGCAGCGGCGCGCTCCCGGCCGTGCCCACCTCGAACAGGTAGTCGCCCGCCTTCACCTTCGCGGGCTGGAAGCGAAGCTCGGAGGCGCCCACCTCGGCGCCCTCGCTGGCGCCGCCGGAGATGGCCTCCGCGCCGCGGACGCACGCCAGGTGCTGCGGGCGCAGGCCGGACGGCTTGCGGTTGGCGCGGATGCGGGAGATGCGGAACGGGGTGCCGGTGCAGAGCGAAAGGGAGAGCGCGGTGCGCAGGATCTGGCCGCCGCCCTCGCCGGCGCCACCGTCCAGGACGACCTCTTCCCCTCCGGAGCCCAGCGGCCTACTCCAGCTCGCCGGGGGGCGGCGCGCCGTCCTTGGCCTCCGGCTTCTTCGCCGGCTGAGGCGGATTCCCCGGCGCGGGCTGCTCCAACTCCAGCCCGGGCGGCGGCCCCTGGGCGGCCTTGGCAGGGCGCGTGTGCCGCAACGGCTGCAGCTCCCTGGCGGCCTGCTCGCCGATCTGGTCCAGCATCGCGTTGAGCTGGTCGCGGAAGAGGACGCGGTTGGGATCCTTGGCCACCTCGAAGGGATCCAGGTCGGCCGTCTTCTGGGCCACCTGGTCTATCTTGAAGGGCATCCGCCAGATCTCCCCGCCGGAGAGGAAGTACATCCGCGCCTCGCCCTCCACGAAGGCACCCGCCTTCCCCTTCGCGCTCCGCATGCCGTACGCCTTGATGGTGAACTCCACGACCGCGTCCACGCCCAGCTGCTTCAGCTCCTGCGGGTCCGGGCGCCCCGAGGTCACGTCCTCCACCAGGATGCTGCCGTAGAGCGAGGCCACCTTCCCGGCGTCCACCACGTTGGTCCACGGCTCTTCCTTGGGGAGCCGCAGCAGCGTTCCGGCGCGCAGCCGGTCGTGGATCTCGAAGCGGTTGACGGCCTTCTCCAGCTTCAGGGCCAGCCGCCGGTCCGCCTCGGGCGCGTCCAGCTTCGTGAGCCGGCCCTTGTACGCCTCGTCCCCGCGGAACACTTCCGAGCGCGGGCCGGCCCCGTTCTCGATCCACGACAGGAACGCCGGCCGCTGGACGCGGTCCAGGTCGCCCCCGGCCAGGGTCTGGTGGGCGCAGGACGACGCGAGCGCAAGCGCCGCAGCCAGGAGGGCGAGCCGTCTCATCACGGCGGCGTCATACCAGAAACGGGGCGGACGCCGCGCTGGACCACCCTCGGGGGCTTTGAGTACACCGACACTCCATGACCGCCCGCCCCCTGGTGCCCGTTCTCTCCGCGCTCTGTGCGTCCCTCGCCCTTCCCGCCCTGGCCGACGAAGGTCTGGCAGCCAACGGCGAGGGCTGCGCCGCGCACCTCACCGCCGCCGCCCCACAGGAGGTGAAGGTGGGCGGCCGCGCCGCCGTCGCCGCCGGCTACAAGCTGACGTTCAAGGACCCGGCGCCGGGCGGCAAGCTGGTGCTGGGCGTGCTGGGGCCGATCAACGAGGACTCGGGCCAGAACCTCTTCGTCCTCAAGCGCTACCTCCAGTTCTTCAAGGAGCAGGGCGTCCAGGCGGTGGTGGCGAGCGGCGACATCGGCGAGGTGGCCGCCAGCATCGAACGCGCGCTCTCCGCGGTGGCCGACTCCGGCGTGCCGGTGCTGGCGGTGGCCGGCAACCGCGAGTGCGGCGGGGACTTCAAGAAGGGCATCACCCGCTCGCAGAAGACCCACTCCAACCTGGTGAACATGAACGCGGTGCGCCTGGTGGAGTTCAAGGAGGCCGCGCTGGTCTCCCTCCCCGGCTACCACGACCCCAACTTCATCTCCTGCGCCACCGGCTGCCGCTACGACAAGGGCACGGTGGACGAGGTGGTGAAGGCCGCCAAGGAGGCGAAGGCGCCGGTGGTGCTGGTGTCGCACGGACCGCCCAGGGGCTCCGGGAACAAGGCGCTGGACTACGCGGTGAACGGCGGCAACGTGGGGGACGCGGAGATCAACAAGGCCATCGCCGCCGCCGGCATCACCTTCGGCATCTTCTCCAACATCAAGGAGGCGGGCGCGCGCGCCACCGACCTGGAGGGGGCGATGCTGGTCCCGCAGGACAAGCCGGTGAAGGCGCTGTTCCTCAACCCAGGCCCGGCGGACAGCACGCGCTGGGAGATGAACGACAAGACGCCGGGGTACGGCTTCGCCGCCACGCTCACCATCTCCGGCAAGGAGGCCAGCTGGAAGCTCTACAAGTCCGCCAAGCTGACCAAGGAGGAGAAGGCGGAGGCGCGCAAGCTGGACCCGCCCAAGCACCGCGACGAGGGCGAGGATTCGGAGGGCGCGCGCTGAGCTGGTAGGCTTTCAAGCTCCAGTGACGACGAACGCACCTCCGGCCGGCAAGAAGCGGCGCCTGGGCGAATTGCTCAAGGACGCCGGGCTCATCACCGAGACGCAGCTCAAGACCGCCCTCTCCGAGCAGCGCAAGTGGGGCGGCAAGCTGGGCCGCACGCTGGTGGAGATGGCGTTCGTAGACGAGTCGTCGATGGCGGCCGCCCTCTCCCGCCAGCTCCAGCTCCCGCTGGTGGACCTGGACGCGCTCAAGCTCGCCGGGGACGTGGTGTCCTGGCTACGCGTCGACGTCGCCGAGCGCTACGGCGTCTTTCCCCTGGCCGGCGACACCCGGCAGAAGACGCTCCAGGTGGCGACGTCCGACCCCACCAACTTCGAGGCTCTTCAGGAACTGGCCTTCCACACCGGGATGAAGATCCAGGTCTCCATCTCCGGGGCCACCTCTATCGACCGCGCCATCCGCAAGTACTACTACGGCGAGAGCGTGGTGGCCTCCGACGTGGGGAGCACCAGCCTGCTGGGCCTGG
>DATBSS010000445.1:0-5359 GCA_036559665.1 Myxococcaceae bacterium
GCCGAACAGGTCGCCGTCGTCGTACACCTCGCCCAGGAGGGTGCTGCCCCGGAGGGGCTCCATCTGTGCGTCGACCGGGAAGTAGGCCCCGCTGCCCCCGCTGTAGAACTGCCCCAGCACGAATCCGTTCGCCTTGAAGACTCCGTCCTTGAATTCGACCTGGCCGGGACCGGCTCTCTGCTGGGTCCGCCCGCTGAGCACCCAGGCGAGGTACCCGTCCGGTCTCAGCACCACCACCTGGCGGAAGCGGCCGACCCGGCGGCTGAGCTCGTCCCGCGACGCCGGTCCACGCTCCAGCACCTCCCTCAACAAGAAGCACACCCCCATCCGCTGTGGGTAGTCGCGGAGCGGGAGCGGCTTGTCGATGAGCAACGCCAGCAACCGCCTCGCGCCCTCCGGGTCCAGTGGCCGGTCACGTGGGGGGAACTGGTTCAGGCCGTCCAACCCGGCGCGGACGAGCAGCCCCTCGAAGGCGTCCAGTGTCTCCAGGCCGCCTGTCACCATCCGTACCGCCTCGCCCCGCCACGAAGCCTGAATGATGCGGGCTGGAGCCGTCTTGGTTGGTGGTCTTGGTGCCTCGTTCGGCGCTGCCACCGCCCTTCCCGAGGCACATCCGCCCCCGAGAGACATCAGCGGCACCAGAATCACAGCGGTCACACGACCGTACGCGCTCACCAGGGCACCTCCCGGCCGCCAGCCCCCATCTGCCGGCCACGGGGACGCCGAATGGTAAGCCATTGGCAGTGCGCTACGTCTTCCACATCAAGCTGGTGATGCCGCGCTAACGTGCGTGGCGGATGATCGACCTCCACTCGCACACCACCGCCTCGGACGGAGAGCACCCTCCGGAGGAGCTGGTCCGGCTCGCGGTAGCCGCCGGCGTCACCCACCTGGCGGTGACCGACCACGACACGGTCGCCGCGCTGGAGGCGGCGCGGGCCGCCGGGGCCGGGCGCGGGCTGGAGATCGTCTATGGCATCGAGCTGTCGGCGTTCATCTTCCGCCGCGAGGTCCACGTCCTCGGGCACTTCCTGGACCCGTCCTACGGCGAGCTCCAGTCCTTCTCCGCCCGCCTCCGCGTCGAGCGCGAGACGCGCATGCGCCAGATGGTGGAGAAGATGAAGGGCCTGGGCTACCCGGTGGGCATGGAGGACGTGCTCCAGATCGCGGGCGACGCGCACCTGGCCCGGCCCCACCTGGCGCGCGTGCTGGTGGAGAAGCGGTTCTGCCTCGACACCAAGGAGGCGTTCGACCGTTTCCTGGGGGACGGCAAGCCGGGCTGGGTGGAGCGCTTCAAGCTCAGCGCCCCGGACGCCATCCAGCTCATCCGCGCCTCCGGCGGCGCCGCCACGCTCGCGCACCCCTTCGTCTCCAAGGTGGAGCGGCACGAGGTGCAGCAGCTCAAGGACGCCGGCCTGGCCGGGCTGGAGGTCCACCACTCGGACCACCCGTCGCCGATCCGGGAGAAGCTCCTCGGCTGGGCGCGCGAGCTGGACCTGGTGCCCACCGCGGGGAGCGACTTCCACGGCGCGCAGGTCGCCCCCGGCCGCCACCTGGGCACCGCCTCCATGGCGCCGGCCGACTTCGACGCGCTTCGGCGCCGCGCCGCCGCCTGAGCGACGCTATCCTGCACGCATGGCACGCTTCTCACACCGCGCCACGGGAGTCCGCGGGCCGAAGGACATCTTGAAGTGGAAGGTGCTGGACCCGCTCACCGGCCGCGCGCCGAAGGCCCAGGCCTCCGGCCCCCGCTTCGCGCCGCCCTCGCGCCCGTTCGACCCGTCCCTGGTGCGCGGCGCCCAGCCGTCACTCACCTGGATCGGCCACGCCAGCTTCCTGTTCACGCTGGGCGGGAAGAAGGTGGTGACGGACCCGGTGCTGGGCCCGCGGCTGGAGGGCTTCGTCCGGCGCTACGGCGAACCCGGCATCCCGGCCGCCGAGATGCCGGAGGTGGACCTGGTCCTCATCACCCACAACCACTACGACCACCTGGACGCCTGGAGCATCAAGCGGCTGGGGCCGAAGCCGATCTACGTGGTGCCCCTGGGGAACGCGTCCCTGGTGCGCGGCGCCGGGGCGAAGGCGGTGGTGGAGCTGGACTGGTGGCAGTCGACGGAAGTGGCCGGCCTGGAGGTCACCCTCGTCCCCTCCCGGCACTGGTCCATGCGCTTCCCCTGGAACCGCAACGACATGCTGTGGGGCGGCTACGTGGTGCGCTCGAAGGACGGCACCGCCTACCACTCCGGAGACACCGCCCACTTCGACGGCTTCGCCGAGATCGGCCGGCGGTGCGGCCCCATCGACTGGGCCATGCTCCCCATTGGCGCCTACGACCCGCGCTGGTTCATGTCCCCGCAGCACATGGACCCGGAGGAGGCCGTGGACGCGGCGGTCCAGATGCAGGCGGGCATCATGGTGGCCATGCACTGGGGCACCTTCAAGCTCACCGACGAGCCGCTGGACGAGCCGCCGGTCCGCGCCCGCGCCGAGTGGGCGCGCCTCAAGCTCTCCCCGGAGCGCCTGTGGATCCTGGACATCGGCGAGTCGCGCGCGTTGACTCCGCCCGCCAGGCCCGAGGAGGGGGCGACCCGATGAGCCCGAGCGCGGACGAGAAGCTGGTGGCGCAGAGCAGGTGCAAGGGCCAGCCGCACGCGGTGGCGCCGGTGGTGGACCCTTCGAAGTGCGAGGGGAAGGCGGAGTGCGCCAAGGTCTGCCCCTACGAGGTCTTCGAGGTCCGGCGGATGGACGACGCCGACTTCGCCGGGCTGGGCTTCTTCTCCAAGCTCAAGAGCGTGGTCCACGGACGGAAGCTGGCCTACACGCCCCGGGCGGACGACTGCATGGCGTGCGGGCTGTGCGTGGCGGCCTGCCCGGAGCAGGCGATCAGCCTGGTCAGCGTCGCCGACGCGCCTACGCGCGGTTCTCGTCGGTCTTGAACTTCCCGGTGAGCTCCGCCAGCGCGCGGGCCACCGTCTGGAGGTCCTGGGCGATGCGGGTGGTGCGCCCGGTGGCGTCCACGCCCTGCTTCACGAGATCGGCCACGTTGCGCGCGCCGGTGACCGCCTGCTCGGTGGACTGGCGCTGCTGCCGGGTGGCGGTGCTGATCTGCTGCGCCGCCTCGGTGGAGCCGCGGGCCAGCTCCACGATGCGCTGGAAGACCGCGTTGGCCTGCTCCGCCACCTTCACGCCCTGGTCGGAGGCGGCCACGCCCAGCTGCGCCTTGTTCACCGCCTCGCCGCCGGACTCCTGCACCGTCTCGACGATGCGGCCGATGTCGCGCGCCGACCCGGAGACGTTCTCCGCCAGCTTGCGCATCTCCGCCGCCACCAGCGAGAACCCGCGGCCCACCTCGCCCGCCTTGGTGCCCTCCAGCGCGGCGTTGAGCGCCAGGAGGTCGGACCGCTCGGCCACCTGGTTGATGACCTGGGCGATCTTGGAGACCTCGCGGAGGTCCTGGTTGAGCTTGGTGATGGCGTCCGAAACCCCCATCGACTCGTTGCGGATGTTGGCGATGCCGGCGGACACCTCCACGAACACCGCCCTCGCCTCCTCCACCGCCTCGTTGGTCCTCCGGGCGGCGCTCTCCACCACCTCGGTGGCGCGGGCGATCTGCTCGGCGGTTCGCGACAGCTCCTCGAAGGTGGCGGCGATCTCCTGCGCGTAGGCCGCCTGCTGGTTGGTGACGTGCTCCTGGTCGGTGGAGGCGCCGATCAGCCCCTGAGAGGCGTTGGTGAGCCGGCCGGTGAGCGACGTCATCTGCGTCACCAGCGCGCGCAGGTTGCCCAGCATCTCGTTGAAGGAGTTGGCCATGGAGCCAATCTCCCCCGCCGCGCTGATCTTCAAGTGCGGCACGCTCACGTCGCCGGCCGCCACCTCGCGGGCGGCGCGGGTGACCAGCACCACCGGCTCGGTCAGCCGGCGGCTGAACACGAACGCCAGCAGCAGCCCGGCCATCACCGCCAGCACGAAGGACAGCATGCCCACGACCGAGTTCTGCTCCTGCGTCTGGAGCAGCTCCTGCCGGGTGAAGGACGTCGCCAGCACGCCGATGGTGGTGTCCGTGGCCGGGTCCCGCAGCGGGCAGCGCATCTGCAGGACCAGCGGGTTCTCCCGGTCGAAGGCGCAGGCGTCCTCCACCGGCACCTCGAACGCGCCGGACGGCACCGTGCCCACCGACTTGAGGATGGTCTGGTTCTGCCCGTCCACCCGCATCACCACCGCGAAGGGGACGTCCCCCAGCTTCTGGAAGCCGTGGAGGATGTTCTCCAGCTCCGTCTCCTTGGCCAGGTCCATGGAGATCAGCGCCATGGTCGGCCCCAGGCTGGCGGAAGCCACCTTGCCCAGCGACGACGCGCGCGTCTCCAGCGCCTGCTCCGCCGCCGCGTTCATCTGGCTGGGGAAGTAGAACGAGGAGAAGATCGGCAGCACCGTGCAAGGGGCCAGGATCGCGATCGCCACCTGCCAGCGCAGGTTCAGCCGTCCCCAGAATCCGACCTGCATTCGAGTGCCCGCCCCCTGCGTCCCTGAAAGGATGGGAAGCCTAAGTTTGCGGAAACGCTGGCGTCAAACAATGACGGTGCGCCTGCTCGCCCGGCCACCCTGCCGCATCATCCCGTGCCGGCCCGCCCCCGCAGCGTGATAATCCTCACACGGGTTCGATTTGAAGCCGCGTACCCACAGACTGGTCTCGGTGGCGCTCCTGGCCGCCGCGCTGACCGCGCGCTCGGCCGGTGTGCAGGAGGCCTCCCCGCCGGCCCAGGAACCGCCCCCCATCCCGCCCAAGAAGATGGTGACCGTCCTGCTCAAGGTGCTGGCGATGGACCAGGCGCTCACCATCCGCGGCGAAGGGGACATGGTGGTGGTCGTCCCCTTCGAGAAGGGCCAGGAGAAGACGCGGGACGAGCTGATGGAGATCGCCCGCGCGGTGGAGAAGGAGCTCACCTTCAAGAAGCGCGCGATCCACTTCGTCACCGTCCCGCTCAAGACGGCGGCGGCGTTCAAGGAGGCGCTGGAGAAGGAGAACGCCACCACCGTCCTCGTCCCCACCGGCACCTCCAAGACGGGGCTGGAGGTCATCAACCAGGTCGCCAGGGAGGAGAAGCTCCACACCCTGGCCATGGACGCCAGCAAGGTGGAGGACTGGCTGACCGTGGGGCTGATCCCGGACGAGACCAAGATGAGGGTGTTGCTCAATGCCAACTGCATCTGTGCTGCGGGCGGGTACTTCGAGGTGGCGCTGCTGAAGGTTTCGAAGATCTACCACTTCGCCAAGGAGCCGTCGGCGCCGCCTCCGCAGGCGCCGCCTCCGCCCAAGCCGTAGCGCCGGTCAGGTGTGGCCGAAGAAGCCCAGCGACGACTG
>DATBSS010000446.1:0-2628 GCA_036559665.1 Myxococcaceae bacterium
CGCTCCCGTACGTGCAGTCTTGTACGAAGCCCGCCGGGCCCCGCGTGCGCCGGAATGATGACTGCAACGATAGCGACAACACCATCAGCCCGGTGTTCGCGGAGGTGTGCGAGCCCGAGAACCAGCCCCAGAAGGACAACAACTGCAGCGGCACCCCCGATGACACGTTGGCGGCCATCACCTGGTTCCGGGACAGGGACGGTGATGGCGAGGGCGACTCCTTCGTCCTCGGCCGCTTCTGCGGCAAGCCGCCCCTTAGCTCGAAGATCACGGGTGACTGCGAAGACGACCCCAACCTCTTCGGCAGCCAGAGGTTCCACGGCAACCCGGAGGTCTGCGAGGTGGATCCGGGCAACCGCTACGTCTACGTGGATCAGATCGACAACAACTGCAATGGCTTGGTCGACGACACGGGCGAGGCCATCGTGTGGTACGGAGACGGGGACCGCGACAGCTACGCTGGCAGCATCTTCAAGCTCAAGCGCTGCACCGACCCATCGGATCGGCCGGACGACGTCTGGGGCAAGTATCTGCCGAACCAGGCACCGGCCGACTGCAATGACTCGGACCCGGGCGCGACCGTCGTCCGGGAGTGGTACCCGGACACCGACCATGATGGCTGCGGCAACCCGATGGGTGGCATCTCCTCCTGCTACAACCCGAGTGGTGTCTGCGGTGGTGGCACGACCTACGTGCCGATCTCCGGGCCGGGCTGCATCTGATTGACCGGTGGGGGCGGGCCCTCCTTGCGAGGGCCTTGCCTCCGCGGTGCTTTTCGGAAGGAGGTCGCTTCCAGAGGGGCAGTGAACGGCAACTCACGCCTTTCCAGCTCGATCTTCGTCTGCGGCGCTCCGGTGAGGTTCAGGCGCTCAGCCAGCCCCTCCAAGAGGCGAGCCGCTTCGCTCCAGACTCCCGCCAGGTCCTGAGGCGACGCTTGCCGGACCAGTGCCTGCTCTACCGCCCGTTGCTGGCCGCTCGTGGTCCCTGCCCCACACCGCCTCACCTCACAGCCACAGCAGCAGCGGCCGATCCCACCCGGGCTCCGCCGCGGATGCCGCGGCCGCCAGCGCGAGCGCGTGCCCGGCCCGCCCCTGGAGCAGCCCTGGCTCCTCCGGCGGCCCCGCCGCCAGCGCCCGTGCCGCCCACAGCTGAGCGGCGGCGCGCGACGCCTGGTCCCCGGTGTGCTGGTAGAGGCGCGCGTGCAGGTGCGCGGCGCCCGCCGGCCCGTGGCACAGCCCGCCGCCGTCCGACAACCCATCCACCTCCAGCCCGCACGCGGCGCTGGCGGCGGCGATCTCCCGCGCCCGCTGCGCCAGCGCGCCATCCCCCAGCGCCTGCGCCGAGGCCAGCAGCGCCGCGCCCACCGCTGGCGTGCCGTGGCACCAACTCCCCCGCGGCGGCTCCGGCTCCCCGGCGGTCGCGGGCGGACCCTCGTGCGCCAGGATGGCCGCGCACGCCCCCCGCACCAGGCGCTGGCCGCGCTCCACGTCCACGCCCGCGACGATCACCCGCGCCACCGCGGCGGCGATCCCGGCCGCTCCGTGCGCCACGCCCAGGAACTGCACCCCATCCGGCGCTCGCGCCCGCTCGTCGTCGGTCAGCTCACCGGGCGGCGTGCGCCACAGCAGCCCCGGCCCCGCCTGCTCCGCCGCCGCCTCCAACCTCCACAGGGCGATCGGCAGCGCCGCCGCCGCGGCCGGCCGGGGCAGCCGCTCCACCAGGTAGGCGATCACCCCCGCCAGCCCGGACACCACGTCCATTGACCGGGCCCACCCGTTCGTCAGCCCCTTCGACAGCGCGACGTCGATCGCCCCCGCGGGGTCGTCCTTCTCGTCCATCAGCCCGCACTGCTGGAGGTAGGTGGCCGCCCACGCCACCCCGCACACCCCGTCCCACAGCCCGGGCCAGAGCGGTTCCTTCGAGATCCCGGCGGCGGCCGCCGCCATCGCCTCCAGCGCACGCTGATCGTGCCCGCGCCCTGGCCGGAGCGCGTGGAGCGCGGCATGCGTCACCGCGAACCCCGCGCACCCGCTGGCCAGGTCCGGCGATCCGCGGGTGGGGAGCTCCGCGGCGATCCGCTCCGCCGCGTCCAACGCCGCGGCCGCGTCCGGTCCGTCCAGCACCGGGGTGAAGGTTCGTAACTGGGGGGGCATTCGGCGCGGCATCATATGGCGCCCTGGAACGGTTGGCCCGAAGACGCTCCAGGGGCCTACAATCCGGCCTGGGCGCGATCGGCGGGCGCCGCCGTGCTACAGGTCTATAGCGGCGGCTGAGGTCCGGAAGCTGGCGGCGTCGGATCGGGCGGGTAAGGTGGTGGCTCGTTCCCGGAGGGTGTTTGTGAGCCAGTGGAAGCGCGAGGGCCCGGTCCAGTTGGAGCTTCCGCTCGCCTCCAGGCGCGCCCACCCCCCCGAACCCGAACGGCCCACCCCCACCCCCGCCCCCGCGCCCACCTTCCTCCGGGTGATTCAGGGGGGAGGGGAGCGCACCCACGAACCGCTCACCTCCCGCGACGCGGTGGTCCGGGTGCTGGTGGAGGCGGGCGCGGACCTGCTCCTCCGGCGCATCTCCCCGGAGCGCGCCCAGGCCATCGAACAGGAGGTCAACGAGATCCTGGACCTGTTCGACCGG
>DATBSS010000447.1:0-7366 GCA_036559665.1 Myxococcaceae bacterium
GAGCTGGCCGGGAAGGTGCCGCTGGAGGTGCAGTTCGCCCCCGACGGGTTCGCCGCTTTCAAGATGCTCCAGGAGACCCGCTTCCACCTGGTGATGACCGACCTGTACATGCCGGTGATGGACGGCTTCGCCCTGGTGGAGAAGATCCGCGCCGAACCGTCCCTCAGGTCCATCCCGGTGATCGCCATCTCCGCCGGAGGCAAGGAGGCGCAGGACCGGGTGCTCGCCCTGGGGGCGAACATCTACATGCGCAAGCCGGTCAAGTTCGTGGAGGTCAAGGAGACGGTGAAGCAGATCCTCCGGATCGGCTGATATCCGGGCTATAACCGCCCGCCGCATGGCACAGACGCAGGGGATCAACCGGGAAACGGTGAGCGGCGAGGCGCTCTTCATCCTCAAGAACCTGAAGGAGAACGGGCGGCTGGGCCGGTCCAACAAGCTGGCCGACGTGAAGGCGCTGCTGGAGCCCTCCGTCTCGCTGGAGTTCGACAGCTACTTCTTCTTCCTGCGCAAGTTCCACTACATCGCCATGGACCGGGAGGCTCAGCTCAAGCTGACCGACCAGGGTGAACGCGTGGTGGAGGGCGACTACCTCGACAAGTTCGCGGACGAGGTGGGCCAGTTCTTCTCCGACCAGCTCTCCGCAGACATCTCCTCCACCCAGTCCATGGACGAGCCGGACCTCTTCGTGTCGCCGGGCCCGGGCGGGGCCAAGCCTCCGCCCCCGCCGCCGCAGGACCTGCTCCTCGACTCGGGCCCGCCCATCCAGCTTCCCGCCGGCAACGCCCGACCCGGCACCTCGACCCGCGGGAAGTCTGCCCCCCAACCGCCACCCGCAGTGGTGGTGGAAGACCTGCTGGCCGGACCGCCGCAGAGCACCGCGCGCGGCCTGGATCCCCTGGACCCCAAGCCCCCGCTCGCCATGCCCATCGTCTCGCCCACGCCGGTGCCCGGCGCCATCCCGTCCGTCGCTCCCATGACCGCCCAGGCCGTATCGCCCAGCGCGCCCTCCAAGGGCGACGCCGACGTCCGCTACGTGAAGTTCGATCCGGTGGGGTCCGGCCCGCTGGGCACCGTGTTCAAGGGCCGGCACAACGCGCTCGGCCTGGACGTGTGCCTCAAGGAGCTCAAGGACATCTTCGCCTACTTCTCCTTCCTCCAGCGCGGCGAGGTCATCAAGCGGCTGAAGAAGGAGCTGTGCGCGCAGGCCCAGGTGCGCCACCCGGCGGTGGTGGCGGTGCTGGACCAGAACACGGACATCTCGCGCCCGTTCTTCGTGCTGGAGCTGCTCAAGGGGTCCCTGCGCGAGAAGCTGGACCAGAGCGGCGGCAAGGGCCTGCCGGTCAAGAACGCGCTCCGCGTCTTCCTCCAGCTCTGCTACGGCCTGCGCGCCGCGAACGCCGGCGGCCTCTACCATCACAACATCAAGCCGGAGAACGTGCTCTTCGACGCGCTGGGCAACGCCAAGCTCTCCGACTTCGGGCTGGGCCGGGTGATCGAGGTGGACCAGGCCAAGGGCATGCCCCAGGTCTTCGTGGGCACCGGCGGCATGCCGTACATGGCGCCGGAGCTGATCTCCCGGCAGAAGGACGTGAGCGTCCCGGCGGACGTCTACGGGCTGGGCATCCTCTTCTACGAGATGCTCACCGGCGGCATCCCGGGACGGCGGTCGCCGCTGCCCTCGGAGGTGAACCCGGATGTCCCCTCCAAGCTGGACCCCATCTTCGACAAGATGACCGCCGACCGCCGCGAGGGCCGCTACCCGGACTTCGAAGCGGTGCTCGCCGACTTCTACGGCGCGTTCTCCGACGGCGAGATGATGGGCAAGGGCGACCTGGTGCTCTGGTCCTAGCCGGGCGAACCCTTGAGCCGCGCCAGCAGCTCCTGCTGGCTGGCGTAGCCCTTCTCCCGGAGCAGCTCCAGCACCGCGCGCAGCGCCTTGCCGCTCCGCTCCTGGTTGGCGCGCAGGTCCTCCAGGCGCTTGCGCTCCTCGGCGGTGAGGGCGGGAGCGGCCGGGATTCCCCGTCCGGTGAGCAGCTCGTCCAAAAGGTCGCCCGCGCCAGGGGCCGAAGGGCTGGTCGCGGAGGCGGCGTTCGCCTGGGCCAGGGCGGGGTTGAAGTTGATCACCGTGTTGCCGTTCATGTCGGTGATCTTCACTCCGTCCGCGTCCGGGTCGGCCAGCTGCACCGCCTGGCGCGCGCGCGAGGGCCGGGGCGCCCCGGGGTTCGTGCCGTGGTAGCAGCGCGCGATGGCGGCCATGATCTCCGTCTCGCTGGCCACCACCGGCTTCACCCGCGACCGGGCGCGCCCGGAGGCCATGTCCATCACCTCCAGGTCGGTGGGGTCCGCCATGGCCAGCACCAGCGACTTGCCGTTGTTGTCCAGCCGCACCGGGAAGACCGCGTGCTGCGTGCAGAAGGCGGCGTCCAGCTTGGCCAGCGCCCCCAGGTCTCGCGCGGCGCCGACCTGCTCCCGCGGTATCTTCATCGCCTCGGCGATGGTTTCGGCGATCCGGTCCTCGTCCGCCAGGCCCATCTCGGCGACCACCTTGCCCAGCCGGCCCCCCCACTGCGAGTGCTGGGCGCGGGCGGACCTGAGCTGCAGGTCGTCCAGGACCTTGGCCCGGATCAGGAAGTCGCCGACGCGGCTGCGCGAGGACATGCGCTTCTAGCGTAGCATCCGCCCCGAACATGGGACCTGGGTTCCACGAGGCGCTCGGACGTGGCGTGGCGCTGTTCAACCGCCAGGAGTTCTACGAGGCGCACGAGGTGTGGGAGCACGCGTGGGTGGATGAGATCGCCGACGAGCGCCTGCTCCTCCAGGGCCTCATCCAGGTGGCCGCGGGGTTCTACAAGCTCCAGGTGGGCGCGCCCCAGGGGACGATGAAGCTGCTGGAGCACGGGTTGAAGAAGCTGCGCACCTTCGTCGGGGCGTCGCTGGGCGTGGACCTGGAGGCGTTCCTCCCGGAGGTGGAGGCCTGGCAGCGCGAGGCCACCCAGATGGCCGAACAGAAGCGCGCCGACTACGACCCGCGCCGGCTCCCCAAGCTCTCCTATTCGCCCCCGGCGGTGCACTGATGGCCCAGCCCGTCCCCTCGGAGTGTCCGTACTGCGGCGAAGCGGTGGAGGTCTCCGTGGACGAGGTGGGCGTCTCCGAGGAGTCATACGTGGAGGACTGCCCGGTCTGCTGCCGGCCATGGCAGGTCCAGGTCTTCCGCGACGGGCCGGACGTCGCGGTGCAGCTGTCGAGGGACGACGAGTGAGCGCGCGCTTCTGGGGAGTGTCGGCCGGGTTCGCCCTGCTGTTGTCGGTCCAGGGATGCCAGTGCGGGGACGGGGGCGGTCCGGACGGCGGTGACGCCGGGGAGGTGGACCGGCTTTGCCAGCGGTTCGCCGAGGCGGAGTGCGACTTCGCCATCCGCTGCGGCGAGGGCTTCTTCGGCGCCTTCGGGCCCTTCGCGGTGCTCCAGCAGCAGCGGCCCAACGGCGTGGTGGCCGCCTCGGAGCGCGCGCGCTGCGAGGCCTACGCCCGGTCCGAACCGACCTGCGTGCGCCTCACCGCCAGCCTGAAGGCGGGCCGGTCCTCCTATGACGCGCCCGCGCTCGACGCCTGCCTCCGGGACGTCTTCCCGGCCGGCACCTGCGCGCGCGACCTCAACCGCGCCAGCGCGGACTGTCTCAGCTTCGCCTTCTCCGCCCCCGCCACGCCGCCGGGCAGCCTGTGCTCCGAGGACGGCGAGTGCGCCGGCGGGTGGTGCGACGGCCTGGCCACCGACGCCGGCGGCCGGGTGTGCGGCACCTGCGCGGCATACCGGGACGGGGGCGCCTGCCCGCTGGGCGTGGAGTGCGAGCCCACCGGGTACTGGTGCGCGCCTTTGGCCGACGGCGGCGAGTGCCAGCCGCGCAAGGCCCTGGCCGACCCGTGCGACCTCACCCGCTTCAACGAGTGCGGCCCGGGCCTGGTCTGCGCCTGGAGCGGCGCCCCGGGCCTCTCCCTCCCGCGCTGCGCCACGGCGCGCCGGGCGGGCGAGGGCTGCACCGTGAACAAGCTGGAATGCCAGCGCACGCAGCTTCCACCGGAGCTGGTCTGCGCCCGCGCCCCGGACGCCGGCAGCGCCGCCTGCGTCCCCACCTTCGCGGCGCCCGGCGGGGCCTGCAACGTGGGCGACGACCTGACCGCCGCCGGCCTGCCGCCGACGCCGGTCTGCGCCGAGACCGAGTACTGCGACACCGCGCAGAACCTGTGCGTGCCCAGGAAGGGCGGCGGCGTGTCCTGCGCCGCCGACCGCGAGTGCGCCGCCGGGACGCGGTGCCTCGCCACCACCGGCGCGTGCACCGCCTACTCGGACACGGACGGCGGCTGCGGCGTGGATTCGGATTGCCGGAACCTGCTCACCTGCCGGGGCACCGGGGGGCGTTGCTCGACCCAGTGGCTGCTCCCGGGGGAGTCCAACTGCACCACCTCTCGCCCCACCGCGCAGGCCACCCGGCCGTGCGCCGAGGGCTTCTGCGACGAGAGCGGGCCGGTGCCCACCTGCCAGCTGCTGCTCGCGGACGGCGAGGCCTGCGAGGGGCCGGAGGCGTGCCAGTCCCAGGGCTGCGACGTCACCTGCCAGCCGGCGTGCTGGCGGTAGCGGCCGCGGCCCCCGGCGGGCTACTTGCGGCCGCTGGCGGCCGCGGCGGCGCCCCCACTGAGCGCCATGGGCACCTTGAAGATCTCCAGCACCTGGGCCACGTCGACCGGCTTGGCGAGACAGGCGATGGCGCCGGCCTTCTGCGACTCCGCCACCATCTCCGGCGTGTGGCGAGCCGTCATCGTGAGCAGCCGCACGCCCTCGAACTGCTTGCGGGCGCGGATGCGGCGGCACACCTCGAGGCCGTCCACCTCCGGCATGTTCAGGTCGATGAGCAGGCCGTGCGGCCGCTGCTCGGAGACCAGCAGCAGCGCCTCGACGCCCGAGGTGGTGGTCGTCACGTCCACCTGCGAGGCATACGGCTTGAAGGCCCGCTTCAGCCCGTCCACCACGGTCTTCTCGTCGTCCACGATGATGAGCTTGATGGCGGAGGAGCCCAGCTCGTCCGGCACGGGCATCTGGTGGGCGATGAGGAACGTCCGGAGGTCCGCGCCGCGAACGCGCCGGTGGCCGCCCGGCGTCCGGAAGGCAAGCAGCAGGCCGCGGTCAATCCACTTGCTCACCGTCGAAGGATCGACCTGAAGCAAGGCGGCGATGTCGTGCGTTGTGTACAACTGATCCATAAGTAGGCCCCTTCGACGTACTCGACCGTCTATGCCCTAAATATCCGGGGAACAAGTTTCTCCAGCAACGGGTGAAGATCGCCCCTGAGTGGCGATCGACCCGACCTCTTTCTCAGGCTTTATCAGAATCCACCCCGAGCATCATCTGTAGACCGCGGCTCCAGAGATTGCGTGACTTCAGGCAAAGCTCGACCAACTCGCGAGCCGCGCCATGCCCCCCAGGAGATGCAGCGATGAAGAGCGCGGATTGTCGGACTTCGGGTACGGCATCGGATGGGCACGCCGGTAGTCCTACCATTCCCATGGGGGCCAAGTCGTTAATGTCGTCGCCCATGTAGCCAATCTCTCCAGGGTCAACACCGACCCGCTCGCAGAGTCCGAGCAGGCCCTTGGCCTTGTCCTTGTGTCCCTGCTCGACTGCCACCATCCCCAGCTCGCGCCCGCGGACCTCGACGATCTTCGACGTCCGGGCGGTGAGCACCGCGGCCTTGAGTCCCAACAGCCGGGCCATCACCAGCCCGTGGCCGTCCTTGACGTCAAAGCGCTTGAGGACCTCGCCGTCCGGTCCGTAGAAGAGACCGCCGTCCGTCAGCACGCCGTCGACGTCGAACACGAGGAGCTTGATGGCCGCCGCCTTCGCAGACAACTCCTGGCTGCCCGGCTTTCTTCCTCGGGTCTGCGGCACGAAGGGCCTCCTTCACGTCTGGTGGTGCAGCGCCCGGCGCACCGCGATCACCTCGCCCAGCACGGCGTCGAACTGCGCGGGGTCCAGCGAGCAGGGTCCGTCACAGAGCGCGCGGTCCGGATCCTCGTGGACCTCGGTGAACAGCGCGTCGATGCCGGCCGCGGCCGCCGCGCGCGCCAGCAGGGGGACGAACTTCCGCTCGCCGGCCGTCTCGCCGCCGCCCGCCGAGGGGAGCTGCACCGAGTGCGTGGCGTCGAAGCAGACGCTGAGGCCGGCCTCGCGCATCAGCAGCAACCCGCGCATGTCCACCACCAGGTTGTTGTACCCGAAGCTGGCGCCGCGCTCGGTGACCAGGACGTTGGGGTTGCCGGCGTCGAACGCCTTGCGCGCGGAGTGGACGATGTCCGCGGGCGCCACGAACTGCCCCTTCTTGAGGTTCACGCCCCGCCCGGAGCGGGCGACCGCGGTGACCAGGTCCGTCTGCCGGCAGAGGAAGGCAGGGACCTGGAGGACGTCCGCCACCTGGGCCGCCGGCTCTACCTGCGAGACGTCGTGCACGTCGGTGAGGATGGGCACCTGCACCTCGCGCTTCACCCTGGCCAGCGCGCCCAACCCTTCGGTCAGGCCCGGTCCCCGGAAGGACCTGCCGCTGGTGCGGTTGGCCTTGTCGTAGGAGCACTTGAAGGCGAAGGGCACCCCGTGCCGCGCGCAGATGTCCTTGAGCAGCGCGGCGTGCCGCAGCGCCATCGCCTCGGACTCGATGACGTCCGGCCCGGCGATGACGAAGAGCGGGCGGCCGGGGCCGACCGGGTGGCCGCAGAGGGAGATCACCTTGCGCCCTGCGCCTCCCGGTGGTCCAGCGCGGCCCGGATGAACCCGGCGAACAGCGGGTGCGGCGAGAACGGCCGGGACTTGAGCTCCGGATGGAACTGGCAGCCGACGAAGAACGGGTGGTCGGCCAGCTCGATCATCTCGACGAGGCCCAGCTCCGGGTTGTGCCCGGAGAAGACCAGCCCTCCTTCTTGCAGCCGGGTCCGGTAGGCATTGTTCACTTCGTAACGGTGGCGGTGCCGCTCCCCCACCTCGTCCTTCCCGTACAGCTTCCCCGCCACCGACCCGTTCTTGAGCACGCAGCGGTAGCTCCCCAGCCGCATGGTGCCGCCCTTGTCCTGGACGGGGACCTGGGACTCCATCAGCGTCACCACCGGGTGCGGCGTCTTCTCGTCGAACTCCAGCGAGTTGGCCCCTTGCAGGCCCAGCACCGTCCGCGAGTACTCCACCACCGCCATCTGCAGGCCGAGGCAGATGCCGAAGAAGGGAATCTTCCGTTCGCGCGCGTGGCGGACGGCGGCGATCTTCCCCTCGCTCCCGCGCACCCCGAAGCCGCCCGGCACCAGCACCCCGTGGCACCCCTGGAGCAGCTTGG
>DATBSS010000448.1:0-5710 GCA_036559665.1 Myxococcaceae bacterium
TGCAGTCCTTCTGGCAGATCTCCAGCTTGATCCGCTCGTAGCAGTGGGCGGTGGAGGAGTGCCCGGCCATGTGCCCGCCGCCGGAGAGCTCGACGAAGGAGCGGTTCTGCTCCTTCACCTTGCGGTCCTGGTCCACCACAAAAAAGGCGTCGAACAAGCCGGCGAGGATCTCGCGAAGGTTGGACATTGCTAGATTGTCAAGCATAGATGAAACGGTTCAAAGGCCGCCAGGGGGACTCCCCTCTTGTGGCCGCTAGGTCGCTGGTTAGACTGGATTCTCTTCAATGTCCAAGGCACCACTGCCGAGCGCCGAAGCGCTGAGCGCGCTGATCATCGACGCGTACTACATCGTCGACGCGGACGACCGGATCGTCTCGTACAACATGGCGTTCCGGAACATGTTCGGGCGCGCCATGATGCGGACCCTGCGCGAAGCCCGCTGCCGGGACGCCTCCTTCCTCCCCTGCAACGGAGGCCAGTGCCTGCGCGAACGCTGCGCGGCCGAGGGGGCGATCCACCTCTACGAGCTGGAGACCACCGCCAGCGACGCCAAGGGGAACCCGGTGGCGCTGAGGCTCAACGTCACCGCCGGCCCGGTCACGCTGCCCAACGGGCAGCCGGGGACGATGATCATCCTCCGGGACGTGACGGACGAAGCCGCCATCCAGGCCAAGTACCAGAAGGCCCAGGCGGTGCAGCAGCAGCTGGAGCGCCAGCGGCGCGAGGCGCTGGCCCAGATGGTGGCGGGCGTGGCGCACGAGGTGAACACCCCGCTGGGCGTGGCCAACGCCGCCTCCGCCAGCATCGTGGACCGGCTGCAGAACGGCGAGATGAAGAAGCTGGCGGAGAACCCGGCCATCGGCGAGGACTTCGCCGACGTGCAGCTGGGCGTGGAGCTGATCCAGCGCAACCTGCTCCGGGTGGACGAGCTGATCCGCAAGTTCAAGCGGCTCTCCGCCGGCCAGATGGTGGACACGCGCGAGGAGATGGACCTGGGGCTGTCCACCAAGGAGGCGCTGTCGCTCTGGGCCCGGGAGGCGAAGAAGGCCAACCTCACGGTGGAGATCGTGGACAAGCTCACCCCCGGCCTGTTCTGGGAGGGGTACGCCGGCCTGCTCTCGCAGGTGATCACCGCGCTTCTGGCCAACGTGAAGATGCACGCCTACCCGGAGGGGAAGGGCGGGAAGATCGAGCTCATCCTCTCCTCGAAGGAAGGGATGCCGCCGGAGTTCTCGGTGGCGGTCAAGGACTACGGCAAGGGCATTGCGCCGGACATCATGCCCACCATCTTCGACCCGTTCTTCACCACCGCGCGCTCCAAGGGCGCCACCGGGCTGGGCCTCTCCATCGCGCGGGAGATCGTCACCTCCCGCTTCGGCGGCACGCTCAAGTGCGAGTCGACGCCCGGGGAGGGCGCGCTCTTCACCGCCACCTTCTCCCACTCACCGCCCGCCACCACTACCACTTCCTGAGCCTCACGAGGTTGCGGCCGGAGGCCGCCGCCTCAGCGTCCCCTGGGCTCGGGGACTGAAGCGGGCGCGGTCCCGGCCTCGTCCAGCGAGCCGAGGTCGAACAGCAGCTCGGAGGACTCCACCGGCCCCAGCTGCCCGGCTTCCTCCCAGATCACCTGGCCCAGCGCCTGCGGAGGCGCGCCCACCAGCGTGCGCCCGGGCAGGCCGGGGGAGATGGCGAGCTGGGCCACCCCGGTGCCCACCGGCTTGCGCAGGGCGCGCACCGCATCCGAGGCGCCGTCCGCCGGGCCCAGTTTCCAGCCGCGCTTGACCAGGTTGGCCAGCCGGGCCGCGGAGACGGTGCGCCCGGAGTAGCGGGAGAGGGCGCACGACCGGGACTCGTCCGGCGTGAGCTGGAACACCGGCCGGTCGAGCTGGCGGAAGGGCTGGAGCCGCCCCTGGACGGCGAAGGCGGCCGCCCACCGCGCCTTCGGCTCCGCTTCGAGCTGGAGCGGGTGGGGCAGCCAGACCGAGCCTTCCGGCACGGCGACCGGTGCCCCGCCGGAGTCCACCGGTAATCCCCGGGCGTCGAGCGTGAACAGCAGCGGGCGGAGCGCATCCCCGCCCGCCCAGAGCAGCCCGCGGGCGACGGCGCGCAGCACCGGGTGCCCGGCCATGCCGCCCAGGAAGTCCTCGCGGGCCCAGCGGCGGCGGGAGGCCATGGCCAGCTCCATCCGCCGGACCTGGTCCGCCACCACGCGCGAGGCGGTCGCCTTGAGCACCACCCACGCCTGCTCCACCCCGGAAGGTTCGGCCCCCCCGGGGTCGGCCTTGGGAAGCTTGGCCAGCGGCTTGCCGGCGGCGTCCAGGAGGACGAGGTGCAGGGACGGGTCCAGCGCGGCGCGCGGGGCGTCCGGGCCGGGGCCCAGCGCCCGGGTCCCGTCCGGGCCCAGCCCCAGCGAATCCACCAGCCGGTCCGCCAGCGAGTCCGGGTCCAGCCCGCGGCGGCGGGCCGCGTCCGCCAGCGCCTGCCTGGCCTCGCCGGCCAGCTGCCCGCGGCCCAGCTCCACCTCCAGCCTGTGGAGCGCGGCGAGGGCGGCGTCCGTGCCCAGCTCGCCCAGGGCGGACACCGCGGTGCGGGCGCGGTCCCTGGCCCCGTCCTCGTTCAGGTCGAGCGCGAGCTGGATCAGCCGTTCACACGTCCGGTCCGCTCCGAAGGCGACCGGCCCGCGCAGCGCCCAGGCGTCCTCGGGCGCGGCCCCGGAGGCGAGGAAGCCGCGGACCAGGCTCCAGGCGAAGTCCTCCAGTGAGGCCGCGGTGCAGGTCTGCCGCCAGCGGACGAAGGAGGCGCGGTTGTCCGGCGCGGTACGCATCAGCTCCACGAGCGTGCGCACCGCGTCCAGCGGGACGGCGCCGGCGCTGCCCATCAGCACCGGCCGGGCGAGCGCGCCGGCGGACCAGAAGGAGCCGGCCTCGAAGGCGCGGGCGCCCTCATTGAGCCCCGGGGGCAAGTCCTTGAGCGATGCTTCGCGGCCGGGCGGCGCCAGCTCGCGATGGAGCTGCCGGAGCCGTTCGGCCACCGCGGGGTCGGCCCTGGGCTCCGCCGAGGCCGCGGCGCCGGCGCGCTCCGGGGCGCGAGCGAAGTACTCCTCGGCCGCCGCGCAGATGACGAAGTCCTTGTCGAGCAGGCTCTCCGCCACCCAGCGCGGCGTCTCCGGGGCGCTCTGGGCCACCAGGGTCAGCATCGCATCCCGGCGGACGCGGCGGTTGCTGGAGCTCTTCACGGTGAGGGCCAGCGCCTGCGGCGGCAGCCCCATCAGCTTCTTGGAGGGCCCGGAGCGCCGCGTCTTGGGCGGGTTGTTCTTCCGGGCCGTGGCCGCGCGAGCGGCCCGCTCGGCCCGGTCCGCGCGCGGCTCCGCCGCGGGCGCGGGAGTGGCCGGGGTCGTGGCCGCCTGCGCGGGCGGGGCCTCGTCCGGCTCCGGAACCTGGAGCACCTGGGGTTCCAGGATCGGCTTCAGCTCCACGTAGCCCCAGCTCAGGCGCTCCTTGACCAGCCGCTCCTGCTCCGCCAGCGCGGCCTGCGGGGTGGGAAAGGTGGCGGTGAGCGGCTGCGCCGGGGTCCCCGCGACGCCGGTGGTCACCGTGACGTGCATCCCATCGACCGAGACATGCCAGAAGCGGCGGGTCAGGCCCCGCACCAGCTCGAAGCGTCGCATCGTTCCCCCGAAATTAGCCTGGTTTCCGGGCGCCCGTCTCTTTTCCCCCCCTGGGCCCGCCGGGCGCGGGCGCTCCCAGCAGCAGGGGGGCCAGCGCGCCCTGCTCGTAGAGCTGGCGGAAGTGGCGGTGGCGGCGCTTGCCGCTGGAGGTCTTGGCCAGCGCCCCCGGCGCCGCCAGCAGCACCTCCCTGAGGTCGATGCCCAGAAGCCCGTACGCCTGGCGGCGGATCTCCCCCTGGATCGCCTCTGGAGGGCGGCGAAGCGGCTGCTTCACCTCCGTCACCAGCACCACCCGCTGCGTGCCGCGCCGCGCGTCGTCCACCCCGAAGGCGGCGAAGCAGCCCGGGCGCACGTCCCGCACCGCGTGGAGCACCGCCTCGAAGTCGCTGGGGTCCAGCTTGCGGCCGTGGACGGAGATGCGCTCGCTGGAGCGGCCCACCCAGAACAGCTCGCCTTTTCGCAGGTAGCCCAGGTCGCCCGGGACCAGGTGGCGCCCGCGCACGGCCCGCCGGGTGGAGGCCGCGTCGTCCAGGTAGCCCACCATCCGCGACGGCGTCTGCAGGGCGATCTCCCCCACCCGTCCGTCCGGCAGCGCGCGCCCGCGCGGCGAGAGGATGCGCACGCGGAGGCCTGGGTTGGGCCGCCCGGCGCTCACCACCGGCACGCCCGCCCCGTCCGCCGCCCTCACCGCCTCGCCGCGCTGGAGCCGGACCGGGTCCAGCCGTTCGAACACCAGGGGGCCTCCGGGGTCGCTGAAGGTGGCGCCGCCCACGTTCTCCGCGCAGCCGAAGTTGGTCTTCAGCGCCTCCCACGAGACCCCGTAGGGGGCGAAGCGGGCGTAGAAGTCCTCCATCGTCTTGAGGTGGATGCGCTCGGCCGCGTTCCAGAACGCGCGCACCCGGTCCAGCCGGAGGCCGGCCAGCTCGGACTCCTCGGCGCGCTGGGCGGCGAGCGCGAAGCCGAAGTTCGGGGACCAGGTCAAGGTGGCCTGCGCCTCCTCCAGGCCGCGCAGCCAGGACGACGGCTGCCGCACGAAGTCCCGGGGCTCCATCATCGCCAGCGGCACGCCGGCGGTGAGGCAGAGGAGGAGGTTATTGACCAGCCCCATGTCGTGGTACAGCGGCGTCCAGTTGAAGCACACGTCGCCTTGCGACAGCGACATGGCGCGCGCCATCCCGTCCAGCGCCGCCAGGACGCCCCGCTGCTTCCACACGCAGATCCGCGGGAAGCCGGTGGTGCCCGAGGTGAGCTGGTAGGCGGCCACGTCGTCCCCCCGCGGCAGCCCGGGCGAGAGGCGCTCCGGGTCCGCCTCCCCGGCCAGCTGGGCGGGCGTGAGCACGGACAGGCCCCGCGGCGGGGCGGCGGCGGGGGCGGCCTCCTGCACCAGCACCTGCGCGCCGGTGCGGGTCACCACGCCATGGAGGATGCCGGACAGGTTGGAGGTGGCGGCAGACTGCAGCGACGGCGGTGCCGCCTGGAGTGGGCGCGCGCCGAGCAGCAGCGCGCCCAGGGTGGCCGCCGCGGAGTCCTCTCCGCTGTGGAGCGCCACCACGCACGCCCCGCCGGGCCTCAGCCCGGCGTCGCGCAGCCGTTCCGCCGCCCCGGCGGCGCGCCGGAGCAGCTGGGCCACGGAGCGCCACGGGTAGCCGCCCTGCGCGGTGGCGAAGGCCAGGGCCGGGCGGTCGGGGCCCCGCTGGAGCCTGCGCAGCAGTCGGGCCTGGAGTGAGTCGTCGGCTCGCTTGGGCATCCGCGAAGCTTCCTCAGAACCCCACCTTGCGCAGCCGCTTCATCTCCAGGTCCATCAGCATGCGGGCCCCCACCTGCTGCGGGACGAGGTCCTGCGCTCCGGCGCCCAGCAGGAGGCTGAGCTCGTGCGTCAGGAACCGTCCCCACGGCGCATCCTCCATGTAGCCGGTCGCGCCCTGGAGGGTCATCACCGTCCGCGCGGTGTCGATCGTGCGCTCGGTGACGAAGTGCTTGAGGATGGGAGTCAGGGGTTCGGCGATGGTGTCGGCGGCCCCCAGCCGGTACTTGTCCATGACC
>DATBSS010000449.1:0-12695 GCA_036559665.1 Myxococcaceae bacterium
TGTGTCGCACTACATGGTGTTCTCGTCCACGCCCAGCTTCATCAACCTGCTCCCGGACTCCAACGGCGTCTTCCCGACCAACCCGTTCATCGGCGGCAACAACACCAACCCGCTGCAGACGGCGTCGCTGATGACCAACGACGAGGACGTGTGGCGCATGCTCGCCTCCGGCGACGCGCTCTGGAAGATCTGGACCAGCAATGAGCAGGAGCTGAAGCTGGCCACCAACTTCGGCATCGACCGGTTCCAGCAGAAGAACACCCTGCTCTTCCCGCCCGAGCTGTTCTTCGAGCCGGCGGACGACGGCCTGGTGGGCACGTCGCTGTTCGGCACCCACGAGAACCTGAACCTCAACTTCGGGGCCAACCTCGTCCACATCTTCCGGCCCACGAGCGGCCTGCTCAACCAGGCCACCACCTCCGCCGGCATCCAGCAGGAGTCGCGCGACCTCGACTCCACGTACGTCATCACGCGCAACTTCGTGCAGGGCCTGTCCAACATCGACTCCGGCACCCAGGTCAACGTGGAGGAGCGGCGGCAGCGCGCGCTGGACCGCGGCTTCTACCTGCAGGAGGAGGCCCTGGGCCTCGACCAGCGGCTGCAGCTGGTGGCCGCCATCCGGGCGGAGCAGAGCTCGCTCAACGGCGATCCGAACGCGTTCTACGTGTACCCGAAGTTCGCGGCGTCCTTCCGCATCCCCGGGATGCCCAGCGTCTTCGAGGAGCTGAAGGTCCGCGCCGCCTACGGCGAGACCGGCAACCTCCCGCTCTATGGGATGAAGTTCACCGACCTGCGCGCCACCAACATCCAGGGCATCGGCGGCGTGCTGCTGCTGCCTGGTTCGGTGCTGGGCAACCCCAACGTCAAGCCCGAGCGCCAGCGGGAGATCGAGGGCGGCGTGGACGCGCTGCTCTTCAACGGCACCATGGTGCTGGAGGTGAGCGGCTACCAGCGCATCATCAAGGACCTGATCCTGCAGCGGGCGATGGCGCCCACCACCGGCTTCACCACGCAGATCATCAACGGCGGGACGATGACCAACACCGGCGTGGAGGCGATGCTGCAGGTGACCCCGGTCCAGCAGGAGAACGGGCTCTCCTGGGTGTCGCGCACCACCTTCGCCCTCAACCGCAGCAACATCGCCCAACTCCCGGTGCCGGCGTTCTCGGTGGGCGGCTTCGGCGTCTCGCTGGGCGCGTTCCGCATCGAGAAGGACCACTCCGCCACGCAGATCGTGGGCAACAACGGCTTCATGCCGGATGGGGTGACGCCCAAGGTGGAGCAGATCGGCGACGCGGAGCCGGACTTCCGGGTGGGCTTCGTCAACGACTTCAAGTGGGGCGCGTTCTCGCTGGCCACCAACCTGGACTGGCAGCAGGGGAGCAAGATCATCAACCTCACCCGCTTCCTCTTCGACCTCACCGCCAACACCCCGGACTACGTGGGCGCGGGAGAGAAGCGGCTGGAGGACTGGTCGGTGAAGAAGCTGACCAGCGCGTACGTCGAGGACGCCACCTTCCTGAAGATCCGCGAGATCACGCTCTCCTACGAGCTGCCCCCGGCGTTCTTCCAGAGCTACGTGAAGGTGGTCCGCCACGCCAAGCTGTCGGTCAGCGGGCGGAACCTGTGGACGTTCACCCGGTACACGGGGCTCGACCCGGAGGTGTCCAACTTCGGCAACCAGTCGGTCGCCCGGAACATCGACGTCGCACCCTTCCCGCCCAGCCGCAGCTTCTGGGGCTCGATCGAGCTGGGGTTCTAGCCATGAGAGGAAACCTCATCATGAAGCGCTGGACGTGGATCGCGGCGGGCGCGCTGGCGCTCTGCCTTGGGTGCGGCGACATCGACGTGCCGAACCTCAACAACCTGCCGTTCGAGTTGCTGAAGGACAGGCCCACGCGGACGCTGATCATCAACGCCTCCACCGGCCTGGTGATCGGCAGCCGCACCTACCTGGCGCAGCCCAACGGGTACGTGGCGATGCTGGGCATCCTCGGCCGCGAGAGCTACAACTTCGACCGGGCGGACCCGCGCTTCATCAGCGAGATGCTGGAGGCGCCGGCCCTGGACCCCGGAAGCCCCGCGTTCGGCGGGAACTTCTGGAACCAGCCGTACTCCAACATCCGTAACGCCAACACGCTGATCACGGCGCTGGACGCGATCGAGACCGATCCGGACAAGGGCGTCACCGACGAGGAGCGGGCGGCGATCCGGGGCTTCGCCAGGACGATCCAGGCGCTGGACCTCCTGACCATCGCCAACACCCGCTACAACGCCACCAACTGCGGGCCGGTCGACGTGAATCGCGCACCGACCGATCCACTGGCTCCCATCGTCGGCAAGGATGCGGTGCTGGCCCAGGTCTCCCAGTTGCTGGACGACGCCCAGGCGGACCTCGTCACCGCGGCGGGCGGAGGGGACCGCTTCCCGTTCCAGATTGGCTCCGGGTACGCCGGCTTCAACAAGCCGTCCAGCTTCCTCAAGGTGAACCGGGCGCTCCAGGTGAGGGCGCGGGTGTACCAGCAGCAATGGGCGCTGGCGGGGACGGCCCTGGCCGGGTCCTTCGTGGACGACACCAAGCCGATGTCGCTGGGCGCCTACCACGCCTACGCCAACGGATCCGGGGACACGTCCAACGGCCTGATCAGCCCCAACCTGTTCGTGCACCCCAAGGTGCTGGCCGACGCCGAGCCGGGCGACGAGCGGATCTTCGGCGCGAGGTCGAAGATCACGACCCTGTCGGAGACCACCACGGTGCGGAACATCTCCTCCACATGCTGTTCACGCTCTACCCCACCGGCGAGACGCCGGTGCCGATCATCCGGAACGAGGAGCTGATCCTCCTGCGGGCGGAGATCGCCACCCAGCAGTCGAACTTCGCGGCGGCCCGGGCGGACGTCAACCTGATCCGGACCGGGTACGGGCTGGCGGCGAAGATCGACACCGACCTGGACTCGACCACCGAGCTGATCGACGAGCTCCTCAAGCAGCGGCGGTACTCACTGCTGTTCGAGGGCGGGCACCGATGGATCGACCTGCGGCGGTACAACAAGCTGGATGACAGCTTGAAGGACCTCCCCACCACCCACTTCGTCCACCAGCAGTACCCCATCCCGTCCTCGGAGATTGACGCGCGCCAGTAGCCGGCGCGCGCGCGCGATGTGCGGGGGCCCCGGTGGGAGCGCTATGCTCCCGCCGGGCTGCTCCCGAGGGGGAATACCGTGCGCCGGCGTCTGGCGGGTCTTGCGGCGATCGCCGCGCTGGTCGGCCTCGCCGCGCTGGTGATGGGGCGGAGATCTCCGCCGCTCGAGCGCTCCGCCGCCCCAACGCCGCGACCGCGGCTCCCGCCAGGTTTCCTCTCACCATCCGTGTCGGAGGCTCCAGGCCTGCCGCCGGGCGTGCTCGCCTCGCCCGGCTCGACGGGCGCGGCCTTCGAGCCCGGCGGCATCACCGTGTCGCCACCCGGCGGCAGCCCCGCGCTGCGCTGGTCCGTGGCCGGCGCGTCCGGCGCCCCGCCCGAGCCCGCGGATCCGCTCCCCGGCGTGGAGCACTGGTTCCTGGGCAATGACCCATCGCAGTGGCGGACCGACCTGCCGCGCCACGCCAGCGCGAGCTACCGGCAGCTCCGGCCCGGGCTCGACGTGAAGGCCACGCCCCGCTCGCGCGGCCTCGCGCTCACCATCACCGCGACCGCGGAAGCGCTCCGCGACACCTGGTTCCGCTGGGAGGGACCGGCCCGCGCGACCGTCGAGGCCGGCGACCGGCTGGCGCTGGCGACGTCCTCCGGCACGCTCACCCAGTCCCTGGAAGGTCCGGTCCGGTTGGCGGAGCTGCGCGACGGGGCGGGTGGCGGGGTGGCCTACCGGCTCGAGCCCATCCAGCCGCTCGCGTCCGGGGCGACGTTCCAGGTGGGCCTGTTGTGGTCAAGGCTGCTGCCCACCAACCTGACCGCCGGCTTCGACGGCGTCAACGACGTGCACCTCGCCCCGGACGGCACCGCGATGGTAGTGGGCGAGACCGCGGCCAATTTCTTCGCCGGATCGCTCGATGGTGGGTCCAACCACGGGCAGGACGCCTACGTGGCGAAGTATTCGACCACCGGGGCGCTGCTCTGGGGCGCGTACATCGGAGGCACCGGCTCCGAGGACGGCGAGGACGTCGCGTTCGACCCTGCCGGCAACGTGTACGTGACCGGGAAGACCACCTCCAACAACTTCCCGACCCTCAATGCCTTCCAGGCCGGTAATGCCGGCTCCGGCGACGTGTTCGTGATCAGCCTCACGCCCAACGGGAACGCCATCCGCTGGTCGACGTACCTGGGCAGCACCGGCAACGAGTCCGCGCTCGCGATCGGAGTCGCCCCGACCGGGGCGGTCTGGGTCGGCGGCTACACGAGCTCCGCCAATTTCCCCGTCCCGGGCGCGTTCGACCCGGTGAACACCAACAACGGCGCGTACCCGAACAACGACGCGTTCATCTCGGAGCTCGGCGACGCCGGGAACACCCTGCTCTTCTCGTCCTTCTTCGGGACGGACGGCGGAACGCAGATCTACGACCTGGCGTTCGAATCCGGGAGCGGGGACGTGTACGCCGTCGGGGACTCGACCGCCCCCGGCATCTCCTTCGCCACCGCAACGCCCGCGTTCCAGGCTTCCTTCACCGGCATCCGGGACGGCGTCATCCTCCGCGTCCCGCTCGCCACTCCCGGCAGCCCGACCTACTTCAGCTACCTCGGCGGGTCGGTGAGCACGACCATCAACGCCGTGGCGATCGACGGCACCGGCGCGGTCGTCCTGGGCGGGCTGACCTCCTCGCCCAACTTCCCCCGCGACGGCGGGCTGGGCAATCCCTACGCCGCCAGCGCTGACGCGTTCATCTCCAAACTCCGCACCGGCGCCGGCGGTGGCCTGGCGTGGAGCTCGCTCCTGGGCGGCACCGGCTGGGACGAGGTCCGCAACCTGGCGCTGGGCCCGGGCGGGGAGATCTGGCTCACCGGCCGCGCGCAGTCGCCGGCCATCCCGGGCTTCACCGGCGCATTCCATGGGCCCGGGACCTTCGACGCCTTCGTGGCGCGGGTCAGCGCCACCGGCTCGAGCCTCGACTACGGCACCTACCTGGGCGGGAACGACGACGACGACGGCCGGGGAATCGACGTCGACGGCCGCGGGAACGTCTACGTGGGCGGCGACACCCTGTCGACGGACTTCCCGGTCACGCACGCGCCGGTCTCGGACGGGTTCCTCGTCAAGCTCGACACCTCGCCGCCAGACGGAGGCATCGTCAGGGATGGGCCAGTCTCGGGGAGCGACCTCGCCTACCAGTTCAGCAACACGACCCTCTCCGGGAACTGGTCCGGCTTCGCCGACCCGGACGCGCTGATCGTCCGCTACGAGATGGCCCTGGGCACCACGCCCGGCGGCGCCGACCTCACGGGCGGCGTCTTCGTGGACGCCGGCACCTTGAACCGCCTCACGTTGTCCGCCACCCTGCTGGACGGGCAGACCTATTACGCCACGGTGCACGCCATCAACTCGGCGGGCCTGGAGAGCCTGGACATCACCTCCAACGGCGTGACCGTGGACACCACCCCACCGCCCCTCGGCGCCGTCCGCGACGGGCCGGGCGCCGACCGCCGGTACCAGCGCCTCTCCGATCCCATCGCCGCCAACTGGGACGCCATGAACGACCCGGGGTCCGGCACCGTCTTCTACCAATGGGGCGTCGGCACCACCCCTGGCTTCTCAGACGTGAAGGGCTTCACCGACGCCGGCCTGTCGCTCGCGGCCAGCGCCCAGGTTCCGACCACCAGCGGCGTCACCTACTACGTGACCGTGGAGGCGTGGAACGGCGCAGGCATGTACAGGCCGGTCACCTCCGACGGCGTGCTGGTGGACGGCACGCCGCCGGCCCTGGGGACCGTCAACGACGGGCCCACCGCGGGCATGGACCTCGACGTCCAGCCCCGGAACGCGCCGCTCTCGGCGAGTTGGGCCGGCTTCACCGATCCGGAGAGCGGGATCGAGCACTACGAGTGGGGCATCGGCACCAGCCCCGGCACCGCCGACGTGATGGGCTTCACCAGCGTGGGCCTGGGCCAGAGCGCTACCGCGCCGGTGTCGCTCGCGGCGAACGCGACCTATTACGTGACCGTCCGCGCGTTCAACCACGCGGGCGACTTCAACCCGGCGATCTCCGACGGCGTGCGCGCGCTGGGCCTCGACGGGGATCCCTGCACCCTGCCGGGCGACTGCGCCTCGAACATCTGCCACGCCACCATGTGCCTCCCGGCCGGGACGGCGGTGACGCTGGCCTTCTCCCGGGACGCGGGCACCCCGGCGCACTTCGGCGAGCGCGTGGACATCACCGCGGAGGTCACCAGCCTCGCCAACCCATTCTCCGGCCTCCGGCTGGTGATGACCGCGGATGGCCTGGCCCTGGCCAACCCGGACGGCGGCGCGGCTGCCTGCGACCAGGGAAGGACCGACCTCGTGACCCCGGTGCCCGCCGGCGGAACGGTGACGATGGCGGTGCCCGTCTACGTCTGCCGGGCGCCGGGCGAGGACCCGGTGAGGCTCACGGGCTACCTGGAGGATCCAGGCGGCGGCAGGCTCACCCCGGACGCCTCGCTGGAGCTCACCGTGGACCCGGAGAAGGTGCCGGTGGGCTGCAACTGCGCCGGGGCGCCGGGGATGGCCGCGATGGCCGCGCTGCTCTGGATGCTCGGGCGCAGGCGGCGTGGCGGTTAGCGCGGCCAACCCGGCCCGCCCGGCATCGTGATCCACTGATGGGGGCGCCAACGGTGAGCTACTCGATCATTCAGCCGCCCTTCCCGCTCGAGTTCCGCGAGAGGTCGAAGAAGGAGCTCGAGGCGTACCGGGCCTGGTTCACCAAATCAGTTCGGAGCGCGTCGCCGAGCTCAGCAGAGCGGTGAAGAACACGCCTGGGTATGAGAACTGGGCGCCAAACGAGACCCCAGAGTCGCTCGAGGCATTGGGCCGGTGGTTCGAGGGGCAGGTCGAGACGCGCAAGAAGGCCGCGGACGAGATCGAGGAAACGCGGTCGAAGCTGACGTTTCCAATCGATATTCCCGAGGAGGAGCTCACGGACGGGACCTTCTCGCTATCGATGGATATCGGCATGTACTTCGGCCAGGTCATCATCAAGAACCTGCCCGGCACTGAGTGGGATCAGCCGCTCAAGAACAAGAGGCTCGCGGACTATGGACAGCCGGTGATCATGGGCTTCGGGACGGTCCCACTGAACCCGGTCAGAGTCATGGTGACGACCGCCTACGGGATTGCTCGAAAGAAGCCCGCTCGCCTGTGCGAGCTGTACGACACCTGGGCGAAGATGAAACGATAGCGCCTCGCTTCCGCGGCGCACGGCGCGACGGTGGATAGCACCCCGCCGCCCACCGGCGCTCGGGATGCTTGGGCGGCGGCCCCATCCTCCGCCGTTGCTCCGGCTCCTCTCGCGATGACCGCTCCACCCGGCACATGGGCGTCCGGTGCGCCTCGCGACGCCACCGTGTGGAGTATCCGGCTAGGCTGCGCGTCCATATGACGGACCTGGTCGACGTCCCCTCGACGCTGGCGGCGGTGACGGTGTTCGCGCGGGGCGCGCTCTGCACGCGGCGGGCGCGCATCACTCCCGAGGCGGGAACCCTGCCCCAGCGCCTACGCGTGACGGGCCTCCCGCTCTCGCTCACCTCGGGCTCGCTGGCGGCGCGGGTTGCCTCCGGCCCCAAGGGCCTGCGCGTCCACGACCTCCGCCAGACCTTCGACGTCCGCCTCCGCGGCGAGCTGGACCTGGCCGCCGAGGAACGCGCACTGCGGACCGCCGAGGACGGCGTCCGGCGCCTGGAGCGCGAGCACGGGCAGGTCACCCGCGAGATCGCCCAGCTCAGCGCGCTGCGCCCCACCCCTCCCAAGCCGAAGGAGGGAGACCCGCCGCGCCAGGCGCCTGTGGACGCCATCCTGTCGCTGGCCGGCTTCGTGAGCGAGGAGCTGGGGCAGCTCCACCGCCGCCGCCGTGAGGTGGAGGAGCAGCTGGCCGATGCGCGCAACGAGCTGGAGCTGCGGAGGCGCCGCCTGGAGGAGGCCTCCACCGAGCGCCGCACCAGCGCGGCCAAGGTCCACCGCGCGGCGGTGATCGCCCTGGACGGCCCGCTCGAAGGCGCTCCCGAAGCGGTGGAGCTGGAGCTGGAGTACTTCGTCCCCGGCGCGCGCTGGTACCCCTCCTACGAGCTGGCGCTGGAGCGATCTCTGGAGCGCGGCGCGCTGCGGATGCGCGCCTCCGTCGCCCAGAAGAGCGGTGAGGACTGGTCCGGCGTGCGGCTGCGCCTGTCCACCGCGGACCTGGCGCGCCGCGCGGTGGTGCCGGAGCTGAAGGCCCTCCGCATCGGCCGGGCGCAACCCCCCGCACCCAGCCACGGCTGGCGCCCGCCCCCGCCCGGCCTGGACGAGCTGTTCTCCGACCACGACGCGGCGCTCCATCGGAGGCCCGTGCCGACCAGGCGCCCGGAGCCCGTCCGCGCCATGGGCTTCAAGGCACCGGCCGGGCGCGCCGATACGGTCGAGCACCGACTGGAATCCGCGCCCATGCGCCAACTGCCGCCGGAACCGGCCACCCCCGTCGCCAACTACGGCCGGGCGGCGGCCAAGTCCGCCCCCGCCAAGGCCCAGGCCTCCTACCAGCTCGCCGCCGCCAGCCTGGCGCCACCACCGCCCCCGGCGCCCGCTGCCGCGCCGGCGCCGAGGCGCGCCAAGGGTGGGGCGGCGATGAAGCGCCGCTCCCGCGCCCAGGACGACGTGCTGGAGCGGACCGAGATGCCCATGATGGCGGAGGAGGCGGCGGCGCCGGACATGGACCTGGACGACGAGGGGGCGATGGGCGGCGGCGGGATGTTCGCTCCCGCCGATGAGCCTCCCATGCCTCCGGAGACCCTGGAGCCCATGGAGTCGCTGCTGGACTACGACGGATTGACCATCGCCGGCCCCGAGGGCCGCGGCCGCCTCCGGGCGGAGGACGAGGTGCGGCGCGACCTGGCCGCCATCGGCCTCTACGCCGCCGCCAGCGTGGAGGTGCAAGTGCAGGTCCAGGTGATCGCCGCGCTGGTCCAGCAGCACCGTTCGGAGTCGGAGCGCACGGGCGACGCGCTGTCCTGGCCGCCGGGCGCCCTGCCCCCGCGCGACTCCGCCGGCTCCTACGACTACCGGTACGACGCGGAGAACGCGGTGGACGTACCCTCGGACGGCGCCTGGCACTCGGTGCCGGTGGCAGAGGCCGACGTGGCGCTGGCACCCCGCTACGTTTCCGTGCCCGCGGTGGAGTCGAAGGTGTACCGGACGGTCACCGTGCAGAACCGGTCGCCGCACGCGCTGCTCGCCGGGCCCGCGGACGTGAGCTTCGGCGGGGAGCTGGCGATGACGGTGACCCTGCCCACCGTGCCGCCCCGCGGCGAGGAGCGCGCCGGCCTGGGCGTGGAGGAGTCCATCCAGGTGGCGCGGAACACCCGCTACAAGGAGACCACCGGCGGGCTGCTGGGCGGCGCGTCGGTGCTCCAGCACGAGGTGGAGATCGAGCTGCGCAACAACCTGTCCCGGACGGTGCTGGTGGAGGTGCGGGAGCGCGTGCCCGTCTCCACCCACGAACAGATCAAGGTCGAAGAGGGCCAGGCCTCGCCGCCCTGGAAACGCGCCGCGGAGGTGGGGCCGATCAAGGAAGGCCAGGCGGCGGCCGGCGCGCGCGTGTGGCAGGTGACGGTGCCGCCCGGCCAGCAGGCGCAGCTCAACGCGCAGTACTCCATTCGCCTCCCGGGCGACCAGGTGCTGGTCGGCGGGAACCGGAGGATCTGACCCATGCCTGCCAACCTCCCCGTCTCGAAGGTCATGGTGCTGGAGGACCGGGCGCAGCTGGAGCGCCGGGGCCCGGTGGATCTGCCCGCCGGCCGCAGCACGGTCCGGGTGGAGGGCGTCTCCACCCTGGTGGTGGACCGGTCGCTCCGCGCGTCGGTGGCCGGCGCCAAGGTGGTGGAGGCCCGCGTCCTGCGCGCCTTCAAGGCGGTGCCGCCGGGCGGCCTGCCCGCCGACGCCTCCGAGCTGCGCAAGCGCCTGCGCGACCGGGAAAAGGCGCTGGCGGAACAGGTCTCCGACGCCAGCCGCCGCGCCGCCGAGTTGGAGGTGGTGCGCGCCGCGCGGAACGACCTGCTCCGCGCCGCCGGCGAGCTGAGCGCGGTGGGGAACGCGGCCCCCGGCGACTGGTCGAAGCAGCTCCAGCAGGTCCGCAACGCCGAAGCCGCGGCCGAGGGCGCGCTGAGCGACCTGCTGGCGGCGCAGCAGCGCACCCAGCGGGAGATGCAGGAGGCGCGCGCGGCGCTGGAGATCGCCGAGACCCGGCCCGAGGAGATGGAGGCCGCCATCGAGCTGACGGTGGAGGCCCCGGCGGCCGCCTCGGGAGCCGCCGCGCGCGTCTCGTACCTGGTCCCCTGCTCCGCCTGGAGGCCCCGCTACCGCGCCACCCTGAGGCAGGCCGCGGCCGAGGGCGCCCAGGTGGAGCTGGAGATGGAGGCCTCCGTCTGGCAGCGCACCGGCGAGGCGTGGACCGACGTGGAGCTGTCGCTCTCCACCGCGCGCCCGGCGCTGGGCACGGCCCCGCCGGAGCTGACCGACGACTTCCTCTCCGCCCGCGCCAAGTCCGCCGAGGAGCGCCGCGTGGTGGAGGTCGCCGTGCGCGAGGAGGTCATCCAGGCGGTGGGCGAAGGGGGCGCCGCCGCGGCCTCCGAGCTGCCCGGCATCGACGACGCGGGCGAGGTGCAGGTGCTGGCGGCGCCGCGGAAGGTCACCATCCCGTCCGACGGCCAGCCGCACCGCGTCCCGCTCTCCTCCTTCCGCGCCGCCGCCCAGACGCAGCTTCTCTGCGCGCCCGAGGAATCGCCGCTGGTGTCGCTGGTGGCCACCTTCCGGAATGCGCCCGGCGCGGTGCTGCTGGCCGGGCCGGTGGACCTGGTCCGGGAGAGCGGCTACGTGGGGCGCTCGCAGCTCCGCTTCGCCGCCAAGGGGGACCAGGTGAAGCTCTCCTTCGGCAGCGAGGACCACCTCCGGGTGGCGCGCGAGGAGACCCGGCGCGACGAGGAGAGCCGGCTCACCGGGCGGAAGACCATCCAGCGCGCGGTGAAGCTGTTCGTCTCCAACGCCGGGGGCGACCCGGTCAAGCTGGCGCTGGAGGAGCGCATCCCCGTCTCCGAGGTGAAGGAGGTGGAGGTGTCGCTCCGGGCCAAGGACACCCGGCCAGCGCCCTCCGAGGTCACGCGCGACGGCATCGTGCGCTTCGTGCTGGACCTGCCCGCCCGCGACCACCGCGAGGTGACGCTGGCCTACGACGTGTCCGCGTCGGCGAAGGTGGCGGGGATCTAGGAACGCGCTGCTAGTTGCTGCGCTGTTCGACCAGGCCGCGCTCCATGCGGCTCCGCTCGCGCTCGCGCCTGGCGCTCGCCGCCTTGCGCGCGATGTCCACCACGAACGAGACGTCGAACGGCTTCTCCACGAACGCCTCCGCCCCGGCGCGCAGGCACTCCTCGCGCAGCTCGGGCGACCCGTTGCCGGTGAGCACCACCACCGGGACGTCGCGCGTCTCCGGATCCGCCTTCAGCTCCAGCAACAGATCGATGCCCCAGCGCGCCTGGTTCAGGTCCAGCACCACCAACGACGGGTGCACCGACTTGGCGATCTGCCGGACCTCGGAGGAGAGGTCGGGCACCGCCCACGCCCCCGCGCGGTTGACCTGCTGGGAGAGCGCGCGCACCACCCTCGGGTCGTCGTCCGAGATGAGGATCACCGGCGAAACGGGAGCGTCTCGATTCACGGGGTACTCATTCTTGCACGATTCTGCCCGCATTTCGCCCCGCGACCTGGCCCCACACTGCAGCGAAAATTTCAGGGCGCGCGAACCTTGATGGTCAGAGCGGTCGGGTTCTGACTCTCCGCGCCAGGGGGGCCGGGCGGCGCCACCGGGGTGGTTCCGACCTGTGAGAGGAGCGACGGCTCCTCCATCATCGCCTCCACCTGCCGGTCTCCGAGCGTCGCGCGCACCGCGCGTGCAAGCTCGCTCCGGCCGCGCGGGTACGGCGCCAGGTCCGGCGGCAGCGCCAGGAGCGACTGGCGGAAGGCCTCGGCGGACGGGGTGCGGTCGTGCGGGAGCCGCTCCAGCAGCTTCATGATCAGCGCGTCCAAGGCCTTGGGGACGTCGCGCCGCAGCTCGGAGGGCGGGATCATCTCCTGATCCACCGAGGCGCGCATCAGCGCCGCGTCGGAGTCCCCCTTGAGCACGCGCGCGCCGGTGAGCGCTTCATGCAGCGTCAGCCCCAGCGCGAACAGGTCCGCCCGCCCGTCGAAGGGCCGCGCCGAGGCCTGCTCCGGCGCCATGTACCCCGCCTTCCCGCGCACCGTGCCGACCTGGGTGACGTGGGTGCGGCCCATGGCGCGGGCGATCCCGAAGTCGGCCAGCTTCACGTCGCCGAACCGGGAGACGAGGACGTTGGGCGGGTTGAGGTCGCGGTGGACGAGGTTGAGCGGCGTGCCGTCCGGCGCCGCCTTCCGGTGCACGTAGTCCAGCGCCGAAGCCAGCTCCGCGCCCAGGTAGGTGATGGCCTGGAGCGGCAGCGGCTGCCCCGAGGCGGCGGCGGCCCGCAGCACGAC
>DATBSS010000450.1:0-1619 GCA_036559665.1 Myxococcaceae bacterium
AGCACATTCTGGGTCGGCGACTACTTCTGTTTAGGGCGCTGATCCTCGTAATCCTGGAGGAGCCTGCGCACCTCGGGCGACCGCTCGTGGTCGGGGGCCAGGCGGAGGAACTCGCGGTAGTGCTGGGCGCCCTTCTCCGGATCCCGCAGGCGAGCATAGGTGGAACCCAGGGCCAGGTGGCACTCGGCGCTGTTCCGGTCCAGCTCCAGGCAGCGGGTGAAGAAGGTCTGCGCCTCCTTGTACTGCTTCTTCTTGAGGAGGAGCTTGCCTTCCTCCAGGTCCTTCAGGGCCTCCTCGAGCCTGGCCTGTTCGGCGGCCTTGGAGGGCGAGACGGGCTTCTTCCGGCAGCCCTTGTCGAACTTGGCCCGGGTGCTCTGCCACTCGGTGGCGAAGCTGAGGGTGCCCTGGGACTCGGCCAGCAGCCGCTCCGCGGCCTCGCAATTGCCGCCGTTGAGCTCCTTCTGCGCCTCCTTCAGCTTCCGCTTGTTCTCCTTCTCTTCGGAGGCCTGCCGGAGGAGATCCTCCACCTTCTCGGGCCTGGTGCCGTCCGGGTTCGCGAGCGGCTGGAGGAGCTCCTCGACCTTGTCGAACTCCTGCTTGTCCATCGCCTTCTGGGCGGCGGCCAGCAGGGCCTCTACGTCCGTGGCCGGGGCCGGCGGGCGGTTGGCCGGATTGGGAGGCGGATTGGGCGGCGAGGTGGTGGTCCCGGTTCCGGTCCCGGTGTTACCGCCGGTGCCGGTCGGGGTGTGGCCCGGCTTGGGGTCGCCGCCGCCGCCGCCGCCGAAGAGGGCGTAGGCGCCGGCGCCGAGCGCCGCCAGGAGGACCAGGCCGCCTGCGCCGAGGACGAGCTTCTGGCGGCCGCCGCCTCCGCCGCCGGGGGTGAAGCGGAAGGCCTCGCCCGGGGCGAGGAACTTCATCTTCACGTGGCCCAGCTCGATGACGTCGCCGGAGCGCAGGGAGACCTGGGCGTAGCGCTCGCCGTTCACGGAGACGCCGTTGGCGGACTCCATGTCCAGGATGCGCCACTCGCCGCTGTCCTCCCGCACCACCTTGGCATGGAGGCGGGAGAGGGACCGGTGGTCCACCGCGACGTCGTTGTCCTCGGTGCGGCCAACCCGGATCTCGGTGCGCACCAGGGCGAACTCGCGGCCGGCCAGCTCCGTGTTGAGGACGCAGAGGCGCGGGGCCTCGGTGGCGTCGATGGCCGCCACCTGGCGGCGCGGGTTGCCGTCCACCTGGTCGATCCGGATGACCGCGGTGGACTGGGTGCGGCGGGGCCCGTCTCCCTCGGGGGCCGGCTGCGCCTCGGCGGGCATCACCGGCGTCGCCGTCTCCGTGGGGAGGTCCTGCGGGTGCACCGCCGCGTGGGCGGGCGCCGCCGCGTGCGCGGGCGGGTGGGCCGGCTGGTGGACGGGGATGCGGGGGCTGGAGATGTGGCCGGCGGCCCCGTTCCCCAGCGCCGGTGGCGCGGGGGACATCTGGATGGTCGGCGCCATTGACGGGGAGGCTTCCGTCTGGATGGCCAGGTCGTAGTCGCCGATCTGGATGAGGTCGTCGTCGTTGACCGGCGTCTGGCCCTGGATGCGCTCGCCGTTGATCTTGATCCCGTTGTACGAGCC
>DATBSS010000451.1:0-7542 GCA_036559665.1 Myxococcaceae bacterium
GGTGCCGTTGGTCGAGCCCAGGTCCTGGATGTAGACCTCGTCCTCGGTCGTCGTGATCTTCGCGTGCTTGCGCGAGACCATGTCCTCCACCAGCACCATGTCCAGCTCGCTGGACCGGCCGATGACGATCTGCTTGTCCGCCTTCAGCGGGAACTCGCCTCCCTGGTACTTCCCAGAGATGAACTTCAAGGCGTAGTTCTTCGACCCGCTCGGAGTGCTCACGGTACCGAGACCTCGATGAAGAGGGTTTCCATGAATATCAGCCTGCCTGTTCGGCCTTCCCCGCCGGCTCCTTCACCAGATTGAGATACATCCGCGCGCTCTTGTTCTCCGGGTCGCGCGCGAGCACGTCCTCCCACACCTTCACCGCCTCTGCCCGCCGGCCGGCAGAGTAAAGCGCGATTCCGTAATGGATGCGACCGGGCATGAAGCCCGAATTCTGCTGAATGGCCTGCTCGAACTGCTGGAGGGCCTCCTGGTGACGGCCCGCATCCCGCAAGGCATCCCCCAGCTTGATGCGGATGTCCACGAAGTGGGGGCAGAGCGCCAGCGCCCGCTCGTACTCCCCGATGGCCTTCTCCCACTCCGCGTTCGAGGCGAACACGTTGCCAATGTCCGCGTACATGTTGGAGATCTTCCCCTTGACGAAGGGATCCATCTCGCCGGGGGAGTTCTTCTGCCGGGCCAGGGCGTGCTGGTAGACCTCCTTGGCCTCGGTGTACTTCCCCATGTCGTTGTAGATGACGGCCAGGTTGAGCGCGGCCTCGGTGTAGGCGGGGTTCAGCCGGAGCGCGGACTCGAAGGAGCGCTGGGCCCGGGCGAACTGACCCTGCTCGTGGTAGATGAGCCCGAGCATGTTGTACACGTCGGCGAAGCCTTGGTTCTTCTCGACGAACTGGGCCAGGTACTTCTCCGCGTCCGCGTACTGCTTCTGAAGAAAGCAGCCGCGGCCCAGGGTCAAAAGCTGCGAGAGCGCCTCGTCCATGGGGGTCTCCGCCGGTCTCCGGTGGGAGGGGCGTAGACTACATGAGGCCCCGTGCGAAGTAGAATTCTCCGTGCTCGTTCCGGCGGAGCTCCAGCCGGCGAGTCCCCTTCTCGTCCACCGGCCGGTCCGGGGTGATACCGGTGAGCCGGTAGTCCTCGCTCACCAGCACGCTGTCCCGCTCCAGCCGCAGGTACCACCCCTTCACCGCGTATCGCCGATCCCGCACGGAGAGCGCGAGCGCCAGCGCCGGGTCCGCCCGCGCCTGTTCGGGGGACTGCCCGGCCAGCGCCGCCAGGGCCGGGAGCTTCCCCGCCTCCAGGGCCCGCCGCCGGGCGCACAACGCCGCCATGGCCCGGGTGAGCATCGGCGCCAGGCCGTCCGGCGCGGTCCAGTCCCGCCCGTCGCGCAGGAAGCGCACGCGCTCGAAGCCCAGGGAGTGCACCTCCGTCTCGCCCAGCTTCCCCTGTAGATCCAGGGTGGCGGTGACGAAGGCCTCCGGGTCGCCCGGCTGCAGCTCGACGGTGAGGCGGTCGTAGTTGGGCCGCTCGGAGACGAGCGGGTCCGGCTCCCCGGGGATGGCGAGCGACAGGCCGTCGCGCTCGGCGGACTTGAGCTGGACCACCAGGTCGGCCGAGGGGTCGGAAGACCAGAACCACCGCAAAAGGACGGTCAGGCCCAGCGCGGCGGCCAGGGCAAGCGCCAGCAACCAGGCACCCGGCCCGCGCGGGGCGGGCGGCGGCGCCGGCGACCCGGCCTCCTCAGCCACCGAGGAGCTTCTGCGCCCGCTCCGCCGCCTTGGTGCCGGGCATCGAGGACACGATGCGCTTCAGGGTCTCCTGGGCGCGCCCGTCGTCCTTCATCTTCTTGTACGCGTCGTAGATGCCGAACAGGGCCTGCTCATCGTAGCCGGCGCCGGGGTAGGTCTTCACCAGGGTCTCCAGCCGGCCCACCACCGCCTGCCACTTCCCGCGCTTGGCGTAGAACTCGGCCGCGTACAGCTCGTGCTGGCAGAGGCGGCGGCGCACCTCCTGGTGCGTCTTCTTCGCCTCGGGGATGAACTTGGACTTGGGGTACAGGCGGATGAAGTCATCCGTCGCCCGCAACGCGTTCTTCACCGGCGTCTGGTCCTTCTCGAACGACGGCGGGAGGATGAAGAAGTCCCTGGGGATCTCCTGGTAGTTCGTCATCGTCGAGCGGAACGCCGCGTAGTCCACGTCCGGGTGGGTGGGGTGGAGCTTGACGAACTGCTGGTACTTGTCGCGCGCTTCCGGGTACTCCTCCTTCTCGTAGGAGATGTCCGCGATGCGCAGCTCGGCGGTGCGGGCCACGTCCAGGAACGGGAATCGGGCGGTCACCAGGTCGAAGAGGGCGCGCGCCTCCTCGTAGTTCTTGTCCTTGAGCGCCTCCAGGCCCTTCTTGAGGATGGCTTCCCCTTGCGTCTGTGGGGCGCCCGTGGCGTCCGGCTTCTGCGCGCCGGCGCAACCCGCGGCGGCCAGCGCCAGCAGCGCGCCGCCGAGCAACAACGAGAGAATCCTCAGCTTCATCGGGCCGCGGACCCTAGTCGCCCTCGGAGGGCGAATCCAGCGCGGCGCCCAGCAACCGTTCGGCGACCGCCGCGGAGAACCCGCGCGCCGCCAGCACCCGCGCGGCCTTGCCCTTCTCCTTCTCGGTGAGGGTCCGGCCGGGCGCGTACAGGCCCCGGCGCTCGAGCAGCGCCCGGGCCACCGCGTCGGGGTCGAAGTCCAGCGCGCGTTCGGCATCCTCCAGGGCAGAACGCGCCACCTCCGCCGGGATTCCGCGGGCGCGCAAATGCTGCGTCACCCCCTGCGGGCCCATCTTCCCCTCCCCGAGGAGGGATTCGGCGCGGGCGCGGGCGTAGCGGGCGTCGTCCAGGTAGCCCAGGGACTGGACCCGCTCCAGCGCGGCGGCGATGGCGGCCGGCGGATGCTGCTTGCGCGCCAGCGCCTGCTGGAGCTCCTGCCCGGTGCGGGCGCGCATGGAGAGGAGGCGGAGCGCGTCGCGAAGCGCGGGATCCGACTCTCCCGGGAGGTTGGAGGTGTCCGTCATCGGGCGGCGGACTATAAGCCGCCCCGAATGCACCCGATCCTCGCCCGTTTCTTGAGCGTCGACGCGGCGGCGGACGTGCTCCGGCGCGCGGATAACGGCGAGGTGCTGCGCGCCGAGGAGCGCCCCCTGGCGGAGGCGGCCCGCGCCTTCCCCGAGCACCGGGCGGCGCTGGCCGGCGCGCGGAAGCGGGAGCGCGGCGGGGAGCCGGACCTGGAGGCGCAGCAGGCGGTGGTGGTGCTGGCGGCGCACGCGGCGCTGCGGGCGCTGGAGGGCGACGAGGGACTGGCCGGGCCGCTGCGGGCGGCGCGCGAGGCGCTGAAGGCGGAAGGCGCGGGGGACGCGGAGTCGGAGCAGTTGCTGGCGTCGCTGCTTCTGGAGGAGGCCTTCGGGTACGAGGACGACCCGGACCGGTTCGACCAGGAGTTCGTGCGCTCCAGCCTGGAGGAGATCCCGGAGTTGGCGAAGCTCACCCGCGCGCGCGTGGACGAGTTGGTGCGCGCATTCGGGCAGGCGGCGGAGCCGGGGTGGGCCACGGCCCACGAGCTGGCGGCCCGGACGCTCTTCGAGACCGCGTGGTCGGAAGGGCCGCAGGCGATCAACCCGGAGCACATCACCGACGCGCTGGAGGAGCTGGCGGTGAAGTTCCCTGCCTCCGAACGCGGGCGCTCCGGCGAATCGCTCAGGCGGATGGTGGAGTTCCTCCGCGGCCAGCGGCTGGTCTCGGCGGAGCGGGCGCGGCGGCTTCAGGGCGTGTTGGACGCGCGCGAGGCGGGCGAGGAGCACGGCGGGTTGAAGCAGTAACGGGAACGGTTCCCGCCGGGTCTCGCGCGCTCCGCGCGACCAGGTGAGGACCGCGGCGACGCTCGACGGCACCCTGCCCGGCGCACGAGGCGCACGAGGCGCACGAGGCGCACGAGGCGCGGCAAAACCGCCGAGTTCTTCGGTCTTCCGTTGCCCCCGGAACCCACCACGGAGTCCCGCGGTCATAATGCCCGCGCTTCGCCACCTGGAGGCCATCCTGCGCACCCCTGCTCTCGCGATGCTGCTCCTCAGCTGCGCCACCGCTCCGGCCACGGTCGCGCCGCCGCCCGCCCCCACCACTCCAACGCCCGCGGCAGCCGCCGCGCCCCCCACCTTCCGCCTCGGCGACGCCGCGCGCCCGCTGCGCTACGCCGCCGCGCTCACCGTCGACCCGAAGGCCGAACGCTTCTCGGGGGAGATCTCCATCGACGTCCACCTCGCCGCGAAGACCAGGACCCTCTGGATGCACGCGCGCGGGCTGGACTTCGACCGGGCCGAGGTGTCGGCGGGCGGCGCGACCCTGAAGGCCACGGCACATCCGGCCGGTGGGGACTACGTGGGGCTCTCCTTCCCCACCGGGGTCGGGCCGGGCGAGGCGCGCGTCACCATCGCCTACCGCGGGCCCATCTCCTCCACCGACTGGAGCGGCCTCTTCCGGGAGCAGGCCGGCGAGGACTGGTACGCCTTCACCCATTTCGAACCCACCGCGGCGCGCGACGTCTTCCCCTGCTTCGACGAGCCCGGCTTCAAGGTGCCCTGGCAGCTCACGCTCAAGGTGCCGCGCGGGCTGACCGCGGCCTCCAACACGCCGGTCGAGTCGGAGGCGGACGAGGGCCCGCTCCACGTCTTCCGCTTCGCGCCCACCCGGCCACTGCCCAGCTACCTCGTCGCGTTCGCGGTCGGCCCATTCGAACGGGTGGACCTGGGCCGCTGGGGCCAGGGGCACACGCCCGTCGGAGTCCTGGTCCCCAGGGGCCGTGCCGGCGAGGCGGGGAAGGCGAAGGAGGTCATCGGCCCGGGGCTGGAGCGGTTGGAGGCGTACTTCGGCACGCCCTACGCGTACGGCAAGCTCGACTTCGTCTCCGTCCCTCTCTTCTTCGGCGCCATGGAGAACCCCGGACTCGTCACCTGCCGCGTGGAGGGGCTGCTGATGAAGCCGGAGCTGGCCACTCCCGTCGAGCTGCGCCGCATGACCTACCTCCTGGTGCACGAGATGGCGCACCAGTGGTTCGGCGACCTGGTCACCATGGCCTGGTGGGACGACCTGTGGCTGAACGAGTCCTTCGCGGACTGGTTGACCACCCGCGTCCTCGACGAGTGGCACCCGGACTGGGAGCGCCCCATCTACCGGATCAGCGTCATCCGGGCGGCCGCGATGGAGGAGGACGGCCTGCCCGGCGCGCCCGCCGTGCGGCAGCCGGTGACGTCGCAGAAGGAGATGGGAGGACATGCCGGCGGGAGCGTCGCCATCACCTACCGCAAGGGCCAGGAGGTCCTGATGATGGCGGAGGGGTGGATGGGTCGGGAGAAGTTCCGGGCGGGGATCCGCCGGCACCTGGCGGCCCACGCGGACGGCAACGCCACCTCCGCCGACCTCTTCGCCGCGCTGGCCGCCGAGGCGGGCATGGACGTGGCGCCGGTGCTCTCCACCTTCGTGGACCAGGCCGGCCTCCCGCTCGTCACCGCCGAGGTGCGCTGCGAGGCGGGCCGGGCGCCGGCGCTCCACCTCTCCCAGCGCCGCTACCTCCGCCTCGGCCTCCCGCGGCCGGACGAGCGCCGCTGGAAGCTCCCCCTGTGCGCGCGCTACCCGGGCCAGGGTGGCCCCGCGCGCGCGTGCGCCGTGATGGAAGGAGCGGAGCTGGACCTGCCGCTCCCCCAGGCGAAGGGTTGCCCGGCCTGGGTGGTCCCCAACGACGGCGCGCTCGGGTACTACCGCGTCTCGCTGGCGCCGGAGATGTGGGCGGCGCTCCTGGGCGGGGCCGCTCCGCTCACGCGCGCCGAACGCACAGCCCTGCTCGGCGACCTGTTCGCGCTGGTGGCCTCCGGCGATCTCCCGGCGGCGGACGCGCTGGCGCAGGTGGCCCGGGCGGCGAGGTCCGGCGACCGGTACCAGGTCCTCCTGGCGCTGGCCTTCATCCGGACCCTCCACGAGACGGTGCCGGACGCGCTGCACCCGAAGCTGGCCCGGATGGCGCGGGAGGCGTTCGGGCCACCGGCGAAGGCGCTGGGGCTGAAGCCGCGCCCGAAGGAGGACGACGAGCTGCGGCTGCTCCGCGAGCCGCTCCTGGAGGCGGCGGGCCTCATCGGAGAGGACCCGGAGCTCCGGAAGGAGGCGCGGCGATTGGCGGCGGCGTGGCTGTCGGACCGGAAGGCGGTGGAGCCGGAGGTGCTGGACTCGGTGCTGGGGCTGGCCGCGGAAGGCGGGGACGTCCCGCTGTATGAGCAGCTGCACGCCCTCGCGCTCCAGACCCGGGACGCGGACGAGCGCCAGACCGTCTTCGGCGCCATGGGCCACTTCCGCGCGCCGGAGCTGGTGAAGCGGAACCTGGAGCTGCTGATGAGCGGGAAGATCGACCTGCGCGAGGCGGTGGGCCCGTTCGTGTTCGGGGCGCTCCAACGACCCGAGGGGCGCGACGTCTCCTACGCCTTCGCCAAGGCGCACTTCGACGAGCTCCTGGCGAAGATGCCGCGCGAGGAGACGGACGCGCTCCTCTTCGTCGGCCGGAGCTACTGCGACGCCGCGCACCGCCAGGACGTGGTCTCGTACTTCACGCCGCGCTCGGCGCAGATCCCCGGCGGGGCCAAGGAGCTGGCGCAGACCCTGGAGACCATCGACTCCTGCATCGCGCTGCGCGAACGGCAGCAGGCGAGCGCCGCCGCCTTCCTCCAGAGGTACTGACCCGGCGAGCCGGTCAGAACCGTTCGATCTGGAAGTCGTCGTTACCGCCGCCGCTGCCTTCGCCCCCGCCGGAGGGGACCTTGGACTTGACGGGGGTGCCGGTGACGACGGCCGGGCGGGAGGCGGTGGGTGGGCGGGGCGTGCCGCTGCCCAGGCTGGAGGGGGCGCCCTTCTGGACGAACGCCGCCGTGCCCGGAATCGGCGCCGACTCGCCGGCCTTCTGGTCGAAGGAGTCCCACTTCGAGTCGGAGGTCCCGCTGATGCCGGAGAAGCGGAGCGCGAAGTCGTCCGGGTTGGACGCCTGGCGCTTGGCCTCGTCGTAGGTGACCAGGTTGTTCTTCACCAGCGACATCAGCGACTGGTCGAAAGTCTGCATCCCGTAGGTGAGGTGGCCCTGGGCGATGGCGTCCGCGATCTCCTTGGTGCGGTCCTTGTCCTCGATCATCTCGCGCACGCGCGCGGTGGCCTTGAGGATCTCCACCGCCGCCACGCGGCCCTTGCCGTCGGCGCGGGCCACCAGGCGCTGGGAGACGACCGCCTTGAGCACCGCCGCCAGCTGGAGGCGGACCTGCTTCTGCTGGTAGGGCGGGAACACGGAGATGATGCGGTTGATCGTTTCCGTGGCGTCGAGGGTGTGCAGCGTGCTCATCACCAGGTGGCCGGTCTCGGCGGCGGTGAGCGCCGTCTCGATGGTCTCCAGGTCTCGCATCTCGCCCACCAGGATGACGTCCGGGTCCTGGCGCAGCGCGCTCTTGAGCGCCTGGCTGAAGGACATGGTGTCCACCCCCAC
>DATBSS010000452.1:0-16745 GCA_036559665.1 Myxococcaceae bacterium
AGCGTCTGCAAAGTCGAGTCTCTCCCCTCGAGGCGGATCATCGGCGGCTATAGCGGTCATTGAACCAGGGATAGGCGGTGTTCGAATACCCACGCACCTCCCAGAACCCCGGGCGATCGTCGGCGCTGAACGTGATCTGCTTGATCCACTTGGCGCCCTTCCAGGCGTAGAGCTGGGGCGTGATCATCCGCACCGGGCCACCGTGCTCCCGGGGGAGCGGCCCGCCGTCCGAGGTGTGGACGAGCAGCACGTCGTCCTTGAGCGCCTCCTCGATGGGCAGGTTGGTGGTGTAGCCGTCGTAGGCGTGGGCCAGCACATGGGTGGCGGAGGGGAGCGGCCCGGCGAGCGCCGCCAGGGTGGAGAAGGCCACGCCGCGCCAGGGAACGTCCATCCGGCTCCAGGTGGTGACGCAGTGGAAGTCGCTCACGTCGTCCACCTGGGGGAGCGCCATGAAGTCTTCCCAGCACAGGGTCACGGGCCGCTCCACCGCGCCGTCCACGCGGAGCGACCACCCGGCGGTGGCGACCTTGGGATGCTGGCCCAGGTCGAGGACCGGCCAGCCGTCCGTCTCGTACTGGCCCGTAGGGACCTTCGGCATGCCGTGCCGGTTCGGCGGCCCGCTCCCCATGGGCTTCTCGTCGGCGACCGACGGGGAGGCCTCCATGCGGGCGAGGTAGCGCTGGCGCAGCTTCAACCGCGCCTCGACGATCCGCCGCTCCTTCTCGTCGTCCGCGGTGCTCATTGCCCCGACATTGTCTAACCTCCGGGGGTCATGTCCATCGTCGGCATCGACCTCGGGACGACCAACTCGCTCGTCGCGCACATGGAGGGCGGCCGCCCGCAGATCATCCCCAACCGGCAGGGGAAGCGGCTCACGCCCTCCGTGGTGGGCATGGACAAGTCCGGCGCGCTGCACGTGGGGGAGACCGCCAAGAACCAGCTGGTGTCCATGCCGGAGCGGACGGTGGCGGAGGTGAAGCGGCTGATGGGGACGGGGGAGAAGGTCCGCCTGGGCGACCGCACCTACGCGCCCCAGGAGGTCTCCGCCCTCATCCTCAAGTCGCTCAAGGAGGACGCGGAACGCCAACTGGGCGCCGCGGCGGAGGAGGCGGTGATCACCGTCCCCGCCTACTTCACCGACGCCCAGCGCCAGGCCACCAAGGACGCCGGGGAGCTGGCGGGGTTCAAGGTGGAGCGCATCCTCAACGAGCCCACCGCCGCCGCGCTCGCCTACGGCATGGACCACCTGGACCGGGAGCAGTTCGTGCTGGTCTACGACCTGGGCGGCGGCACCTTCGACGTCTCGGTGCTGGAGATGTTCGAGGGCGTGCTGGACGTGAAGGCGTCCGCCGGCAACAACCGCCTCGGCGGCTCCGACTTCGACGCCGCGCTGGTGGCCTGGATGGCCGCGGAGATCGAGCGCGAGCATAGGCTCAACGTCCGCGGCGACCTGCGCGCCATGGCCCGGCTCAAGGCCGCCGCCGAGCAGGCCAAGATGGAGCTGTCCACCATCACCGTCACCCAGGTGATGCTCCCGTTCCTCGGCATGCGCGGGAGCGAGCCGGTCTCGGCGGAGCTGGAGCTCTCCCGGCTGAAGCTGGAGGAGCTTTTGGGCGACCTGGTCCGCTCCACGCTCATCCCGGTGGAGCGCGCGCTCAAGGACGCCAAGCTGGAGAAGAAGGCGATCACCGAGATCGTCCTGGTGGGCGGGTCGTCGCGGGTGCCGCTGGTGCGGCGCACCATCGAGGAATATCTCGGCCACCAGGCCCGCGGCGGCGTCAACCCGGACGAGGCGATCGCGCTGGGGGCGGCGGTGCAGGCCGGCCTGAAGTCCGGCACCATCAAGGCCCAGAACGGGATCATGATCACCGACGTGTGCCCGTTCACCCTGGGGGTGGAGGTGATGGGGCGCTCGGCCGGCGGCGAGAAGGTGAGCGGCCTGTTCTCGCCCATCATCCCGCGCAACAGCACCGTGCCCGTCTCGCGGACGGAGACGTACTCCACCACCGCCGAGGGGCAGCGCCAGGTGGAGATCCGCGTCTACCAGGGCGAGGAGCGGCTGGTGCGGAACAACACCTTCCTGGACGCCTACTCGGTGGACGGGGTGCCGCCCGCGCCCATGGGCAGCGAGCACGTGGCGGTCACGTTCACCTACGACGTGAACGGCATCCTCAACGTGAAGACCAAGGTCGTCTCCACCGGTAGGGAGGCGGTGCTGATCGTCGACAAGAGCGCCCAGCGGATGAGCCCCAGGGAGCGCGACGAGGCGCGGTCCCGACTGGAGCGCGAGTGGCAGCCCTCCGCGCCGGCCCCGGCCGCCCCCTCCGGCCCGGAGCCCGAGCTCCCCCAGGCCGTTCGCGAGCTGGTGGCGGCGGCGCAGGCCAAGGTGCCCGCGCTGGCGGCGAAGGACCGGGCCCGGGTGGATGACCTGGTGTCCCGCCTGAAGGCCGCCGCCCAGCGCGGCGAGCCGGCGGAGATCCAGCGGCTGGACGGGGAGCTCACCGAGGTCCTGTTCGAGCTGGGATGAGCGAGATCCCTCCCACCACGCTGGAGCTCAAGCGGGCGGTCGTGCTGCGCCCGGAGGACCCGGACGCGCGCTACGCGCTGGGACTGCGCCTGTTCGAGGAGGGGCAGCTGGAGCCGGCGGTGAAGCAACTCTCCGAGGCCGTGGCACGCCGCCCGGACTTCCCGGACGCCGCCCGGCTGCTCTCGCGCGCGCACGCCCGCGCGGAGCGCCCGGAGGAGGCGCGCAAGGCGCTGGAGGCGCTGGTCCTGCTCCACCCGGGAGAGGCCGGCGCGCACGACGAGTTGGCGGAGCATCTCCTCTCCCAGGGCCGCTCGGACGACGCGCTCCTGCACTTGATGGAGGCCGCCCGCTGGCAGCCGCACGACGCGGCGCGCTTCGTGAAGGCGGGGGAGATCGCCCGGAAGAAGGGCCTGTGGGAGCGGGCGCTGGACCTGGCCGGCCGGGCCCGCGCGGAGTCGCCGCAGGACGGGGCCGCCGCCGCGCTGCTGCGCGCCATCGCCGAGGACATGGGCGAGACCACCGGCCGGGCCGATCCGGCGCTGGCGCTGGGGGCGCGCTGCCCGGAGCTCCAGGAGGCGGCACGGGCGGTCGCCGCCGGCCTGGCGCCCGCCGCCAAGCGCGCCCTGGTGGCGGCCGCGCCCCCGCTCCGCGCCCGTCCCGAGTACGCCGCGCTGCGCGCCCTGGTGATGAAGCTGGAGGGGAACGCGGAGAAGGCGGCGCCGCTGCTGGCGGAGGCGATCCGCGCCGCGCCGGAGCTGGGCGCAATGCTGGGACCGGGCGCGCCCTCCGGGCTCGAACCGGCGGAGCTGCTGGCCCGGTACCGCATCCGGCAGGCGTCCTCCACCACCGTGGGGCGGATCGGCGTCCTCGGCTGGACCCCGAGGGGCGGGGGGGTCTCGCCGCTGGAGGCGATGGCGGTCCCCGGCAAGGGCGAGCTGCTCTTCTCCGGGAACGTGGGGCCGGCCATCCGCGAGTCGTGCCAGGTGGCGTTCACCGGCCTCAAGGCGCGCGCCGTGGCGCTGGGCATCGACCACCTGGTCCGCTCCCACGACCTGCACCTGAACTTCACGGACTCGGAGATCCAGAAGGACGGCGCGTCCGCGGGGCTGGCGCTGGCGCTGGCCGGCGCCTCCGCCTACCTGGGCAAGGCGCTCCGGCCGCGGCTGGGCGCCACCGGGGCGATCACCCTGCACGGCGACGTCCAGCGCATCGACGGCATCCACGAGAAGCTGGTCGCCTCCTACCTGGCCGGCCTCACCCGCGTGTTGCTCCCGCGCGCCAACGTGCGCGACGCTCAGCACCTCCCGGCCGACGTCCGGGCGCAGGTGGAGCTGATCCCCGTGGACACCGTGACCGACGCGATGGGCGCGGCCCTGGAGCGCTGAAGGCGAGATGGCGGACCACTACGAGACGCTCGGCGTGGCGCCGGCCGCCACCGACCGGGAGATCAAGAAGGCCTACTTCACGCTGGTGCGGCAGTTCCCGCCGGAGACGCACGCCGACGACTTCCGGCGGATCCGCGAGGCGTACGAGGCGCTCTCCAACCCGGAGACCCGGCAGGAGTACGACCGCGCGCGCGCCGCCGGCGGCCAGGTGGAGCCCTTCTCCGAGCACGGGCCGGAGCTGGGCTCACAGCTCCGCACCGCCGCCGCCGCGCTCAACGAGGACCGGCCCAAGGAGGCGATCCCCATCCTGGAGGCCGCGCTCGTCGCCAACCCGGACGTCCTGGTGGCGCGCGACATGTTCGGGGTGGCGTTGATGATGAACGGGGACGCCAGGCGCGCCTCCGAGCAGTTCGAGGAGCTGACCCGGCGCGACCCGAAGAACCCCGTCTTCCACGTCCGGCTGGGCCACGCCTACCGCGACCTCAAGTTCGAGAAGCCGGCGCTCACCGCGTACTTGAAGGCGCGCGAGCTGGCCCCCGAGGAGCTGGGCATCCGCTTCGTCATCGCCGACTACTACACGGCCCGGGAACGCTGGAAGGAAGCGCTGCGCGAGCTGGACCAGGCGGCGGCGATCGCGGCCGAGCGCGCGGAGAAGGACTGGGAGCCCGCGTTGCGGCGGGTGGGCGTGCAGCTCGCCCGGAAGTCGACCTTCCTGGTCAAGCGCGAGGTGGCGTGGCTCCTGGCCACCGCCCCCGCCGACGAGGAGGTCCGCCGGCACCTCTCCGACCGCCTCTCCTCGATGGCGGCGCGCGCCTTCGCCCTCCAGCGCCCCCAGGACGGCAACTACCTGCTGGAGGTGGCGCGGTCGCTGCGGCCGGAGCGGCAGCTGGGGTCCTTCCCGGAGAAGCTCACCGTTCCGTTGGACCAGCTCCCGGAGGAGACGCAGCGCTGGCTGAAGGACCAGCCCGCGCGGCACGACGTCAAGCCGCTGTGGAGCCGCGGCTACCTCGAGGCCGGGGCGCTGATGGCGCTGGCCCTGGTGCCGCTGTCCCTGGGCCTGGTGGCCGTGGACGCATCGATCAGCGCGACGCGCTCGTGGGGCGCCGGCCTCTGGGTGGGCACCGCCTCCTTGCTCGCGTCCGGCGCCTGGGCCATTGCCTCCGGCGCCTATCGGATCGTCCGCGCGCGCCGGAGCGCGCTGGGGAAGTTCACCGCCCTGCACCAGCACTACCTGGTGCAGGCGGACCTGGACCAGGTGACGTTCTGGCCGCTGATCAACCTGGTGAAGGTCGCCGTCTACGCGCACCAGTACGGCGCCGGTTTCGGGGTGCGGCTGAAGTTCGGCCGCCGCTCCGTCGGGCTCAACATCAGCGGCAAGCAGGTGGCGGAGTCCCTGGCCGAGGGCGCGGCCCAGCTCCGCGGGCGCGCGCTGGACCTGCTCTCCTCCGGGCTGCTGGAGGCGGACGGCGAGGTGGACCTCGTCCCCCGGGCGCTCCTCTCCGGCCAGGGGCGGAAGGTCGCCTGGTCGCGCCGGCTGCGGGGCCTCCGCTGGCCGGCGGCGGGCGCGGGCGCGGCGGCGCTCTCGGTGCTGGCGCTGCCGCCCCTCCAGGCGCGGGCGCAGGACGACCAGGAGTGGGAGCGCGCCCAGTACACGGCGCCGCAGGCGGCCTACTACCTGGAGGCGCACCCGGACGGCCGGCACGTCGCCGAGGCGCGCGCCAAGCTGGACCACGAGTTGGAGCGCGGGTTGCACCGCCTCCAGCAGATGCACCAGGCGCAGTCCGCGGTGCTGGGCGAGGTGATCGAGGCCCTCCGCCGCGCGGGTACCAACCGCGTGCAAGTGGTGTACTCGCCGTCGGTGAAGCTGGGTGGCTTCCGTGCCCCCACCTCCTTCGCGATGGCGCAGGTCGCCCTGGCCGACGCGGAGAACCTCGCCCGCCACGCGCGGATCACCGCCATCCTCCAGAAGCGCATCGACGCGCTGGCGGGCCCGGGCGTGGTGGAGCTGCGCGACGGCATCGACAATGCGCAGCCTCCCTCGCCGGTGAGGCTGGAGATCCGGTCCGTGCTCGGGCTTTCGGGCGAGGTGTACGAGCTGGAAGAGGACCCGGCGTCCCGTTACTTCGGGCTGGCGCTGCACTCCAGCGTCGACCTGAAGCTCGGCGACGGCGCTTCCGTCCCCGCCCACCACTACGACGTGGAGGCGCGGCCGGCGGGCGAGGTGCACTGGTCCGGCGCGTCGTTTGCGCCCCGGTACGCCTACTGGCAGATGGCGAACGCCGCCGCGGACGTGCTGGGGGAACGGCTGGCCGTCGCGATGCAGCTGGGCGAGTGACCCCGGGCCCCTCAGGGTTCCCGCTCGAGGGTGACGCCTTCCACGCGCCGGAGCCGGTGCTCGACCGCGGCGGGCTGCGGCGGCCGTGGGTCGCGCGACTGCTTGGACGCGGGCGCGTTCGCCTTCGCCTTCGCCGAGGCGAGCTGCGTGGCCCCGGGCGGGGGCGGCGCCGAGCCCGGCGCGACGGCCGGCCACTCCCGGAGCGCCATGGTCGCCGGCCCGCCATACGGGTCGTGGCGCACCAGGCGTTCCTCGGCGGCAGCCCCCGGGAGATCCCCTCGCTCGCGCAGCACGCGCGACCGCGCCAGGTGGATGGACGCGCAGTCCTCCCACAGCTCGTCCATCTCCTGCGACCGCCGGCCCTCGAGCACATAGGCGCGCAGCGCCTGGAGATCGTCCGCGACCCCGATCAGCGAGCGCCGGAGCGTCGCGGCCGCCGTCACGTCACCGGCGCGCCACGCCTCTCCGATCAGCAGGAACGCCAGCGACTCGGGGATGAACTGCGCGTCGAAGCTGGTGAACCGGTGGAGGGAAATCAGCGCCGCCTTCGGATCGACCCTGGCCTTCACCATGAGTTGGATGACCCGCTTGCCGAACTGGAGGGAATTGAGTCGCTCCTCGCTCAGCCGCTCCGGGTGCACCTGGCCGTCGTAGTAGACGGAGGCCCACGGGTCGCGGCCGATCTCGGACGCCGACAGGTCCGGCTCCAGGTCCGGGCGGCCCAGCCGGCCGGCCAGCCAGCCTTGCAGGACGAAGAGCTCCACCTTCTCCCGCGACCCCGTCTGGTCGGCCTGGATGGCCCGGACGGCCTCCTGGTGCTTCCCCAGCGCAGCCAGGATCCACGCCCTCCGGCGCACCAGCCTGAACTGCTCCCGGGGGATGAGCGCCTCGCCACCCCCCAGGGGTTCCAGCGCGGCCAGCGCCTCGGGGAAACGACCGGACGCAGCAAGCCCCCAGGCCAGGGACAGCCGGAAGGCGACCTCCTCCGGGCGCTCGCGCACCAGCGCCTGGAGCTCCGGGACGGCCTCCGCCGCCGGGAGCATCCGCGCCAACTGGTACCGCCACTCGGCATTGCCGGGGTCCCGTTTGGCGCGCGCCCGATACTCGCGCACCAGCTCCGCCCGCCTCCCCAGCGCCTGGCCGAGCTGCACGTACAGGAACTGGTACTCGCGCCCGGCATCCGGTCCCGCCGCCTCGAGGGCGAGGCTCATCGCCCCGGCCTCATCGCCGGAGAGCGCCCGGAGCTCCGCCTCGGTCCACACCTCGGCCTCGCTGGAGTGCATGGCCCGGATCGCCGGCATCATCGCGGCGGCGGCCTTGTCCTGCCCCCTCTGCTGCAGCAGGTTCACGCAGGTCTTCCAGCCGCCGTTCGCCGCGATCAGCGTCGTGTGCGAGCCGGAGCTGGAGCGCTCCTCCGGCGGCGGCTCGAAGTAGCGGTCGACCTTCCCGCTGAACGTCTGCTGCCCGCAGAGCGACTCGAACCGCGGATCCGGCGGGGTACCGGTCGACGCGGAGAAGTCGGTGCGGATGAAGAGCGGCGCGGCGCCGGCCACGCTGTACACCCCGGCGCCGGAGCCCGGCACGTCGATGAAGGCGCGCTCGCGCCCCTTCCCATCCAGGGTGGTGGTCTCCAGCGAGCGGCGCCCGGAGGGGACCGTGATGGCCCGGTGCTCGTCCGGCTGGAGCTCCACCGGCGGCTGGCCGGAGACCTGCACCCGTACCGGCACCTCCAGCCCGTTCTGAAGCCAGAGCGTGCCCTCCTTCTTCGAGCAACCCGCAGCGCAGGCGAGCGCGCACGCGGCCAGCAGCGCCCGAGCGCGGCGGCCCATGGGTGGCGTCAGGCCTCGCCCTTGACCAGCTTCTCCAACTCCCCGCGCTCGCTCAGCTCACGGACGATGTCGGAGCCCCCCACGAATTTCCCGTGGATGAAGACCTGCGGGATGGTGGGCCAGCTGGAGTACTCCTTGATGGCGTCGCGCAGCTCCGGCTCCGCCAGCACGTCCACCGCGTGCACCGCACCGTACGGCTGGAGCAGCTGCAGCGCCGCCGCCGAGAAGCCGCAGCGGGGGAAGAGCGCGTTGCCCTTCATGTAGATGACCACGGGGTGCGACTTGATCTCCTCGTCCAGCCGCGACCTCAGCTCCGGGGTGATCATCAGCTCCTCCTGAACTTCTCCCACTGGGTGGGCGAGAACGTCCTTAACGCCAGGGCGTGCAGTTCGCCCGACTTCAGCCAGTCCTGCAGCGGCGCGTACACCAGCTTGTGCTGGTCCACCATCGACTTGCCGTCGAACTCGGCGCTCACCACCCGCGCCTCGAAGTGGTCGCCGGTGCCGGTGAGGTCCTTCACCTCCACCTCCGAGCCGGGCAGCGCCGCGGCGATCCGCTCCTTCACTTTTTCCGGGTCGAGCATGGGCACGTAGGCTTAGTGGATGCCGGCGGCGGGGAGCAACATCGCCGGGTCCACGCCCATCCCGCGCAGGGTGCCGTCCCAGAGCTTGTCCGGGGTGCCGTCCAGCACCTGGTCCCCCGCGGCCTCGGTGAACAGCCAGGCGCCGGCGGAGATCTCCTTCTCCAGTTGCTTGGGCGCCCAGCCAGAGTACCCCAGGCAGAAGCGCAGGCGAGCGGTGCCCTGGGCGAGCAGCGGCTCCAGCGCGTCCAGGGTGACGGAGAGATAGAGGCCGGGCAGCACCTCGTGCTTCTCCACCACGGCGTCGCTGTCGTGGAGGATGAACCCGCGCTGGGGCTCCACCGGGCCGCCCACCATCACCGGCTGCCCCTCGATGAGGCGGGCCACCTTGATCTCCTGGCCCTTGCCCAGGTCGCGCAGGGTGAGGTTGGAGGTCCGGTTGATCACCAGGCCCATGGCCCCGCCGTCGCCGTGCTCGATCATCAGGATGACCGACCGGTGGAAGTTCGGGTCGCCGAGCTGAGGCATGGCGATCAGGAAGCCTGGCGCGAGGCCCTTCACAGCGGACAGCATTTCGCGCCCCGCCCCCGGGCGCAACCAGCCTGGTTCACAGGCCATTCGTCCGTGGCTGGAAAGACGCGGGCAGCAGCGGCCCCCTGGTTGCATTGGTCGGCGTAGAAGGGTTCGGACGGGAGATCAACGATGGGCACCTCACCAGATATGCCGGAGACGCCGCCGCCGCGCCGCGGCGCGAGCTGGATGACGCCGGTCCTCTTGCTGCTGGCGATTGGCGGCGGTGTGGCGTGGTGGCTCACCCGCGCTCCGCCGGAGACCCCAGCCCCGCCGGCCGTGGCGGACGCGGGCCAGCCGGACGCCGGGGAGATGGAACCACCCCTCTCGCAAAGCGACCTGCAGGTGCGCAACCAGCTGGCGGGCGTGTCCCCGGATCCACTGTGGGCGAAGTGGCTAGAGCAGGGCGACCTGGTGCGTCGCTTCGCCGCCGCGGTGCAGCAAGTGGCGGATGGGGACAGCCCGCGCGCGTCCGTGCCGTTCCTCGCCCCGGCGGCCCCGTTCGCGGTGAAGGAGCCGAAGCGCGGGGTGGCCACCATCGACCCGAAGAGCTACGCCCGCTACGACGCGGTGGCGGGGTGCTTCGCCTCCATCGACGCGGCGAAGGCCGCCGCCGCGTACCGGACCCTCCAGCCGCTGATGGACCGGGCCTGGCGCGAGTTGGGGCCACCGGGGACGAAGCTGGACGACGCGCTGGCGCGGGCGATCGCCCGGCTGACGGCGGTGCCGATTCCGAAGGGCGAGGTGGAGGTCGTCCCCAAGGGCGCGCTGTGGGCGTTCAAGGACGAGGCGCTGGAGTCGCGCACCGCCGCGGAGAAGCACCTGCTCCGCATGGGGCCGGAGAACATGCAGGGCGTCCAGGCGAAGCTGCGCGAGCTGCAGGGCGCGCTGGGGCTGCCCCCGGCGGAGAAGCCCTGATCAGCGGCGGGCCGCGGGGCGGGCTTTCTTCTTCGGCGCGGCTTTCGCCTTGGGCGCGGCGGCCTTGGCGGGCGCCCCGCCGCTGTCGAGCTGGGCGACGAGCTTCTTCGGCGCGACCTTCCGGTAGCTCTCCTCCAGCCACTCCAGGCACATCTTCACCGGCACGTCGTCGCCCTTCTTGAAGGTGACGCCCACCCAGCCCCACTTGGCCATCCCGTAGGCCATGGGCTCCACGAAGGGCAGCGCCGTCGCCGCGTCCTGTGAGTGCGGCAGGCGCACGCCGAAGTAGCAGCCGCCCTCCTCGTCTCCCAGCCAGAGGAAGACCTTGTCTTTGACGCGGACGACCTGGTGGTCCCCGAGGATGACGGCGAGCTCAGCGCCCGGGTAACCGAGCGCGGTCTGCTTGATCTGCTCGTACGCGGCCTTGGGAGCGGTCATGGCCTGACCATACACTCCCGCTGGAATGCGCCGCGCCGTCTTGCTGGGATCGCTCCTCGCCGCGTGCGGCCCCTGCGGCTTCCAGCCGGACCCTGGGGTCAAGGTGGTGGTGCCGGCCATGCCCAGCACCCTGGACTGGAGCACCTCCGACCCGACGAGTTGGGTCAACTACCCGGTGATGCTGGCGACCATGAAGGGTCTCACCCAGCTCTCGGCGAAGAACGAGATCGAGCCCGGGATCGCCGAGCGCTGGGAGCGGACCGTCACCGGGGAGGGCCACGAGCGCTACCTCTTCCACCTCCGGCACGGCGTGACCTGGTCCGACGGCGCCACGCCCGTCACCGCCCGCGACTTCGTCACTGGCTTCCGCCGCGCCGCCGTGGGCAAGGAGCGCACCGAGACGTCGGACCTGCTCGGGGTGGAAGAGGTGCTCCAGCTCTTCGAGCGCGGCGCGCCGCGGCCGGAAGTGGACGCCGCGGTGGAGCGGATCGGCGTCCGCGCGCTGGACGACTGGACGCTGGAGGTCACGCTCGCGCACCCGCGCAGCTACTTCCTCGCCCGCCTGGCCAACGTGTACCTCTTCTTCCCGGCGCCCTCCGCCTTCCTGGCCGGCAAATCGGAAGAGGAGATCCGCGCCTACTACGACCGCCCGCGGGACGGGCACCCGGTGAGCGTGGGGCCGTTCCGGGTGGAGTCCTGGGACCGCGCCGGAGAACGGGTGCGCCTGGTGCGCAACGCCACCTCCGCTTTCGCGCCGGCCCTCGGCCCGGGCGAGCGCCCGGTGGACGTGCTGACCCTGATGAAAGCCGAGGTCGGCCCGGCGCTCTATGACCGCGGCAGGGTGGGCTTCGTGTTCGTGGACAGCCCGGTCGCGTTGAGGTCCGGCCGCTTCCCGGACCTCACCCGGCGCGAGTTGCTCTCCACCTACTTCCTGGCGTTCAACACCCGGCGCCCGCCGCTTGACTCGCCGGACGTCCGCCGCGCCATCGCCATGGCCCTGGATCGGGACGCGCTCCTGCGAGGGCTCCTCCCGGCCGCGCGCACCACCCACGTCCTGCTGCCGCCCACCATGCCGCTCTCCGCGACGGCGGAGGAGGCGCGGCGGATCCCGGACTTCGACCTCGCGGCGGCGCGGGCGCTCCTGGAGCGCCACCCGGTCTCGCGGACGCTGCGCCTGGTGCACACCGCGCGTGAGTCGTTCGTCCCGGAGACCGCCATCGCCGAGCGGATCCGCGACCAGTTGGCGAAGGTGGGGATCCGGGTGGAGATCGACGCCCGCTCGGACTTCTCCTCGGAGATCGCCCGCGTGGCGCCGGACGGCTTCCGCTCCCACGACCTGTACTTGAAGCGCCTGGGGGCGGACTACGCGCACCCCAACACCTTCTTCACCCTCTTCGAGCGGACCGGAAACCACTTCACCGGCTGGGAGCAGATCGTCGGCGGAGAACCCTTGGCCCGCTTCCAGGGGCTGCGCGAGCGCGCGGACGCGGAGGGCGACTTCGAGACCGCGCGCCGCCTCTACGTCCAGGCGCAGGAGGTCCTCCTCGGCGAGCAGGTGGTGATCGCCCCGCTCTACCACCCGGACCGCTACTTCCGCGCCCGGCCGGAGCTGGGCGGCCTGTCGGTGGACCCGTTCAACTTCCTCTCGCTGGGGGAGGTGCGACTGCGATGATCCGGCTGGCCCTCTCGCGAGCCCTGCGGCAGCTGGTGCTGGTGCCCATCGTGGCGCTGGCCTCGTACTACCTGATGGCGGCGCTCCCGGTGCCGACCGAAGAGGAGTCCAAGCGCCAGCTCTCCACAGAGTTGGTGGAGAGCTACCGGCGCGACCTCGGGCTGGGGCAGCCGCTGGGCTTCCTCCGCCCCTGGGAGAAGCTGGTCAAGGGCGAGCGCCTGGGTACCACCGCCCAGGGCGTCACCTTCGAGGAGATGCTGGTGAAGCTCTCCGGGAGCGCCGGCATCGGCCTGTGCGGGCTGGCGCTGGCGCTGCTCTGGGCCGCGGGCTTCGCGCTGCTCCGAGCCGGGAACGGGCGCGCGCCGGAGGCGGCCGGGGTCGGGTTGCCGGCCCTCGCCTTCGGCACGCCCGCGTTCATCCCCGCCCTGCTGCTGGCGCCCACGGTGGTGGAGCGCGGGCACCTGCTCCCGGAGCTGGCCGCGGCGCTGGTGGTCTCCTTGTGGCCGGGCGTGCTGCTGGGGACCCTGGTCGCGGACGCGCTGAGGCAGGAGCTCTCCTCCGACTACGTGCGCACCGCGGCCGCCAAGGGGCTCCCCCGCGCGAGGGTGGTGGCGCGCCACGTGCTGCCGAACGTGCTGCCGGCGCTGCTGGACTCGCTCCCGCCGGTGGCCACCGCGCTGCTGGCCGGCTCCTTCGCCGCCGAGCGCGTGCTGGGGCTGCCCTACTTCGGCCAGCTCTACGTGGCGGCGGTGCTGCAGAAGCAGGTGGCGGTGGTGGTGGTGGCCACCACGGTCTTCGCCGCCCTCCTGGTGGTGGTGACGCTGGCGGTGGAGCTGGTGCGGCTGCTGGTCGATCCGCGCGCGCGGGAGACCGCCTTGTGAGCCGCGCCTCGGTCGCCGGGTGGGTGGCGCTGCTGGCGCTCTTCGGGCTCTCCTTCGCCTTCGGTCAGATCTGGCCCGAGGTGCCCGCCCGCGCCTGCCCGTTCGGCGCGGACGCCCTCCGCCCGGACCACACCGTGTGCGAGCTGGCCTTCGGCGGGCTGTGGGTGTCGCTCGCCACGGGGCTATTCGCCGCCGGGCTGGCGACCGCGCTGGGGCTGGCGGTGGCGGTGGCGGCGCGCTCGGCCGGCGGGGCGGTGGACCGGGGGGCGATGCGCTTCGCGGAGGCGTTCTTCTCGCTCCCGGACGTGCTGGTGCTGATGGTGCTCCAGTTCGCCGCCCAGACCGCGGGCGACCTGCGACCGGAGCTGAAGCTGAACCCGGCGGTGCTGATGGTCCTGTCGCTGGCGCTGGTGGGCTGGGCCGCGCCGGCACGGATGATCCGCAACCGGCTGGTCACACTGGAGGCGCCGGACTACGTCGCCGCCGCGCGCGCGTTGGGCGCCGGGCGGGCCCAGGTGATGCGCGCGCACGTGTGGCCGTTCCTGCGGGGATATCTCTTGGCGCTGTTCCTGGCGCGCGTCCCGGCCGCCATCCTGGCCGAGTCCACGGTGAGCTTCCTGGGCATCGGCCGCCTGGAGCCCATGTCGCTGGGGCGCTACCTGGGCGCCAGCTCCTCGGCGTTGCTCTACGAGGGCGGTGCGCGGATCGTCCTTCCGGCGTGGGCGCTGCTGGTGTCGGTGGTGCTGGCCGCCAACCTGGCGGCTCGATCCGCGCCCGCCTCCGGCCCGCCGGCCCGGGCCGTTCGCTGAGCGAGGTGGCGCCCGACCGCTCGGATGCGGTTCGAATGCCGCGGGGCCGGTGAGGTGTTACCGCACACGCGAGGACTACACATGGGCGTGGGCGTAATCGACGAAGGACGCTTGCAGGAGTCCGCCGGGGACGAGGTCCGGAAGACCGAGGCCCGGGAACCGGTGCTGCTGGTGGAGGACGACCTCGACAGCCGCGAGATGCTGGTGGAGCTACTCGACGCGTGGGGGTACGAGGCGGTCCCGGTGAGCAGCGCCGAGGAGGCGGAGTACACGGCGCGCCGCCGGCCGTTCCTGGCCGCGGTGGTGGACGTGTTCCTGCCCGGCCGCAACGGCGCTTCCCTGATCGCCCAGCTCCGGGAGCGCTACCCGGACGCGCTGCTGATCGCGATGAGCGCGCTGGGCGACCCGGCGATGGCGCGCCACTGCAAGGTGGTGGGCGCGGACCTGTTCATCGAGAAGCCGTTCCGCCCGGAGGACCTCGCCGAGGCGCTGCGCGCCCGGCACGAGACCTGGCACTAGCGGTTGTGGGGCGTGTCAGGGAGTCGTATATTATGCCCAGGTGAATGGGCATGTTTTCCGCGATGGAGCCTGAGCGCAGCCGGGGACGCTTCTCGTTGGGAGAGGCGGCGGCGCTTGCGGGCGTGGAAGAGAAGGCCGCCCGGCATGCGGTGAACGACGTGCTGGAGAAAGGCGTGGGCACGCTGGGGGCTCGCGACGTCCTGTTCTTCGCGCTCCGCGAGGCGACGCGGGAGGTCTGCCCCACGGTCGCCTTCCAGCGGGCGCTGTACCGGAAGCTGCATGAGGCGAACTTCCGGGTCCTGAAGAGCCCGGCCGTGGAAGTGGAGATGGAGACCTCGCGCGGCGGTCGGGGGATGACCATCCGGATCGAAACCGCGCCCATCGCGAAGGACATCCTCGACCGGATCCGCGCCTTCCGGGCCGGTGCGCGGCGAGTCAGTCGCAACATCTACGTGGTGAGTGGAACCCTGGTGTTCAAGGGGACGCGCATTCCCGTCGAGATGATTGGGAGCTGGCTCAAACAAGGCGTACCACCATCTGAAATCTATGAGGACTGGCCCTATCTGACGAATGTGGATCTGGAGTTCGCACGGATCTACGTGGAGCTCAACCCTCCACGTGGCCGCCCGCGCAAGCCACTCGAGATCCGCTACATGTCGGAGGACTGACAGACCCGTCGAGTAGATACCGGACCCGTGGGGGGAGGGGGCCGGTGCGATTCCTGTTGGATGAAATGCTGAGCCGAGCGGTCGTGTTCCGCCTGATCGCATGCGGTCATTTCGCAGAACGTGTCTCCGATGTTGGCCTCGCTGGCCGGATGGACTTCCTCATCTGGAGAGAAGCGTTCAAGCGGGATGCGACCACGATCACGGCCAACGTGGAGGACTTCTTGTACCTCGCTCGCAAGAGTGAAATTCATGCTGGACTGATCGTCCTCCACCTCGGGCGTCTCCGCAGAGACGACCAGGTCGCCTGGGTCGAGGCCGCGCTTCGGTGGCTCGATCGTCATCGCTTGGATATGATGAACCGGGTGATCGAGGTATCTGGCGAGACCGACGCGAACGTGAGCTCCTACCTGCTCCCCATGATGGTCTGACCGCTACAGCGACTCGCTGAGCGCGAAGCCGATCAAGAACCCGCCAGCGATCCCCGCCGCCGTCCCGGCCGCCGGCACGACCGGGTTGTACGGCCTCGACGCCGCCGGCGCGGCCACGCTCTCGTAGATCGCCAGCCCGCCGCCCAGCAGCAGGGCCCCCACCAGCGCCGCCCCGTTGGCGATCAGGAGCCGCCAGACGGTCATCCGCTGGGCGGAGGCCGCCAGCAGCGCGCCGCTGGCCGCTCCGACGAGGGCGCCGGCGCCGATGCAGAGCACGTGATCCCGCCCCAGCAGGGTCGCCGCCGCATCGCCCATCAGGAGACCCCACAGCCCCAGCGAATCCGCCAGCAGCACCGACTCCGCGCGCGGCGCCACGAATCGAGTGAGGACCGCCGCCCCGGCGACGGCTGCGAGGTCGGTCGCAAAGATCAGCGCGTAGCCGGGCCCCTGGGTCAACGCCAGCTCCGGCCGGGTCGCCAGCAGGCTGAAGCCGAGCGCGGCGCCGACGGTGATCGAATCGACGAGCAACGCCCTCCCCCAGCCGGACGACAGCTCCCGGTCCATCAGGGAGAACGCGAGCCCCGCTCCCCCTCCGGCCACCATGAACACGACCGGCAGCACCGCACTGGAGCCGTAGCAGGACGACGCGCCGCAAGCGGCCAGCCCGAGGAAGGCGCCATTCAGGGCCTGCACGCCGCTGACGGAGAGCTGGGCGCCCGGGTTCCACTCGTCCGGCGCCGCCTCGGGCACTGGCGCGAGCTCCGCCGCCGCCGCTGCCGGTTCCGGCGCGTGCTCCACCGAGGCCGGGGGCGGCGTCAGCTCCGCCGAGGCCAGCACGAGCAGGACGAGCGCGCTCACCTCGCCGAGGTTAACACCGCGCTCCTTTGGAGAGCCTGGATCGGCACGTTAAACTGTAGAAGAGGGCCATGTCCTCCGACGTCATCATCGGCGTGACCGTGGCAGTCCTCTCGATCACGCTCTCGTCGTGCACGTGCACAGGGGACGGGAACCCTTGCACGCCGTCATGTGCTCCCGGTACGTGCGGAAGCGACGGCTGCGGCGGCTCCTGCTCCTGCTCCGGCGGCGCCTTGTGCCTCGCCAACCAGACCTGCTGCACGCCGTCGTGCGCTCCTGGTACGTGCGGAAGCGACGGCTGCGGCGGCTCCTGCTCCTGCTCCGGCGGTGC
>DATBSS010000453.1:0-25350 GCA_036559665.1 Myxococcaceae bacterium
CTACCCGCGTAGACAGAAATATCGACCATAGACTCCGTCGTGTCTTTCCCTGGAAATGTGCAGTTGCGTAGATGGATCCGCTCACGATCATCGCCAAGCCGGTTTACCCACATGCGTGGCTTGGGACGCTCAGACACCAGCGCGTCGACCACGCAGACAGCGAGCGATTTCAGGTCCCTCTGCTCAGGGACCAATGGGATCTCCAATTGCTCGGCGGCATCCATGAAGGCATTCAGGACACCTTGAGGAATCTTCTCATAGTGTGCTCGCATCGCACTTATGTATGAGAGCTTTTCACCCCACGCCACACCATGACATTTGAACCTCCGCTCCCACTCTCTCCGGACGAGTTCCGCTCCGCGGGTACGCGTGTCCTCGATTCGTGCGCCACCTTTTTCTCCACCCTGGACGAGCGCCCGGTGAAGCCGCCGATCACCGGCCAGCAATCGGTGGCCCAGTTCGGCGCTCCGCCTCCCGAAGAAGGCATGGGGCCCGCGGCGCTGGACGCGCTGGACACCTTGTTCTCCTGCTCCCGCGCGCCGAGCGCCCGCTTCTTCGGGTACGTACTGGGTTCGGGCGAACCGATCGCCGCGCTCGGGGACCTGGTGGCGAGCGTGCTCAACCAGAACGTCACCGCCTGGCGCTCCTCACCCGCCGCGGTGACCATCGAGCGCACCCTCGTCCAGTGGATTGCCTCCGCCGTCGGCGCGGCCGGCTTCACCGGTTCGCTGATGGGCGGCGGTTCGATGGCAAACCTCGCCGCACTGGCGATGGCCCGGGAACGCCGCGCCCCTGCGAACCAGGCGGGTGCGCAGTCGGGCCCTATCTACGTCACCGCCGAGACCCACATGTCGATCCGGAAGGCGGTCGCTTTGCTCGGCCTGGGAACGCGGTCGCTCCGGACCATCCCCATGGACCCGGACCTCCGGATGCGGCCGGAAGCGCTGGACGAGGCGATCGCCGAGGACGAGCGGCGCGGCCTCCGGCCGTTGGCAGTGGTGGCCTCTGCCGGCACGACGGCCACCGGTTCGATCGACCCCATCCCGCAGATCGCGGAGGTGGCGCGCCGCCGGGGCGTCTGGCTCCACGTGGACGGCGCGTATGGCGGGTTCGCGGCGCTGGCGGTGCCCGAGAAGATCTCCGGCCTGGGGTTCGCCGACTCGATCTCCCTCGACGCGCACAAGTGGATGTACCAGCCGTTGGACTGCGGATGCCTCCTCTTCCGCGACGCCTCGGCCGCGCGCGCCGCCTTCTCCGACACCGCGGAGTACACGCGCGCCTTCTCCTCCGACCCGATCGAAGGCTTCGCCTTCTTCGAGGAATCTCCGGAGCTCTCCCGCCGCTTCCGCGCGCTGAAGCTCTGGCTTTCGCTCCGGTACCACGGCGTGGCGGCCTTCCGCGCCGCCATCCGCAAGGACCTCGACCTCGCCCAGCGGCTGGCGTCGAAGGTGGACGCGACGCCGGAGTTGGAGCGCCTGGCGCCCGTCCCGCTCTCCGCGGTGTGCTTCCGCTGGGTGGGCGACCGGAAACTGGCGGAATCGGCGCTCGAGGCGCGCAACGCTACGCTCCTCTCCGCCGTGAACGCCCGCGGCCGCGTCTACCTCTCGAACGCGCGGATCGGCGGGCACTTCGCCCTGCGCGCCTGCCTCACCAACCACCGCACCCGCCCGGAGGACGTGGATGCGGTGGTCACCGAGGTGCTGGCGGCCGCACGAGGATGAGCTCCATGAGAATACTCGCTTCCATACTGGTAGGGCTTCTCTCCACCTCGTGCGGGACGGTAAAGGGACGCTGGCAACCCGACCCGGACGTCCAGGAGGTCCTCTTCCTACCCCGCGCTCCCAGGGCCGTGGCTTCTCCGGTCGTGGGGGAGGTGGAACTGCGGAAGGCGATCGAGGAGCTCCTCCCGGACGTGAGCGTCGCGGATGCCCGGGCCGAGTTGCGACGGCTGGTGGCAGATACGCGATTCCACGGTCGCCGGCCCGAAGAGTTGCGCCTGGTCCTCGCGGGCTGGGGCTCCGGCCCGACAGCGCTGGAGGAGATTACCCGCGGGTACCGGACCTGGTGCCCCTATTCCGGGAAGTCTGAATGCCTCTCGCGGACGCTGACCGATTCGGACGTCTACGAGATCGCTTTCGACTTCGCGCTGGGCGCCGAATGGGACGGCTTCGTCAAGGAGGTGAAGAGCACGATCGATCCGTCGACGATCCGGATCGTCCTGCTGACCGGGCTAGTCATCTTCATGGCCACCATCGCGATCCCGGAGCTGACCTCGAAGATCCCGGCAGCCGCCGCGACGGTCATCTTGACCGCGTACCTCGGCGCCCAGGCGGTATGGGACCTCATCTTCGGGTGGATCCAGATGGTCAAGCAGCTGGATGGCGCGACGACGTTCGACGAGGTTCGAGCGGCGGGAAAGCTTTACGGAGAGAAGGTCGGAGCCCAGACCGCGCGGATCCTCATCGTCCTGGCGACCGCCGCCATCGCCGAGGGCGGCCTGATCGCGCGCTTGATGAAGATCCCCAAGGCTTCTCAGGCTTCGACAGCGCTGGCGACCGAGACCGGTGGCGCCGGGTTGGAAGTGGCCGGTCAGGTCAAGGGAGTGCGCGTGACCGCGAGCGGCGTGGCGATCGCTCTCAAGGGTCCGGCAAAGGGTGCCGTGGGATTCGCCATGGCCAGCCACGGTCCGGTTCCTGGCGCCGAGCCCGAGCCAAGACCCTTCACGGCCAACAACTTCCGCACGAACCTGGGCCGGCTGACGGGCGGCATCCCAGAGGGAGCGGATGCGCACCATGTGTTCCCCCAGAAGTTTGCCGACAAGTTCACGAAAGCGGGGATCAACATCCACGACCCACGCTTCGGTGCATGGTGGGAAACCAAAGCCCACCAGCAAGCAGGGCTTGCGTACAACAATGCCTGGCGAGACTTTCTAGGACCAGAACGGTCGGCGGAAGAGATCATTGGATTCGGCCGGGAGATCTCGGCGAGGTATGGGCTCCGTGTCGGGTTCTAAGGCGTTCCCCGGCTTCTCAAACATCTATGTCCTCGAAGATACGGGGAACAGCGTTGCCTTCAGAGGGAAGATCTCGCTCGACGATCAATTTGTCGTGACTCGCGCCGAGGAAACACCGACTGGACCTGTGGAGGTTCGATGGGCCATGGGGCGCAAGAAGCCCTCGGACATCATTCACACCACCTACGTCACGCCGCTCCTCATTTCCGATCGCGTCGCGAGCATCCTTGAAGGCGGCGAGCACTCCGGATGGCAGACCTACCCAGTCGAATTGTCCGGGAAGGACGGCCTCCGGATTCCCGGCTACCGCGGGTTCGCGGTATCCGGCCGGTGCGGTCCAATCGACGAAAGCCGCTGTGTGAGGCTCGACAAGATCTACCCGGGAGGGGTCTTCCCGGCGTGGTACGGCATGTACTTCGACCCGGCGACCTGGGATGGCTCGGATCTCTTCATGCCTTCCGGCCGGGTGGGGTGGATCTTCGCCGTAGAGGCGGTGAAGAAAGCGTTCGAGAAGGCAAAGGTCACGAACGTGGCGTTCACGTCGCTCGACAAAAAGGAAGTGCAGAGACTGCTTTGAGTGCGAAGCCTGTGCGCTCGGCGCCGCGATGAGGCACAGGCAGCAGGCGATGGGATCGACGTCTTGGCGCTACAGGCCCAGCCCCTGCGAAGCGCCACCCTCCGCCGCCGCGCGCGGCGACTCACCGACCAGCGCCCCGTACATCTCGATCAGGAACTCCGCCGCGTCCGGCCCGCGGACCACCCGGCGCGGGCCGCTGAACGCCTCGAACAGCTTGTCGGCGAGGTCGTCCGGGTCGCCCGCGCGGAAGACGATGGTCCCCTCCGGCCGCGCCGAGGCGTCGCTCGCCACGCACGGCGTACCCAGCGCCAGCGCCTCGCGCACAGTGAGCGCGTCGCCGTCCGCCAGCGTGGGCCGCACGAACGCGGACGCGTGCTCCACCACCGCCAGCGCTTCGAGGTGCCGCAGCTCGCCGAGGTCCTCGATCAGGTCCTGCACGCCGGCCTTCCGCGCGTCCTGCCGTACCTCCCCGGACCCCGTCCCCACCCCGAACATCGCCAGCCCGACGTGCGGGACGCGCTTCCGCAGCCTCGCCAGCGCCTCGAACAGCACCTGCCGCCCGTACACCCGCGACGGATGGTGCGCGTACGCCACCACCGGCGACCGGTGCTGGAAGAAGCGGCGGAGCGCGAGGGGGGGCTCGCCGCCCACCACCTGCGAGGCGCAGAACGCCGGATGCATCGTCACCCGGTACGGCGGGACGTCCAGCGAGAGCACCGCGTCCCGCACCGCCTCCGAGACTGCGATGATTCGCGCGTACCCCCGGAGCGCCGCGTGCGCGATCACCCGGTGGACGTACGCCTCCCGCAGGAACGCGGGCAGGAGCCCGGAGTGGAGCGTGATCACCCGCCCTGGCGACGGGCGCAGGGCGACGCCGGCGGCCGCCGCCAGCAGGAACGACTTGGGGTTGTTCCCGCTGGTGTGCAGGTGGATCAGCCAGCCCTCCGCCGAGAAGCGCGCCAGCAGCGACGCCAGCTCCCCCACCCCGCGCGCTGGGATGACGCCGGGGGCCTTCCCCCGGGGACCGCGGCCGATGTCCAGGACCTTCACCATCACGCCCGCCGCGGTGAAGGACCGCCAGAGCTGCTCCACGTGGACCGCCACGCCCCCGTGCGGCGGTGGAAAGTCTCCCACCAGAAGCACCCTCATCACTCCACGCCTCCACCCTCCAGCCCGAGCGGCGGCAGCGGGCGCCCCATCTCTCGCGCCCAGCTGGCGCCCGGATCCGGATCCCGCCGGATCTCCCGCCCCGGCACGCCCACCACCACCGCCCCCGCCGCCACGTCCTTCACCACCACCGCGTTGGCGCCGATCACCGCGAAGTCGCCCACCCGGATCCGCCCCAGCAGCTTCGCCCCCGCCCCGATGCGGACGTAGTTGCCGATCACCGGCGCGCCGTGCACCCCGTTCCGCCCGCCGATGGTGACCTGCTGGGAGATCAGGCAGTGCCGCCCGATCCTCGCCGCCTTGTGGATCACCACGCCGATCCCGCCGTACCCGAACAGCGTCCCCTGGCCAATCTGCGCCTCGCAGGGGACGTGGCTGGAGTGGAGGAAATAGATGAGCTTGCCCACCAGCCGCGGCAGCACCGGGACCCCCATCTTCTGGAGGCGGTGGCCAGCCCGGTACCAGGTCATCACGTCCACGCCCAATCCATTCCTCCCACCACGCGCACCAAGGTAGGGACGCGCGCTACGCGGCGCCTCCCCGCAGGCTCGCCAGCACGCTCAGCGGCCTCACCCCCGCCAGGCGAAGCGCCGCCAGGTAGCTCACACCGAACAGGACCCCGCAGGCCGCCAGCGGGAGCACGTGCCCGACGAACCCGGCGGGCAGCACGGCGTACGCCGGCCGCGCCAGCACCCGGACCACCGCCACGCCGCAGGCGGCCACCGCGGCGCACGCGGACGCCTTCCCCAGCGCCCGCCACGGGATGCAGCGCCGCAGCGGCGCGCCCAGCGCCCTCGGGATCCGCACCAGCAGCATCGCCTTGCCGAACGCCTCGGCCAGTGCCCAGGAGCCGATGGCGCCCATCATCCCGAAGCGCCGCATCCCCACCCAGACCAGCGGCACGGTGACGATCGCCTTGGCCAGGTACGCGCAGAACAGCCACCGCGTCTGGTTCCGGGCGCGCAGCACGCCGTCCATCGGCAGGGTCGCCAGCACCACGCCCACCACGCTCACCCGGAACAAGGGCGCCGCGGCGGCGAAGCGCGCCCCGAACAGCGCCTCGATCAGGTCCGGCGCGGCGGCGAAGAGGAAGGCGGCGATGGGGAAGAACGCCAGCGACAGCTTGGCGGCCGCCTCCCGGAAGGCGCCCACACCCTCCCCGCCCCGGTCCAGCTTGTCGAGCTCGCCGAGCCGGACCATCAAGACCTCGGACGTGGGCGTGTAGAGGAGATCCACCACCGGGACCTGGAAGCACCCCACCGCGTAGATGGCGAACAGCTCCGGCGACACCGACCCCGACACCACGTACTGGTGCGCGTACTGCTGCGGGATGGCCACCAACATCGCCGCGCCGAACGGGAGCGCGTAGACGAGTTGGGAGACGAACAGCCGCCGGTCGAACAGCGGCCCCTGTCCCGAACGCAGCGTCACCGCCCAGGCCGCCAGGTACCGCAGGACGGCGAAGGAGGCGCAGCACACCATCACCCCCTCCAGCCCGAACCCCAGCAGCATCGGCACCACCATGGCCGCAGCGCGCAACGTGTCCGAGACCAGGTACACCACGGCTGACTGGCGCGTCCGCCCCTGCGTGGTGAGCGAGATCTCCAGCGTGTACGACGCCATGAGGCAGACGACGTAGATCGCCTGCTCCCAGCGGTACCGCGCCAGCTCCGGGTTGGAGAACGCGCGGCCGATCACCCCTTCCAGCGCGAACAGCCCCAGCGCTGCCAGCACGCCAGTGCCGGTGAGGAAGGCGATGGACTGCACGAAGTACGGCCGCTTCTGGTCGGTCCGGGGGATGAAGAAGTACAGCGCCTGCGCCATCCCCAGGGGCAGCACGTACGAGAGCGTCTGGGAGATGAGGAACAGCTGCTTGTAGGTGCCGTACTCGCGCAGCGCCATCCAGCGCGCCAGGACCAGGGGGATGGAGATGGTGAGCAGCGCGGTCCCCAGGCGCGCCAGCACCAGCGGCCCGGCGCGGCCCAGGAACGACCCGGCCCCCGGTCCGGGCCCCTCCCCTTGCTTCATCGAGTGGAGACCTCCGGCGGCGGGGCCCGGTGCGGCCGCCGCCCCAGCACCGGCTGGCGTACGCCCAGGACACCGAACACGTCGTCCAGGTGGCAGGCGGTGAGCGGCGACGAGTACGTCCCGGCCAGCCCGAGGCTGAAATTTTCGTGCAGCACCTTGCGCTTGAGCGAGAACGGGTCCCCGCCGATGGCGTTCGGGGAGTCCTCGGTGGTGACCGCGGAACGGAACCCGCACCGCGCCAGCACCTGGACGACCAGGTCCGAGTACCACCCGTTGCAATACGCGAAGTCGCGGACCGGCGCGTCCAGCTCGTGCTCGATCAGCTCGCGGGAAGCCCGCACCTCCCACTCCACCGCCGACTCCGGCTCGGTGGTGAGCACGCAGTGGCCCATGGTGTGGGCGCCCATCGCCACGCCGCCGCGGTGCATCTCCCTCGCCTCGTCCCAGGAGATGATGTCGCCCGCCTCCGGCAGCAGCGGGCCGCGGCCGTCCAGCTCCCGCTCCAGCGCGGCGATGAGCGCGATCGCCTCGTCCGTGCGGTGTTCGCCCAGGTAGTCGTCCAGGGCCGCGGAGAGCGCGATCTTCCCGGCGGTCACCAGGCCCAGCAGCGGGCGAGCCACGGGTGGCAGCACGCGCTCGCGCAGCGCCATCGACGCCAGGTGGAAGAGCCGGTCGTGGTTGAACCGCCCGTCCGTGTCCACGAACGCCGCCGGCAAGTAGAGGGTGGCCGGCACCCCCATCGCCTTGAGGATGGGGAATGCGTGCCGGTACACGTCCCGGTACCCGTCGTCGAACGTCACCACGCACAGGTCGCGGGATACGGACCTCCGCCCGTCCAGCACGTCCAGCGCGTCCCCCAGCGACGCCAGCTCGAAGCCGGAGCGGCGCGCCTCCTCCAGGTGCCTCCGGAACGTCTCCTTCGAGATGAGCAACCCGGGGATGGACCGCCGCAGCTCCGACTCGTAGTCCTCCACGACCCGGTGGTAGCTGAGGATCAGCACCCGCCGCCCGCCCGCGCGCCTGCGCTGGTAGCGGGCCATCGCCTGGCGCAAGCCGGAGTAGTGCACCGCCACCGCCGCCGTGTCCTTCGCAGCCCGCCGGACCAGCGGATGGACCAGCACGTTCATCGCATCCCCCTCCGAACCGCCGAACCTGGATGGTGTGCACGCGTCCCGCTGCGGCAACCGGTTTCGTCGTGGCGCCGACATTGAAGACGGGGTAGGCAGGCTGACGATTGAGCACGCCTCCCCAGGCACTGGCGATCGACGCGGTGGACCTGTCGCGGCGCTACGGCACGCGCTGGGCGCTGGCGCGGATCAGCATCCGCCTCGAGGCCGGCCAGTCGCTCCTCCTCACCGGCCACAATGGAAGCGGGAAGACCACCCTGCTGCGCGTGCTGGCCGGCGCGGTGCCCGCATCCACCGGCCGCGCCTCCATCTTCGGGATGGACGTGGCGAAGGAGCGGGCCACCGTGCGCCAGCGGGTGGGCTTGCTCACCCACTCCAGCTACCTCTACGACGACCTCTCCGCCCAGGAGAACCTCCTCATCCCCGCCCGGCTCCTGGGCGTGCCGGACCCGCCCGCCCGCATCCGCGAGCTGCTCCAGCAGGTGGGCCTGGAGGGGCGCGCGCAGGACGCCGTCCGCCAGTTCTCCGCCGGGATGAAGAAGCGCCTGTCGATCGCGCGGCTGCTCCTCAAGGAGCCGGCGCTGGCCCTGTTCGACGAGCCGTTCGGCGAGTTGGACCCCGGCGGCATCCAGCAGATGGAGTCCGTCATCCGCGCCCTGCAGCAGCGCGGGACGACGGTGGTGCTGGCCACACACCTCATCGAGCAGGGCCAGTCCCTGTGCAGCCAGCGGCTCCACCTGGAGGGCGGGAGGGCGGCGGCGGCATGAGCGGCGGGTGGGCCCGGCCGGGACTTCTGCGCAGCGCCCTGGTGGTGCTGCAGAAGGACCTGCTCATCGAGTGGCGGACGCGGGCGCGCCTGAACGCCCTGGTGTTCTTCGCCCTCTCCACCCTGCTGCTGTTCTCCTTCGCGCTCGGGCCGGACACCCGCCTGCTGGGCCGCAGCGCGGGCGGCTACCTCTGGCTGGCGATCATGTTCTCCAGCGTGCTGGCGCTGGGGGAGTCCTTCCGGGTGGAGAGCGAGAACGCCGCGCTGGACGGCTTGCGGATGCTCCCGGTGGACCCCAAGGCGATCTTCCTGGGCAAGGCCGCCGGCAACGCCGCCCTGCTGATGATCCTCTCCGCGGTCCTGGTCCCGGTGACGCTGGCCGTCTACGACGTGCGCGCGCTGCTGGGGCTGCCGAAGCTGGCAGGGGTGCTGGCGCTCGGCTGCCTGGGGATCAGCGCACCGGGCACGGTGTACGCCGCCATTACCGCCCGTTCTCGCGCCAAGGACGTACTGCTGCCCCTGCTCTTGTTCCCCATCCTCATCCCGGCTCTGATCGCCGGGAGCAAGGCGGCGACGCTGGTGTTGCACGGGGACGCCATGAACGAGCTGGGGTCCTGGACTGGCCTCCTGTTCGGCTTCAATGTCGCGTACTGGTCGCTGGGGGTCATCCTGTTCCCCAGCGTTATCGAGGACTGAGGATGGTGAAGGCACTTCGAATCGCGCTGCCGGTGGTCGGGTTCAGCATGCTGGCCATCGGCGCCTGGCTGGCGCTGGCCTGGGTGCCGGCCGAGCGGGACATGGGCGCCCCGTCGCGCATCATGTACGTCCATGTCCCCGCCGTCTGGATGATGTTCCTCTGCTCCATCCTGAACTTCGGGTCGTCCTTCTGGTACCTGAACAAGGCGTCGCTGAAAGTGGACGCGCTCGCCGAGGCGGGCGCCGAGGTGTGCCTGCTGTTCGGCGGCATCGGCGTGCTGCTGGGCTCCATCTGGGCCAAGCCGACCTGGGGCGTGTACTGGAACTGGGACCCGCGGCTCACCAGCGTCACCGTGATGCTGGTCACCTACGCCGGCATGCTGGCGGCGCGCCGCTTCGAGGAGGACCCGGACCGGCGGGCGCGGGTGTCCGCGGTGCTGGGCATCCTGGCGGCCGCCAGCGCGGTGCTCGTCTGGTTCTCGGTGAAGTGGTTCAACAGCCTCCACCAGGTGCAGTCCTCGCCGAAGACCACCTATCCGGAGCTGGTGTTCACGCTGCGCTGGAACTCGTTCGCGTTCCTGTTCATCGCCATCTGGTTCGTCTGGGAGCGCTACGGGCTGGCGATGGCCACCCGCGCCGGGGAGGTCGCCCCGCCCGAGCCGCCGGGAGTCACCGCCTCCGGAGGTGCCGCGTGAGCTTGCCTCTGTTGCTCGCGCAGGCCACGGCGGAGCACGTGGAGGAGATGTCGAAGGTCGGGGCCGGGAAGATCGTCGGCGGCTGGGAGTACGTGTGGCCGTGCTACCTGATCGCCTGGATCGGGATCGGGCTATACGCGGTCTCGCTGATCGCCCGCCACCGCCGGGTCAGGAAAGGAAGCGCCGCATGAAGACGCAGACCAAGAACCGGTTGCTGGCCCTGGGGGCGCTCGCCGCGGCGGGCGGCGCGCTGGCCTACGTGGCGCTGGGCGGCCTCTCCGAGAACCTCGTCTACTACTACACGCCGGGAGAGGTGCGCGCGAAGGGCGCGGCGGCGGCGAGCGGCGTGGTCCGCCTGGGCGGCATCGTCAAGCCGGGCACCATCGTCTGGGACGAGGCCCACACCCACCTCACCTTCGAGGTGGCGGACAACCACAAGGAGGGCGCGCCGAGCGTGAAGGTCTCCGCCAACGAGATCCCGCCGCAGATGTTCCGCGACGGCATCGGCGTGCTGGTGGAGGGCACCTACACGCCGCCGGACGCGTTCACCTCGAACCGGCTGATCGTCAAGCACAGCAACGAGTACAAGCCACCCAAGGACGGCGAGAAGCCGAGCATGACCACGGCCCAGGAGCTGTCCAAGCCGTGAGCTCCTCCTCCGTCGGCTACGGCTTCGTGCTGGGCGCGGTGGTCTGCGCCGCCTTCGGCGGGGTGGTGGGCCTCACCGCGGGCATGCTCCGGCGCGACGCCGGCTTCGTCTGGGTGCGGCGCGCCGCCTACGCCTTCTTCGCCTGCATGCTGCTGGCGAACCTGACCATGGTGCAGGCGCTGGTCCGCCACGACTTCTCGGTGACCTACGTGTCGCACGTGGGCAGCAGGGCCACGCCCCTCCTCTTCACCGTCGTCTCGCTCTGGTCCGCCCTGGAGGGATCCATCCTCTTCTGGGGCATCATCCTCGGGGCGTACGTCCTGGCGTTCACGCTCATCCACCGCAAGGACCAGCCGCAGGCCATGTCGCTGTCCATCGGCACCATGCTGCTGGTGGCCACCTTCTTCTCCTTCCTGATCGCCGGGCCCGCCAACCCGTTCGGGACGACGTCGCCGGTGCCGGACGACGGGCCGGGCCCGAACCCGCTGCTTCAGAACCACATCCTGATGATCATCCACCCGCCGATGCTGTACTGCGGCTACGTGGGGATGACCGTCCCCTTCGGCGTGGCGGTGGGGGCGCTGCTGCGCGGGGAGATCGGCGAGTCGTGGATGGCCCCGCTGCGCAAGTGGACGCTGATCGCCTGGGGATTCCTCTCGGTCGGGATCGTGCTCGGCTCGTGGTGGGCGTACGCGGTGCTGGGCTGGGGCGGCTACTGGGCCTGGGACCCGGTGGAGAACGCCTCCTTCCTCCCCTGGCTCACCGCCACCGCCTTCATCCACTCCACCATGGTGCAGGAGCGGAAGCGGGCGCTGCGGGCGTGGACGATGACGCTGGCGCTGGCGACCTTCCTGCTCACGATGCTGGGCACGTTCATGACCCGGTCCGGCATCTTCAACTCGGTCCACTCCTTCACCGAGTCCGACATCGGGCCCACCTTCCTGGTGTTCATCGGGATCACGCTGTTCGGCTCGCTGGCGCTGCTGGCGATCCGGGGGCCGGTGCTGGCCGCGCAGGAGGGCCTGCAGTCGCCGCTCTCGCGCGAAGCCAGCATCCTGCTGAACAACCTCCTCTTCGTGGCGATCACCTTCACCGTGCTGCTGGGCACGCTGTGGCCGACCGTCAACGACGCGCTCCGCAACGAGAAGGTGAGCGTGGGCGAGCCGTACTTCAACAGCATGGCGGTGCCGATCGCGCTGGTGGTGCTGTTCCTGATGGGCGCGGGCCCAGCGCTCCCGTGGGGCGCCAGCGAGCCGAAGGCCGTGCTGCGGCAACTGGGCATCCCCGCGCTGGTGGGGGCCCTGGTGGTGGCGATCTGCGCGGCGTCCGGGCTCCGGGGCGCCCTACCGCTGGCCACCTTCGGGCTGGCCGGGTTCTCGCTGTCGGTGACGCTGCGCGAGCTGTTTCTCCCGGCGCGGGTCCGGATGCTGGAGAAGAAGGAGTCGCCGCTGGTGGCGGTGGTGCGCAGCGCGCAGCGGGCCCGCCGCCGCTTCGGCGGGTACGTCGTCCACATCGGCATCATCGCGGTGTTCGCGGGCGTGGCGGCGTCGTCCTCGTACAAGCAGCACGTCACCGGCACCCTGCGCGCCGGCGAGACCGACAAGCCGCTCACGCTGGGCGGGTACTCGATGACGTTGAAGCGGATCGAGGAGGGGACGGAGCCGCACCGGACCTTCGTCGCCACCCACCTGGTGGTCACCTCGCCCTCCGGCGCCGTGGAGGAGATCGCCCCGCGGCTCAACTTCTACGAGCGCAGCACGGACCCCATCGCCACCCCGGCGGTCCGCTCGCGCCTGCACGAGGACCTCTACGTCTCGCTGCTGGCGGTGAGCGAGAAGGGGGACGCGGCCAGCTTCAACGTGTGGATCTTCCCGCTGGTGGCGTGGATCTGGGGCAGCCTGCCGTTCATCGTGGCCGGGGCGCTGATCGCGGCCTGGCCGTCCCGGCGCAAGGCGGCCGAGGCGCACGCCGGCGCGGTGGCGCTCCCGGCAGGCGAAGGTCCTCCGGGCGGCGCGGCGCAGGGGGCGGCATGAAGAGCTGGCTCTCCATCGCGGCGCTGGCCGCGGTCACCTTGATGGTGGTGTTCTACCGGGCGTTCCAGAAGGACCCGGGCTCGCTGCGCGAGGTGCCGTTCCTGCTCAAGGGCAAGCCGGCGCCCGCCTTCGCGGTGACGGATCTGCAGACCGGCGCGCCGGTGACGTCGGAGCAGCTCCGCGGCCAGCCCTACGTCCTCAACTTCTGGGCGTCGTGGTGCGGGCCCTGCCAGGTGGAGCACGCGGCGGTCGAGTGGGGCGCGCGCACCTACGGCGACCGGGTCCGCTTCTTCGGCGTCGTCTACGAGGACACCCAGGAGAACGCGAAGCGGGACCTCACCCGCCGCGCCGTCTCCTTCCCGCAGCTGTGGGACCCGAAGTCGAGGATGGCGGTGGACCTCGCCACCACCGGCGTCCCGGAGACGTACTTCATCGACGCTTCGGGGATCATCATGGACAAGTACGTGGGCCCCATCGACCGGGAGGCCCTCGCCTACCTCGTGGGGCGGATCGCGCCCCCGCGCGCCGAGGCCCGCCCGTGATCGCGCTCGCCCTCGCCACCGCGCTGATGCTGGGCGACTACGCGCCCCAGAAGATGGCCGAGGAGATGCTCCCGCCCGAGCAGGAGGCGCGGGTGCAACGCCTGGGCGAACAGTTCCGCTGCCCCATCTGCCAGGGTCTCTCCATCGCCGCCTCTTCCTCGCCCGCCGCCCGCGCGGAGCTGAACACCGTGCGGGCCCTGGTGCGCGAGGGGAAGACCGACCAGGAGATCCGCGACTACTTCGTCTCCCGCTATGGCGAGTGGGCGCTGCTCTCGCCGAAGGCGGAGGGTGTGAACTGGCTGGTGTGGCTGGGGCCGGCGTTCCTGCTGATCGGCGGGGGCTTCACCATCGCGCGGACGCTCCGGGGGCCGAAGGCCTCGACGGCCGCGGCGAAGGCACCGGCCGCTCCCCCGCCCGCCGAGGAAGACGAGTACCTGCGCCGCGTGCGCGAGGAGGCCGACCGGTGACCCCCACCAACTGGCTGCCGGGGATCCTGGCGCTGGGGGCGGCGCTGGCGGCCGCCGCCGGGTACGTCTTCCTCGCGCTGCGGCGCAGCGCGCCGGCCGGCAAGCAGGCGGACGCGGAGAAGCGGGCGGCGGACCTGGAGGCCCGGTACCAGTCCGCCATCCTCCAACTCAAGGAGCTGAAGGCGGAGCAGCACCACCTCGCGCCCGAGGCGTACGCGGCGCAGCGCGCGGAGCTGGAGCGCCGCGCCGCGGAGGCCCTGCGCTCGAAGGAGACCCAGGCCCCTGCGCCCGCCGCGGCCCCGGCGCCGGCGGCCGCGCCCAGGGGCTTCTTCGGCCGCCACCCGGAGCTCAAGGGCGCGGCGTGGGGCGGCGGCGTGGTGGCGTTCTTCGGCCTGCTGGGCGTCCTCCTGTTCCGCGAAGGGAAGCCGGAGCCCCAGGGCGGCATGCCCCGCGGCCCCATGCAGTCGCAGCAGGGGCCGGGCCGGGGAGGCCCGGACGAGTTGGACCAGGCGATTGAGCACCTCGACGAGCACCCGGAGGACGCGGAGACCGCCTCGGCGGTCGGCCACGAGCTGATCCGCCGCCAGCAGTGGCAGGAGGCCTTCCAGGTCACCGAGCGCGCGCTTGGGGCGGACCCCTTCCACCTGGAGAACCGCATCCACCGGGCCGTCATGAAGGCCCAGCACGGGGAGCCGGCCGGGGAGCAGGAGCTCCAGCACCTGGCCGACACCTACCCCGGCGCCCAGGAGGCCCTGCTCTTCCTGGCCTCCATCCAGGCGCAGTCGGGCGACAAGGCAAGGGCGCTGGACGCGCTGGAGCGGTACGTGACCGTCGCCCCTCCCGAGGAACAGTCGGTGGAGCTGTACCAGGCGATGGCGCAGTTCCGCCGGGAACTGGGGAAACCTCCCGCCCCGTAGTTTGCCCCCTCGCTCCCAGGGCGCGCTCGTGATGAGATCGCGCCGGGATGTCCATCTCCTACCAGCCCACGCCCGATTGTCCGGGCGCGGCCGTCCTGGCCCGCTTCCACGAACAGAAGATCGTGGGCGAGCAGGCGCGCGCGCTGCAGGACCACGTGAAGACGTGCGCGCACTGCCAGCGGCGGCTGGCGCGGCTGGACCTGCTGGCGCGCACGTCCGACAAGGAGGTCCTGGCCGCTGCCGCCGCCGCCGACCGCGACCCGGACGATGACGAGGAGACGGCCGTCGGCCAGCCCAGCGGCAGCGGCGCCTTCACCATGGTGGACGACCCGCGCGCGCGGCCCACCGACGAGAACATGCCGGCGGTGAAGGACCCGCTGCCGGCGAAGGAGAAGGACAAGCGGGCGTCCCGCGAGATCCGCCCTCCCCTCCGGGAGTCCGGCCTGATCAAGCTCCGCGAGAAGGAGCGGGATCGGATGCTCCGGGAGTCCCAGCGGATCCAGGCGGACCCCCCGTCGAAGGAGAAGCTCCGTGAGCCGAAGGAGGCCAGGGAGCCGAAAGAGCCGAAGGCCACCACGGACAAGGAGGCGATCAAGGAGCGGGTCCCCACCGGCACGCAATATCTCGAGAAGGGCACGCGCGTCGGCCGCTACATGATCCGCGACGTGATCGGCGTGGGCGGGATGGGCGCGGTCTACGCCGCCTACGACCCGGAGCTGAACCGCAAGGTGGCGCTCAAGGTGCTCCGCACGCGCAAGCGCTCCGGCGGCCAGCACCTCTCCGAAGGCCGCTCCCGGCTGATGCGCGAGGCGCAGGCCATGGCCCGCCTCTCCCACCCCAACATCGTCACCGTGTTCGACGTGGGGAGCTTCGAGGGGGAGATCTACCTCGCCATGGAGCTGGTGGACGGCACCACGCTCACCGCCTGGCTGGCGGAGAAGAAGCGCACCTGGAAGGAGATCGCCAAGGTGTTCTCCTTCGCCGGGCGCGGGCTGGCCTCCGCGCACGCCGCCGGGCTGGTGCACCGGGACTTCAAACCGGACAACGTGCTGGTGGGGAAGGACGGCCGGATCCGGGTGATGGACTTCGGCCTGGCGCGCCCCGCCGGAGGCCCCGACGAAGAGGAGGAGGAGGACGACAGCATCCCCGGCGCCAAGGAGCGCAGCCTGCTCAACTCGCCGCTCACCCGGAAGGGCATCCTGGTGGGCACGCCGGTGTACATGGCGCCGGAGCAGTTCCTCAACGAGCCCATCGACGCGCGCGCCGACCAGTTCGCCTTCTGCGTGGCGCTCTACGAGGCGCTCTACGGCGCGCTCCCCTTCCAGGGCGACACCGTGGAGGACCTGGCCCACGCCATCGTCGCCGCGCGGCTCCCCGCCCTGCCGCCCAGGCGCGCCATCCCGCTGGTGGTGCACCGGGTGCTCCGGCGCGGGATGCGGTCGGAGCCGAAGGACCGCTACGGGAGCATGGACCGACTGCTCCGCTCGCTGGAGTGGGGCATCCACTTCCGCCCCCGCGCGTCGGCCGCGGTGGCGGCGGCGGCGCTGGCGGCCTTCGTGGTGGTCGCCAAGCCGTTCCAGAACGCCTCCAAGCTGTGCCCGGACAACCTGCCGGAGCTGGCCGGCGTCTGGGACGGCGCGCGCCAGAAGGCGGTGGAGGCGGCCTTCATGGCCACCAGGGCCCCCTTCGCCAGGGACACCTTCCACTCCGTGCAGCTGGCGCTGGACGACTACGCGCGTGACTGGGCGCAGGCCAAGCGGGAGGCGTGCCTGGCCACGCGGGTGCGCCGCGAGCAGAGCGAGGACGCCTTCCAGCTCCGCGCCGGCTGCCTGGACCGCCGCAAGCGCGAGCTGGACGAGCTGGTGGGCCTGTTCCTCAACACCGACGCGGACCTGCTCCGCCGGTCGGTGAACGCGGCCTCGTCGCTCTCTCCGGTGCGCGGCTGCGAGGACCTGGCGGCGATGGCGGTGCCCTCCTCCGGCCCGGAGCAGGCGGCGCAGCGCCAGAAGGTGGGAGAGCTGCGCGCCAAGATGGCCTCCGCGTCCGCGCGCCGCCACGCCGGCAAGTACGCCGAGGCGCTGGCCATCACCTCCGAGGTGAGCGGGGCCGCCACCAAGCTCAAGTTCCGGCCGCTGGAGGCGGAGGCCCTGCTGCTGCACGGGCGGCTGCTGCTGGAGACCGCGGACTACAAGGGCGCGGAGGAGACGCTGCTGGGCGGGAGCACCGCGGCGGAGGCGGCCCGCCTCCCCTCGCTGGTGGCGGAGTCGCTGATCGACCTGGCGGGGGTGCAGGGGAACAAGCTGGGCAAGACGGCGGAGGCCAAGCTCGTCGGGCAGCTCGCGGCCGGCGCCATTGAGGGCCTGGGCAACCCGGACGAGCTGAACGCCAGCCTGTTCGAGAACCTGGGGAAGGTGTCCTGGTCGGCCGGCGACTACCAGGAGGCGGCGGACTACGCGAAGCGCTCGCTGGAGATCCGCGAGAAGCTCCACGGCAAGGACTCCTACGAGGTGGCCAAGGCGCTGGTCCAGCTGGGCACCGCGGACAACTCGCTGGCGCGCTACGACGAGGCGCACGCCATCTACCAGCGCGCCATCTCCATCTTCGAACGCGTGCTGGGCAAGACCCACCCCGACGTGGCCATCGCGCTGTCCAACATCGGCACCACCTACACGCTCCAGGGAAAGAACACAGAGGCGGACGCGGTGCTGCTGCGGGCGCTCGCCATCTACGAGGGGGCCTTCGGCAAGGACAACCCGAACCTCAGCCCCACGCTGAACGGCCTGGCGCTGTCGTACATCGCGGAGCACAAGTACGACCTGGCGCTGGTCCACCTCCGCCGGGCGCTCACCATCACCGAAAACACCAAGGGCCTGGACCCGGAGAAGAACCCACGGATGCCGGCCATCCTCAACAACATCGGCCAGGCGCTGCTGGCGCAGGGGAAGACGGAAGAGGCACTGATCACGTACCAGCGGGCGCTGGCCATCCGCGAGAAGGCGGTGGGCGCCAACCACGCCAACTCGGCCAACGAGCTGACCGGCATCGGCTCCACCTACCTGTCGATGGGGAAGCCGCACCTGGCGGTGGCGCCATTGGAGCGCGCGCTCAAGCTGCGCGAGGCCACCAACGCGTACCCCGGCCGGCTGGCGGAGACGCGCTTCACGCTGGCGCGCGCGCTGTGGGCCATGGACGACCAGCGAAGGGCGCTGACCCTGGCGCAGGCGGCGCGCGACGGGGCCGCGGACCCGGCCACCGGCGAGCCGGCGCTGCTCCTGGAGATCCAGTCCTGGCTCAAGAAGCACCCGGCTCCATGAGCGCTGGCCCCGGCGCGGCTCCGAAGCGCGCCGCCATCTTCGACCTCGACGGCACGCTGCTGGACACCCTCCAGGACATCGCCTCGGCGATGGACCACGCGCTCCAGCAACACGGGCTGGCCCCGCACACGCTGGACGAGTACCGCGAGTTCATCGGCGAAGGCGTGCGCAACCTGGTCCGCCGGTCGGTGGGCGCCTCCGGCGGCGCGGGCGAGCTGGAGAACGAGGTGATGACCACCTACCGGCGCCGCTACGAGTCGCACATGGCCGTGGCCACCCGTCCCTACCCGGGCGTGCGCGAGCTGCTGGAGGGGCTGCGCGCGCGGGACGTCCCGGCGGCGGTGCTCAGCAACAAGCCGGACGAGGCCACGCGCGCGCTGGTGGACCGGTTCTTCCCCGGCCTCCTGGCGGTGGTGCGCGGGGAGCGGCCCTCGGCGCCGCGCAAGCCGGACCCCACCTCCGCGCTGGAGGTGGCGCGGGCGCTGGGCGTGGAACCCCCGGCTTGCCTCTTCGTGGGCGACAGCCGGATCGACATGGAGACCGCGACCCGGGCGGAGATGTTTGCCGTGGGTGTCCTCTGGGGTTTCCGGAGCCGGGAAGAGCTGGAAGCGAGCGGCGCGCGCGCGCTGGTGTCGGTGCCCGGGGAAATCCTGCGGCTCTGGTGAACCTCGCCAATGCCCGTCACATCGGGAAGCTGGCGACTCTCGCGGACATGCGAATCGCGTCCTGTCTTGCGCTGGCAGTGGTCCTGGTTGGATGCGGGGGTCTCACCAAGGAGCAGCGGGCGGCCAACACCATGGCGGCCAAGAAGCGGCCGCCGGGGGCGGTGCTGACCGACGCGGAGATCGCCACCCTGGACCAGGATTCGACCGTGGTGTGCGGAATGGAACGGGGCACCGGCAGCCACATTCCGCGCCGCGTCTGCCGCAGCCTGCGGAGGACGGAAGAGCAGGTCAACAACGTCCGGAGCTCGATACCTGCGGTGAACTACACCGGCGCCTACGGCGCCACGGTCAGCGCGACCCGCGCTACGGGGGATTGAGCCGAGGTAGAATGCGGCCGTCATGCCCGCGCGCTTCCTCGCCATCGCCGCCATCGCCCTCTCCGGAGCGTGCGCCTCTGTGCGCCCGATGACCCAGAGCGACCGCGAGAAGGCGTCGCGCGAGGTGATGGAGAAGCCGTCCGGGACCGTCCTCACCGAGGGCGAGGTCTCCAAGCTCGACCTGGACCGCACCTTCATCTGCGAGAACGAGGCCCAGGTGGGCAGCCACATCCCGCGCTACCAGTGCCGGAGCCTCCGGCGCGTGGAGCGCGAGCGCGCGGCGGCGCGGGGCTTCGTCTTCGACCCCTCGGGGAACACCACCGCGAGCCGGGGCGCCATTCCGGCCGAGACGTCCTCCCCCGGCACCACCGCCCAGGACCTGATGGCGACCAACGGCAACAAGGTCGTCAAGCAGGACGAACGCCCACCGGCCCCCAGCACCCGCACCGCGCCTGCAGCGGATCAGGACCCGCGCTTCCCGCCGCTCTAGTGCTCCGCCCAGGGCGTACTGCCTACTGCGGCGGCCGATCCTCTCGCTGCGACGCGCAGCCTCGTCGCTTGCGATGCTCGACGTGCCATCAGGCACGCCTCCGCTTCGCGCTCCTCGGGTGCGCCGTCTCGCTTCGGTCTCTGCCGCCTCGTGACGGCATTACGCCCTGGGCGGAACACTGTCGGCCACCCGCCTCGCGCGCCGGATCCGCTCCACCCAGCGGCCGGGCAGCGCACCCTTGAGGATCGTCCGCGCCGCCCGCCCTCCCTCCTGCTGGAGGCAGAAGCGCGCGCCGGCGCCGCGCGGCCGGTGGATGCGCACCGCCACCGTGCGGCGCACGCGCGACGTCCAGTCGGACTTGTAGGGTTCGGTGCCTCGGAGGAAGTCGTAGCCGCGCAGCCCGCCGTCCAGCGCGTCCCGGAAGGTCTCCCCCACCAGCACCAGGCCCACGCTCCGGTTCCGCCACTCCGGGTCGTAGCCGGACTGGAAGTAGATCAGCTCGCCCCGGTGGATCAGCGCGTAGACGGAGGCCACCGCCCGATCGCCCATCCACATCGTGTACAGGCGCACCTTGCCGCGCTCGGCCATCCATTCGGTGGCGTCGCGGTGGAAGGCTTCGGTCGCCGGTCCCCGGATGCCCTGCGAGCCCCCGTCCGCCGCCCAGCGCGCGGCGTGCAGCCGGAGCAATTCCGCCATGGGGACCGCCAGCGCGCCGGCCTCGTCGCTGCGCTCGAGGCGGAACCCCGGCTGCGCCGCCAGCCACTTCCGGCGCCTCAGGAAGTTGTCGCGCCGCCCGCACCGGCGGAGGAAGGCGTCGAACGTCTCGCCCGGGCGGAAGACCTCGAACGGGCAGAGGTGTCGATCCCACTGCTCCACGACGTGGCTGCGCCCGAAGGCGTCGCGCAGCGCCTGGACCAGCGGCGACGAAGCCTCCAGATCGGTCAGCTCCAGCACGTCCCACTCCGATTCGTGCTCCCGCAGCCACCCGGCGAACAGGATGGAGAGCTCCTCCTCGCGCCCGCGCTCCGCCAGCGCGTCGAGGCCGTCGCTCCCCACGTGCGTCTCGCCCAGGAACGCCCAGCGGCGGACCCGCCGGCCGAAGGCCCACCGCCGCTCCACCGCCAGCGGGAGCAGGCCGCACAGCCGGCCGCCAGCCTCGCGCGCCAGGAGCAGCCGTGGCGCGCGGTCCGGGGCGATCCGCCGCCACCACGGATAGAGCCACTCCCAGGCGAGGAACAGCGCCCCGTCGCTCCGCTCCAGCAGCGCCGACCACTCCGGGCGCAGCGCGGTGAAGGCCGCGGGCGACGAGACCAGCTCCACGCCCGCGCGGCCGGTGGCCCAAAGGGGCGCCAGCTGCAGGTCCGATTCCTCGATCACGCGGCCTCCTAGCCGGTGGTGCGGAGGCGAGGCTTCCGGCCCACCGCCGCCCGCACCTCGTCCGCCACCACCGTCACCCGGTCCGGCGTCAGGTCCTGGTGGCAGGGGATCTCCAGCACCGTGCGCCGGAGCTGGGCCACCTCCGGGAACTGCGCCGGGTCGCAGGCCGGGTGGAAGCGCTGCCAGAAGTCGATGGTCTCCACCCCGCGGGCGCGCAGGCGCGCCATCACCGCCGGCTTGTCGTCCACCAGCAGCGGGTAGAAGAGCGGGCAGACGCCGGGCGGGAGCTGGTTGAACAGCGGCGGCGCCACCTCCCGCAGCCGCCCCAGCAGGAAGAAGTAGTTCCGCCGCCGCGCCTCCACCACCGCGCGGAGGTCCTGCGCCAGCGCGATCCGCTTCGCCAGCGCGCTCATCCCCAGGTCCACGTGCGCGCGGTTGAAGTGCTGGGTGCCGGTGCCCACGCGTTCGATTCCGGCGGCGGACACCGCGCCGCGCCCCATCCTCCGCAGCGCCGCGCGGACCAGCTTCCCGGACCGCCCGCCGCGCATCTCGAGGTTGGCCAGCAGCGACGACAGCGCGTGGCTGACCGTGGACGCCAGGGGCGGCGCCGGCAGCTCCGGCACGCTGTACGGGCGCGAGCCGTTGATCACCATCGCCCCGCCGTGCGGCGTAGGGAGCGTCTTGTAGAGGCAGAACACGGCCACGTCCCCGGTGGTGCCCAGCGGCTGCCCGCCGTCGGACGAGAGGAGCGAGAGCGCGCAGTCCTCCAGCAGCGGCAGCCCATGCCGGTCGGCCAGCGCGCGCATCTCGGCGGCGGGACCAGGGAAGCCGGCGTAGTGGATGAGGTAGAGGGCGCGGGTGCGCGGGCCAATGCGCCGCTCCACGTCGCGGACGTCCACGTCCCAGCGGGTGCCCACCCGGTAGAAGCGCGGCTGCACCCCGGCGTCGGCCAGCGCCTCCACCTCCACGCCGTGGTGGTAGGCCGGGACCAGCACCTCGCCGCGGTCCAGGCCCAGCACCTTCGCCGCCAGCCAGATGGCGTTGCGCGCGAAGTAGAAGTACCGCACGGTGGGCGAGGCGAACGGCCACTGCGCCCGCTGCTCGCGCCGCGCGAACAGCATCCGCGGCCACAGCGTGGGATTGGCGGAGATCTCCCCGGCCCCTGCCCCGGTTGCGTTCAGCTCGTCCATCGCGCCCATGCCCCCTTCGCCGCCGGCAGCCAGCGGAACTTGGCGGCGCAGAGCGCCCGGCCGACCCGGTCCCTGCGGAACACGTACCGCCAGGCATGCGGGCGGACCTGGTCGGTCCAGTCCCGCTTCCACACCATGTCCGGCCCCAGGAAATCGAGCTCGCCCAGGCCGCCGGCGACGCACTCCTTGAGGACCTCCTCCATCAGGAGCTGTCCGGGGCTGCACTCGCCCAACGACTCGTCGTAGCCGGGCTTGAGCAGGAAGTAGCGGCCCGGCGCGACCAGCGCGTAGTGGAACGCCACCCGCCGGTCGCCGGCGCGGAGGAAGCGCAGCGCCAGCGTCCCCTCGCGGGACGCCCAGCGCGCCAGCTCCGTGTAGAAGCCGCGGGTGGCCGCCGACTGGGCGATGGCCGTGCCCCGCTGCCCCTTCCAGCCGGAGGACTCCAGCGCGAAGCCCGTTTCCAGGTAAGCCTCGAGATCTTCGCCGCCAGCGAGGCGCTCGCAGGACACCGGGCCGCCGGCCTGCTCCTCCAGCCGGCGCCGCCGCCGCCTCAGGTTGGCCTTGAGCTTGGAGGACAGCCGGCCCGCCAGCTCTTCCCACGTCCCCGGCAGCGGGACGTACGGCGAGCGCAGCGACTCCCAGGCCCCGGTGGGCCAGCCGTCCCTCCGGAACGCCTCCTGGAGCCGGGTGCCGTTCCCGCCCTCGGGGATGTCGCCCAGGCGGAGCAGGTCCCAGCTCTGGTCCGCGGCCAGGTGCTTGAAGAAGGCGGAGGCCGCCGCCGCGCCGTCGCGGGCGATGGCGTCGAAGCGGCAGGAGTGCGGGTTGGAGGTGGACACCAGCGCGCGCCGCGGAACGCCGTACAGCCGCAGCCGCTGCTCCACCAGCGGGAGCACCGCCTGCAGGGCCCCAGCGGCGTCGCGCGCCACCAGCACCCGCAGCCGGGCGCGAGGCGCGAAGTTGTCGATCCAGATCCGGATGAACGCGTGCCGGAGGAAGGTGGTCCCCCGCGCGGGCGACGCGTCCAGCAGCGCGTCCCACTCCCGCTCCATCCGGCCCAGCTCCGCCCGGTCCCGCACCTCGCTCACGCGCCACGGCGCGAGCGCCTCCAGCTCCGCTTCGGCCAGCATCAGCGCGCCCCCCTCCCCATCAGGACGTGGCGCACGGTGTGGAAGGTGATCGCCAGGTCCAGGAACAGCGAACCGTTCTTCACGTAGTAGAGGTCCAGCTCCAGCTTGTTGCGCGCGTCCTCCACCGACGCGCCGTACGGGTAGCGGATCTGCGCCCAGCCGGTGACGCCGGGCTTGATCAGCTCGCGCAGTCCGTAGAACGGGATCTGCTGCTTGAGCTGGTCCACGAACACCGGGCGCTCCGGCCGCGGGCCCACCAGGCTCATGTCGCCCCGCAGCACGTTGTACAGCTGCGGCAGCTCGTCGACGCGGCACTTCCTGATGAAGCGGCCGACGCGGGTCACCCGGTCGTCGTTCTTCCGCGCCCACACCGCCCCGCCGCGCTCCGCGTCCTGCCGCATGCTGCGGAACTTCCACAGCCGGTAGGGCCGGCCGCCCAGGCCCACCCGCTCCTGCGCGTAGAAGATGGGTCCCCTGGAGTCCAGCTTGATGGCTACCACCACCAGGAGCCCCAGCGGCGCGGCCAGCAGCAGCAGCGCGAACGCGGCCAGGACGTCCACCGCGCGCTTGCTCATCCGCCGCCCCGGGGAGACGGTGAGCCGCTCCTCGAAGGCCAGCTCCGCCGCGCGCAGGTGCGTCACCGGGAGCCGGCGCAGCACCCGTTCGCAGAACCCGGCCGCGTCGTAGACCTGCATCCCGGCCAGCCGGCACCGGAACAGCGCGTCCATCCAGCGGCCGCCGCGCGGCTCATCCAGCGCCACCACCACGTACCGCGCCCGCTGCTGGATCGCCTGCGCGTCCAGGGAGACCGCGCCCTCCGTACCCTCGCGCGGCAGCCCCGCCATCCCGCATACTTCGAAGGCGCCCTCCCCGCCCTCGCGAATCATCCGCGACAGCGCCCGCGCCTTCAGCCCGTCCCCCAACACGAACACCCGCGACCCCTGGCCCAGCCGCGCCCGCATCGCCAGGCGGACCGCCATTGCCCCCGCCACCGCCCCCAGCGCGCCTCCCAGCAACACCCCGGTGGGAGCGCGGACGCGGAGGGCCAGCCCGCCCAGCCCCAACGCGAACACCGCCACCCCGGCCGCTTTGATCAGCCGGGCGCCCCCGCCGCCGCCCAGGTCCTCCGAGGCGACCTTGAGGTCGTAGAGGTCCACCGCGTAGAGCACGACCTGGAAGAGCGCCGCCAACCCCAGCGCGTACAAGCCCAACTGGAACAGCATCCGGTCCAGCGGCACCGACGTCCCCGGCGGCGAGATGAGCAGTGCCAGCGTGCCCGCCCCCACCACGCCGGCCAGCCCGATGGACAGGGTCTCCGCGAGGAAGAACATCAGCTTCCTCGCCGAGACGTAGTGATGGAACACCCGCAGCATCAGGCCTTCCTCGGCCCCTTCCTCGCCGGGGGCCCGGCCTGTGCCACCTGGTCCGAACCGTTGAGCACGCACCCCACCACCGGCGCGCCCGCCAACATCTCCACCGCCTGGTGCACGTACCGGGCGGAGGTCTGGTTGGCGCGGATGACCATCAGCACGCCGTCGGAGAGCGAGCCCAGGATGGCGGCGTCCGCGTAGGGCAGCGTGGGCGGCAGGTCGAGGTACACCTCGTCGAAGTGCTCGCGCACCCGCTCCAGCAGCTGCCGCATCCGCGCCGAGGCGAGCGCGTGCGTTGGCTCCGCCGAGGCGCCGCCGCAGGGGATGACCGCCAGCCGCTCCCCCTGGAAGCGCCGGACCACGTCGCGGATCTCCGCCTCGCCCTCCAAAAGCTCCCGCAGGCCGGGCGTGGCGCGGATCCCCAGCAGCCCCGCCACCGCGCCGCGCCGGAGATCGGCGTCGACGAGCAGGATGCGCCGGTCCAGGCTGGCGCGCGCGGCGGTCAGCGCCAGGTTCAGCGCGGTGACCGTCTTCCCCTCCCCGGGAAGGGCGGAGGTGAACGACACCACCTTGAGCGGGCGGAGTTGCTTGAGCCGCTCCAGGCGGAAGTACAGCGTCCGGAACTGCTCGGCCGCCGCGGACGCGGGCGCGGTGAGGGTGACCAGGTTGCGGTCCACGCCCTCGCCCGCGAACGGGCCCTGATCCAGGCGCGGCAGGAAGTTCCCGGCGCGCTCCATCGTCTCCCCCATGGACTCGTCCCCCC